>JBGSYY010000690.1:0-5971 GCA_041750675.1 Isosphaeraceae bacterium | reverse complement strand
AAGTTCCTGATCGAAGAGCGGGCGATCGCCGTGGTGGCCTCGGCGCGCGCGGCTTACGACATGTTTACGCAGGATGATTCAACAGCTCCATCGCGAAGACCCACCAGCGGGCTCCTGGCCCTGGGGAACGTGGACTACCAGGCCGAACCTGGCGCCAAGGCCACGGAGCTGGCGTCGCGGCATGTGGCGGCCGTCCTGAAGGACGACCGGGCTCGGGCCGGTATCGCACCGTTGCCCGGCACGGGGCCCGAGGCCCGATCGTGCGTCAGTCTGTATCCGGCAGGCGCTGACGCGGATGTGGCTTTGACGCTGCTCTTGGAAGGGTCGCAGGCGAGCGAGGCTCGCGTGGTGCAGGAACTGGAGCGGGGATACCGCTACGTTCATCTGGCGACGCATGGCTTCTTCGAGTCGCCCCAGCGGGTGGCGGCGATGATCCGCGGTCAGCTCAAGAGCGACTCGCAGGGTATCTCCTCCTTTGGACGCGACAAGGACCTCACGGCGCAGGATGTGGCCCCGTTGCTGCGCTGCGGGCTGGCCCTGGCCGGCGCGGGGCGGACCGAACAGGGAGACGTATTTCGCGACAGCGACGGGATTCTGACCGCCGAGGAGGTGCAGTCGCTGGACATGCGGGGTACGGAACTCGTCGTGCTTTCCGCATGCCAGACGGCCCTTGGTGACATTCTGGTGGGTGAAGGCGTGCTGGGTCTGCAGCGGTCGTTTCACGCGGCGGGTGCGGAGACGGTGGTGTCCAGCCTCTGGAAGGTGAACGACGCGGCGACGATGGTGCTGATGGATCAGTTTTACCACAACCTCTGGATCGAGGGCCTGCCTCGCTTGGCGGCCCTTCGCCAGGCACAACTCAAGCTGCTACGTGACCCGGCCTGGGTGACGCGACGTACCGCGGAGCTTGAGAAATCGCGTGATCTGGCCCAGCAGACCAGCGAATCGGAAGTGAGCCCTGGTGAGTCCAACTTCACCGAGCCACTTTGGTGGGCCGGATTCGTCCTCAGTGGGGAGATGGATTGAGTTCGGGTTTCTTGCAGGGGTCGAATCCTGAGGGGAAGTCTCTCCGCCGGCAACCCAATAATCCCAGGTTAAATCAAGCAAGGGAAAGCGGACCAACCGCGGAACCCGAGCGGCACAAGCCGCAGGTCGTCCGCGACCGCGGCTTCAAGACGCTCCACACGCTCCAGGAGCAGGTCGCCGAATTCGAGTACCGGCCCGTGGCCTGTGACCGCGACTGCGGCTGTTCGAGGAGTATCGCTACTTCTTCTTCATCACCAACGATCGCACGTTGGCGGCCGAGGAGTTGGTGCTACTGGCCAACCAGCGGTGCAACCAGGAGAACCTGATCGCACAGCTCAAGGGCGGGGTGCACGCCCTGACGGCGCCGGTCGACAACCTGATGAGCAACTGGGCGTAGATGGTGATGGCGAGCCTGGCGTGGAACCTGAAGGCGTGGGCCGCGCTGCTCGTGCCCGAATCGCCGCGTCATGCCGAGCGACATCGGGCTGAGTGGAACTGAGCGCATTAATCCGCCTCCAGGTTCGACGCTTCCGCTGCCCGTCGCCGTCCTGTCCTCGCTCGATCTTCTGTGAACGGATCCCGGGACTTGCCGAGGCCCACGCCCGGACGACATCACGGCTCTCGGAGACCCACCGCCTGGTCGGCCTGGTCCTGGGCGGTGAGTCTGGGGCTCGCCTTGTCCGTCACATGGCCATCCCCACCAGCCCCGACACGATTCTTCGCCGAGTCAAGACCACGACCGAGCCGTCTGCGTCACCTCCTCGCTTCGTCGGCATCCGGGTTTGTTTGACGGCCGACCGGCCAATCGGCCGGCCAGGCTGCGCCAAAGGTGGGACTCTCATGCCCCGGGGATCGCATGCGGGTTCTCACGTTGGGGAGATCCCGGTCGGTTGAGCCTTGACCTTCGGCGCCTGGATCGCGAGCGGTTCTCCCCAGGACAAGTAACGCATTTGCCAGCGTCTCTCCCTCAGTTTCGCGTCCTGATTCCAGATAAGAGTGAGTGCAATCGTCGACGCAACACTTGATCCCATTTTCGGTTGCGACGACCTGAGTCGGTTTTCACCATGGCGCGATCGAATCCTTGAGGGTTCTCCCCCGGAACTGCGTTTCTGCTGGTGACACGTCCAGCGGTCGCGGTGACTGTTCCTTGGCGGCAGGGCCTGTTTCTGGATGTTGTGCCCTCGATCCTGGAAGCGTCGACCCAGCCGTTCGCGATCAATAAGGAGATCAGATGCGTGTGCTTGTGACAGGCGGGAGAAATTTCGTGGATCGGCACCGCCTCAATGATGTCCTCGACCATCTGCATGCGCAGCACCACTTCACCATCTTGCTTCACGGAGATGCCAGCGGAGCGGATCGCCTTTCGGCAGAATGGGCCGCGAACAGGGGGATTCGGTCCGAGGCTCACCCTGCCTTGTGGAAGAAGCACGGGCGATATGCCGGGCTGATTCGCAACTCACAGCTCCTGGCCGAGCGCCCCGAACTCGTGGTGGCCTTCCCGGGCGGCAACGGAACCGCTGACATGTTGCGCAAAGCGAAGCGGGCGGGCCTCGATGTGGTGATCATCAGTTCCGAATGACCATGATCGCGACTGACTTCCAGGTGACTGGAAGGCTTCTGTCCGAGAGAAATGGCGATGGTACGACTCGTTGCAGCCGGCCCACCGAGGCTGACGACTCCCATCTTCAAGGAGCTCAACCGCCATGAAACAATTCATGTACTCACAACCTGCAGGCCGTGGCTCAACGACCAGGAGTCCCGCCATGAGCGACGATGGGCGTCGCGACGCGTATCAGGGTGACCTTCCTCACTCAGACCTCTCATCGGGCGGGCAGAGTTCGCCGTCGACGAATGGCCGTCCGATCCGCTCGATCCCGCTGGAAGAGCTCACCGAGAGCGTCTACCAGGAACTCCGCGCCGTGGCAGTTGGCATGCTGCGCGGTTGGCGTCCGGGCAATACGCTGGGTGCGACCGGCCTGGTGCATGAAGCCTGGCTCAAGCTCTTTGGGAGCGGCACGTTCGATCCCCAGGATCAGACCCACCTGTTCGCCGCGACCGTGCAGGCGATGAGTCGCGTGTTGATCGAGTACGAGCGAAAGCGCAACGCGAAGAAGAGACTGGGCGGCCGGATACGCCATCCGCTGGAAGTGATGCTTGACAACCTTGAGGAGCGGCACCATATCGCTTTCGGGCCGCTGCAGGAGTCGCTCGAGGAACTGGGCCGCCGGAGCCCTCGGCAGCACCTCATCATGACCCACGTCTTGCTGGGTCATTCCCAGAAGGAAATCGCCGAGTTGCTGAATCTTTCAAGCTCATCCGTCGAGCGCGACATCAGGATGGCCCGTGCCTGGTTGTACAGGCAGTTGAAGGATTAGAAACTCGTTGAACTACCCACGATTGGTCGTTTTCTGACGTCAAGCGGCGTTCGGCCTTTGCCACCAAGTCAACCACGTTGGGGTGTAACGAAACACCGCGCAGGGCCACACGAGCACTTGAATGGCAAAGTGCACAAGCGAGGCAAGGTCGTTGCCGCCTTGCAAGCCTTTCGGCTTGCCGCTCCCGAACAGTGCTCGCGTGATTCCCCCAGGTCATGCGCGGCGGCTGCAATCCGGTACCGCTTGGTCACGTCCTGGAGGCCCCGTAGCCAGGTCCGTCGGGCTCCGCCACTGTCGCACACATGAGCAAACGATCGTATAACACGGTGACCGGGCTCATCGACCTGGCTGGTATCTGCGCGGCGAGTATCGACTCTCTGGTGATCGATGGCGCAATCAGCGTGCCGACGGCTAACCCGTACGACACGTCCGTCACCAACGACTTCCGCAGCGTCATCGAAGGACACGGTGTTCCTGCCGTTCAACAAGGTGTCAGCGGGCGCTCTTCGTCGCTCACCCTCTCAAACTTGGACACGACCAATTGAAAAAGATGGGCGGCCCGGGTAATCTATGGAAGTTGATTCGGTCTAATCCATGAGGGGAATGGGATGCTAGCCGAGCCTTATTCAGCTGTTTCCCTCGTGCTAGCCGTTCTTGTTTTATCCCCTCCGCAGATCATAAAGGGTCCGCTGGTTAGTCCCGCCCCGGCTTACCCGAATTCTGAGCCTCCGTACCAAGGCGGCTATGTCCTCGGTGTAGTCGGTGTCACAGTCACAATACCTGCTTCGCGTTACATAGCTCCCGAACCAAATTTCGCTCCCGCCCTGCCAATAACTTCACTGACCCCCAAGTGGGTGACGGCCGTTCGAATCACAAGCGTATTACCCGGCAGTGCAGCCTCTGCTGCGGGCCTCTCGCCTGGCGACACCATCTTGACCGCTGGAGAGACGAGCGTATCCGACATTGAAAGCCTCCGCCGTGCAATTGCCAACGCGGGCGACGTACTGGAGATGACTGTCCTGAGTGCTTCCGGCTCGCTACGAACCAGCTACGCCCACCTGGGGGGCTACATCAATGCTCAACCACAGCCAGAGGCTCCCTCTAAACTGCTTCCACCACCTACCGTCTATCCTACGGTTCCGAAGCTGCAGGAATGAGAGAAGATAGTCATTGATGTCATTGCAGCCTGCGGCCCGGAAGCGGGGAAGTCACTCCAAGACCTCGACGACGATCTGAAGCGCAAGCTCGCTGCGATCGAGCAGAAGGAAGTTCGGATTGCCGAGCAAGTGAGCCAGCTCCTGTGAGAAATCCGGAGTCGCCAGGCAGACAAGTCCCCGCAAGCCGAAGCGGAGAGCGCGAGACGAGGAGATTCGACGAACGACGTCCTAGCCGCGGCCGGGTAGCTCCAGGTCCAGTGGCTCAGCAAGGTTGACGCGCAACAGCGCGACGCCCAGCTCCGGCTTGCCGTGATCGAGCGTTGGGAGAAGTCGCAATCGGGCGACTGACAGCCGGTTCCTTCTGCGATGATCAAAAAGTTGGTTCTGAGCAACTTGACAACCCTGTGAGGCTGCGTAAGATGGGTGTTCGGTAGGTTCCGGACTCACTCATCAGAGGTTATCCGATGATGATCGTATCCAGTTCAGCGATTTCGCTCTTTCTCGCAGTTCTGGTCGTCTCTACGTCACCGCAGATCATCAAACGCGAGGCGCCTGGCGACCCCAATTTCGACCGTCTATACCCAGCACCGACCGCGGCCCCAGTCCCGGCCCCAGTTGTGGCCGCGGCCCCTCAGGCCCCGAGCAAATTGATGCCTGCGGTTCCTTCCAAGCGAGCCCCTGCAGCCGGGAGCCATCACGTGCCAATTTCTCAATGAGTTACCCAACTCCGGCAAAGTCGAAATCCAAGCCAGTAAATCCGAGTCGATGATGGTGCCCTGCTGCGATTTGCAGCTCGGACGTATTGTGGGACGTCATCGAACGATCCGCCTCGAAATCTCGCGTGATCGTGATGAAGATCTTCGCACCATTCCATCACGTTGCCCAGCATGTCGAAAAGGCCGAGGTCATTCGGTCGCAACTTCCCACAACTCGTTGCCGCAATTACATCACTGTTTGATCGGAAGTGGGCATAATGCGGCAGTAATGCAACGGAGTCACCGTAATAGCGAGACGTGACCGCCCCAGCCCGACATGCGAATTCCCATTCCGCTTCTGTCGGCAGGCGGTACCCCTTCAGCTTGAATGCGTTAGGCTTGAGAACCAGTTCACCCTTTTCATCTTCATAACACCATTCGGATGCTGGTAGATCATCGAGTGAACTCGACCAGTTGCAGAATTGAGCCGCGTCTTGCCAAGTGCAATTAATAACTGGTCCGCCTGAAACGGTATACTTGCGAAGCTCGGATCGCCGGGATGGGAAGTCTTGCACAGGAAGGGTTTGATAAAACCTCTCGTACTCCTCCACCGATACTTCCTGCCACGCAAGCGCAAACGATTGTTCGAGTGTTCGTACGTGTAGAATCTCGTCTTCGTCCCGGCCAGTCTCTGTGTGACTCGAGCCCATAACGTACG
>JBGSYY010000689.1:0-2545 GCA_041750675.1 Isosphaeraceae bacterium | reverse complement strand
GGGCTGGCCGGGTTTGATCGACCCGAGGATCGCGAGATTTTGGGTGACTGGGTGGACGGTTGGAGTGAGGCGCTGGTGCTGGTGAATGACGCCGAGCTGGTGATCGCGGCGGGGACGGCCGAGGGTTGGGGGGTGGCGGTGATCGCGGGGACGGGTTCGATTTGCGTGAGTCGATCGCGCGAAGGGCGGATCGAGCGGGCTGGGGGTTGGGGCCATTTGATTGGCGACGAGGGGAGCGCGTATCGGATTGCCCTGGAGGGGCTGAGGCTGGTCGCACAGCGTCATGATGGACGTGAGCTGCCGGCTGACGACCCGGACTGGTTGAGCCAGGAAGCGTGTCGGCTTTTTGAGGCGGATCGGACCGAGGCGATCATCTCGAAGATTTATGATGGGACATGGGATCGGACGCGACTTGCCGCGCTGGCGCCGATGGTGAACGCGGCGGCGGAGCGCGGGGACGAGGCGGCGATCGAGCTGTTGCAATACGAGGGCGAGGAGCTGGCGAGGATGGTGGGGGCGGTCTGCGAGAAGCAAGGTTGGCTGGAGACGCTGGACGAGCCGTTGCCGATTGCGTTGGCGGGGGGCTTCTTGATCAGAACGGGTCGGCTGGAGTCGGCATTGATCGAGACGGTGGAAGAGATTGGGTTCACGGTGAATCGGACCAGCGTGAGCGAGCCGGTGGCGGGGGCGATCACGCTGGCACGGCGGGCGCTGGGGCGATGACAACGCGGCGGGTGCGGACGGGGCTGGATCGGGTTGCCGGCGATCGGTTCGCGTCGCTGCGTGGTTGTCGCGTCGGAGCGATCTTGAATCCAACGTCCGTGGATGCGTCGATGGTTCACGCGGCCGATCTGTTGCGGGCCGCTTCGGGAGTGACACTGGCGGCGTTGTTTGGGCCGGAGCATGGGATACGTGGCGAGGCGCAGGATATGATCGGCGTGGAGTCGATGGTTGATCCGGCGACGGGCGTTCCGGCTTATAGCCTTTATGGCTCGGACGAGGCCAGTTTGCGACCGAAACCGGAATGGCTCGATGAACTGGACGTGTTGATCTTTGACGTGCAGGACGTGGGGAGTCGCTACTACACGTTCGCGGCGACGATGCTTTATGCGATGGAGGAGTGCGCGGGGAGGTCGATCCGGTTTGTGGTGCTGGATCGACCGAATCCGATCGGAGGCGTCGCGATCGAGGGGCCGACGGTCGATCCTGGTTACGAGAGCTTTGTCGGCGCGTATCCGATGCCGATCCGGCACGGGATGACGGTGGGTGAGCTGGCGCGGATGCTTGTGGGGGAACGTGGGCTGGATCTGGAGCTGGAAGTGGTGGAATGCGAGGGCTGGAATCGTGAGATGCACTGGCCTGAGACGGGGATACCGTGGGTGATGCCGTCGCCGAACATGCCGAGTTATGAGACGGCGTTGGTTTATCCGGGCGGATGCTTGATCGAGGGGACGAATTTGAGCGAGGGACGGGGGACGACGCGGCCGTTTGAGCAGTGGGGAGCGCCCTGGTTGGAGACTTCGCGGGCGAGGCTGAAGCAGGGAGACACGTCGGTGATCGTTCGAGAATGCGTGTTTTTGCCGACGTTTCACAAGTTCGCGGGGGAAGTGTGCCGTGGGTTGTTTCCGCATGTGGTGGACTGCGCGGGCGTGACACCGGTGAGGCTATTCAGTCGATTTCTGGAATGGGCGTATCACCTTGCCCCGGAGCGATTCGCCTGGCGAAGGGAGCCGTATGAATTCGTGAGCGAGCCGAGCGCAATCGACTTGTTGTACGGATCGGGTCGAGGCCGTGAGGCGATTGAGCGGCGGGCTGTTGGTGATCTTGAGGGGGAATGGACGCGTTCGGAAGCGGAGTTCAGCGAGCGGCGGCGACCGTTTTTGATCTACACATAAGCAGGAGATCCGTGATGGATGAGAGTGATACGCGACTGATTATTGATGGAGCGGTTGAGCGGGTGCTCGAGATAAGCTACGGAGCATTCCGTGCTATGGCGGAAGGCGATCAGGAGCCGGATGTGTCCCGGTTTCACCCCAAGCGGCGGGGGGATGGGGTTCGGTTTGAGGCGTTGTTGCGGTTGGCGGGTCCGAAACCCGAGGCGAACTATGTGACGTTGCATGCCGCGCGGGATGGATTTCGCGTTTCGGTGCCGTTGGAGCCGTTGCGGACGGAAGGCGTTGTGGTTTATTCGTTTGAGGGGCGACCGCTGGGGGTTGAGAATTTCGGGCCGTTTCGGTTTCTGGTGAAGGACCCGACGAGCTGCCGTACGGGCGAGCTGGACGATTGCGCGAATGTGAAGTATCTCGACCGGATCGAGCTGACCGTGAAGAAGGGGCAAGATACACGGCCGACGAATGAGGCGGAGCACGAGGCGCTGCATGCGCGGGAGGCGGAGAGTCGTTCATGACCGCGCGATGGCTGTCGTCCCCCTTGCTTTACCAGCCATAGAGGACGGTCATACGGGCGACGAGGACGATTGCGGCGACGATGCCGAAGATGATGACCGAGAAGAGGACGCCGGCGGTGGCGATTTCGCGCGCGGCGG
>JBGSYY010000688.1:0-1791 GCA_041750675.1 Isosphaeraceae bacterium | reverse complement strand
CCGCGAAGCGGACACGCAAGCCCCCAGCCGATCCGCACGCGCCCTGGGGCAGCAATGTTCAGCAAGACGGGAGCTATCTCGGCCGTGCGATCGCCCCGGTTATGTCGTACCTGGGGGCGGACTGGCTCATCCGACCCGAGCGCGAAATTGAGGAAGAGCCGGAGCGGATGCTCGACGCCTTGAAGCTCGAACCGGGCATGACCGTGGCCGACATCGGCGCGGGCGTCGGCTTTACGAGCGTGCGGATGGCGCGCCGCGTGGTGCCGGGCGGGAAGGTGCTCGCCACCGATATCCAGCCTGAGATGGTCCGCATCTTGAAGGCGAATGTTCAGGCAATGGGATTTCAAAAAACCATCACACCGATCCTTTGTACCGAAGTTGAGACCAAGCTGCCCGAGGGCCAGGTCGATCTGGCAATCATGGTCGATGTTTACCACGAATGCACACATCCGGAAGAGACCCTGCGAGGCATCCGCCGCGCGCTGAAGCCGGACGGCCGCCTGGTGCTCGTCGAGTTCCGCGCCGAAGACCCGGAGGTTCCCATCAAGCCCGAGCACAAGATGAGCGTGGCCCAGGTTCGCAAGGAAGTGGAACCGCAAGGGTTCGTGCTCAAGGAGACGCACGACTTTCTGCCCTGGCAGCATGTTCTGGTGTTCGTCAAGGCTGATGCGAAGGAACCAACGCCAGCCAAGTGAAAGAAGCCTGCGGCGGGGGTCGGTTCTCGCACCGCGACCGCGACCCAGTTCTTCCTTCGCGGGCGGTGAACGACTACCCTGTGACCCAATCCCCGTTCGCGATAGGTCGAGGAAACACGAGCCGCCAGGACGCGAGACGGGACCAGGACCCCTGCGAATGTCGATGCACGCCGCCGATCTAGAGTTCGCCAAATCCCTGGCCAACGAATCCGCCGCGCTGGCCCGCGACCGCCAGTTGCGGATCTCGCCCCAGGAAAAGAGCAACCGCAGCTACGTCACCGATCTTGACCTGGATCTCGAGCGGATGATCCGCAAGCGGATCGCCGCGCGGTATCCCGACGACGTTCTCACCGGCGAGGAGCTGGCTACCACGGGCGGAGGCGGGCCTCGACGCTGGTGTATCGACCCGATCGACGGCACCGGCAACCTGGTTCACGGGTTTCCCCTCTGGTCGATCTCGATCGGCCTGATCGACGGCGGCGAGCCGGTGCTGGGCGTGATCGCGATTCCGACCTTGAACGAACTGTACTGGGCGACCAAGGGCGGCGGCGCCTGGCGTGACGGCACACGTCTCCATTCCCATGACGCCGACGTTTTCCACGACCACGACAACGTCAGCGCCTCGACCAACGCGCTACGCGCGATTGATCCTCGATCCATACCCGGCCGCATCCGCGATATCGGCTCGGCGTGCTGCGAGCTGGCGTTCGTCACCAGCGGCCGCGTTCGCGCCAGCATCTTCCTGGGTGAGCAGACTCACGATCTGGCCGCTGGAGCCGTCATGGCCGCCGAGGCGGGTTGCTGGTTCGCCACCATCGACGGCCAGATGCTGACGCTGGGCGCGTTCGTCACCAACACACCGGTGCGCGTGCCCACTCTGATCGCCCCGCCCAAGCGGCTGGAGCGGTTGCTCACACAACTACGCCGACTCGGGCCGGCGGAGCACGAATCGTGATGAAGGCGGCGGCAGGCCCGCGTGCGGCCGTCCGCCGCATTTCGGCCGTGCTGCCGACCGAGATGGACAGCGTGTGTCTGGTCCGCTTCGGGCTGATCGCCCGACGTTGGTCGGGCCGCGGAATCGCGCGACGGCTGGCAC
>JBGSYY010000687.1:0-4086 GCA_041750675.1 Isosphaeraceae bacterium | reverse complement strand
GAATCGGCGTGCGTTGCTGCGTGCCGGGGCGTTGGGGCTGGGTGGGCTGACGCTGGCGGATTTGCTGAGGCAGCGGGCGGCGGCGGCGACGTCGACCGCGGTTGAGGCTCGGCAGGATCTGTCGGTCATCCTGGTCTGGCTGGATGGGGGACCGCCTCAGCACGAGACCTATGATCCGAAGCCGGAGTCGGCGGCGGAGGTGCGCGGGCCACTGGGTGCGATCGCGACGAGCGCGCCGGGGATTCAGGTGAGTGAACTGCTTCCGGAGCATGCGCGGATGATGGACCGGATGGCGATCATCCGGTCGATGCATCACGATAATGATGATCATTTCGCGGCGGCGCACTGGATGTTGACGGGTTATCTCGGCTCGAACGCTGTGAATCAGGCTCCGATGTATCCGTCGATGGGTTCGGTGATCGCGCGGGTTCGCGGGCCGCGTGTACCGGGTATGCCGGCGTATGTGGGGCTACCGACCACGCACTCGGTGGGGCTGGCGCCGGGATATCATGGGGCGGCCTATTTGGGTCGGGCTTATAACCCGTTTTCGGCCGACGGCGATCCGAATCAGCCGAGTTATTCGGCTTCGGATTTGAATCTTCCGGGTGATTTGACGACGCGCCGGCTTGAGGATCGCCGGCATTTGCTGGCGGCATTTGACGGTGTTCGTCGACAGGCTGACGCCGAGGGTGCTGGTGGGGACCCGTTCTCCCGGGAGGCTTTTGAGCTTCTGACAGGCGATTCGGCGCGGCGGGCGTTTCAGATCGACCGAGAGAGTCCACGTTTGCGCGATCGTTATGGGCGGAATTCTTGGGGTCAGAGCTGTTTGGTGGCGCGGCGGCTTGTTGGGGCGGGCGTGCGGTTCGTGACGTTGACGTTTGGCGGCTGGGACTGGCATTCAAGTCTGGACAAGGGAATGCACGACGTGCTTCCGAAGCTCGACCGGGCGGTGGCGACCCTGGTGGATGATCTCGGGCAGCGCGGGATGCTGGATTCGACGCTGGTGATGGTGATGGGAGAGTTCGGTCGGACGCCTCGGTTGAATCAGGGTCTGCCGCAAGATCCGGTGCCTGGGAGAGACCACTGGGGTCGCTTGATGAGCGTACTCATTGCCGGGGGCGGCGTGGGGGGCGGCCAGGTGATCGGGTCGTCGAACGCACGTGGTGAAGCGCCACGTGATTTGCCTGTGACGCCGAAGGATCTGGTTGCTTCGATCTATGCGAGGATGGGGATCGACGCGGAGACGATCTTTGAGGATCGCCTGAAGCGGCCGATCTCGGTGGTTGCTCAAGGCGGTCGGCCGATTCCGGGAATGTTTGCGTGATCCGTCGCGGAAAACGAAATGAGCCAGGCCCCCGATGGCGGAGCCTGGCTCAAAAATGAAGCGGAGAGGGCGGGATTCGAACCCGCGGTGGCTGTGACACCACACGGCATTTCCAGTGCCGCACCTTCGGCCGCTCGGTCACCTCTCCGGTGTCCTAACCTCTTGTCCTGCTACGCCTTGTGGCCCAAATTCGTGTAAGGGAATCCGGTAAAGGATCGCTCCCAAGGAATTTGTAAAGGAAGGGGGCGGAAATTGGTCAGGTTGAGGTTTAGTTTAAGGGCTGGACGACGTTCAAGCAATCCACCTTTCCTGCATCGATTCGGGCCTCGCATTGGGGCTGGTAGGGCGATCCTGCTCTGCTTCATCGCCCTGGATACCTGCGAGGGCGAGGGGATTTACGACGTGTGGCAATATGGAGTCCGGTCATGTACGTGACGAGCGATGTGGCAGATCGCCACACAGGCGGTTAGAATATGGATGTGGCAATCCGCTGTACGAAGTCCCAAAGACCGAGGTGAACAATGTCCACCGGTGCCAGGGATGCCCGGCTCAATTTCCGGCTCCCGGTCGAACTCAAAGATGTCATCGAAGAAGCTGCCGCCGCTCTCGGGCAGTCGGTAACTGACTTTGCCGTCAGCACGCTTGTCCAACAGGCCCGGTCGGTCATCGAGCAGCGGAACGTCACCATGCTGAGCGACCGTGACCGTGATCGGTTCGCCGCCATACTGGATGACGCCGAGGCACGCCCGAACGCCGCACTGCTGAAGGCTGCCAAGAGGTACAGGAAGAACCTTGGTTGAGCCACCCGGCAACGCCTGGTCGATCGAGCGTCTCGGGACGAGCCACGATCGAACGGCTTTCGACTGCGGGAACCCCGTCCTCGACGAGTGGCTCAGGCTGAGGGCGACCCAGTTCGAGAAGCGTGACCTGGCTCGCACCTACGTCGGCACGAGGACAGGCTCCAGCATGGTGCTGGGTTACTACGCCATTTCGAACCACCGTGTCGTCCATGAGGCGCTTCCGGCCGGGGAGGCAAAGGGGCTACCCCGGCTAGACGTGCCCGTCGTGCTGCTCGGACGGCTGGGCGTGGACCGCACGGTCCAGGGACAGGGACTAGGCTCCCTCCTTTTGATCGACGCCTTGCGGCGTGCCCAGCACCTCGCCGAGCACGTCGGAATCCGTGCCGTGGAGGTCGATGCCATCGACGATGCGGCCCGCCAGTTTTACCGACGGTTCGGATTCGCACCCCTGCTGGACGACCCGAATCACCTGTTCCTCTCGATGCAGGTCATCCGCAAGCTGGTCCTGCCACCGCTTATTGACAGGGAGCGGTGAAGCCATCATGAACGACTCCTCGAAGCGCCTGTCGGTCGCCGAGCAGATCCGTAAGGGCCTGGAGGAAGCCAAGGCACGGCGGATTGGTCCCACTCTCAGGAGGGCTGGGCTGGAGTTTGACTCGCGAAATCGACGAGTCGTGCGTCGCGGGCGGGCCGAGGTGCGGTTTGGGTGTGAGTATCTGGGCGCGGATGACCAGGCGGGGCCGAACTTCACGGGGCAGGCGGCGGTGGATTCGTACTATCGGTGGTGTTGAACGGGGCGACTCGTGAATTCGTGGGTTGTCGGGCGCGGACGAGCGCGATTGGCTCGGAAGGTCGAACGACGGGGAAATCTGCTCAGGATCTCCCATAGCCACAGCGTTTGAGATGGGCCACGCTGCGGCGGACGCGATCGTGGCGGGTTTCGAGTGTTGGCTCCGGTTCGCCGCCGATTCCTTCGATTTCGATGGTGTAGGCTCCAGAATAGTTGCGAGCTTCGAGGCATTTGCGAATGGCGGTGAAGTCGACTGCGCCGGCGTCGCCCAGGGCGGGGAAATACCAGTCTTCGAGACGGCCGCGATTGTCCTTAAGATGCATGTTCGCGACCCAGGGGGCGACCTGTTCCAGTTCGGCGACGGGATTGGTGTCGGCGTTGTAGTAGGCGATGTTGCCGGTATCGAAGTTAATACGGATGTGGCTATGATTGAGCGACTTCATCAAGGCGAGCATGGCGTTGGCGTTTTGTGTTGGTCCCTTGTGGGTTTCGAGAGCGAGGATCATTCCCAGGGATGCGGCGACGTCGCCGAGATGACGAAGATGTGTTTCGGCGATGTGGCGCTGGGCGTTGTCGGTCGGTTGGCCAGCTCCGGAGATAACGAGGGTTGCGCCGAACCAACGATGGGCGCAACGGAGGCGGCGTTCGGTGACTGCCACACCTTCTGGTGTAAGGAGATCTGCGCCGCCGATGTTGCAGCCGCTGATCTGGACGCCGTTGGTGGCGAGGTGATCGACGAAGCGGGCGGCGGTGGCGTCGTCGGTTTTCTCGGTGATGACGGCTTGCTCGGGAATGACGAGTCCGCCGAGGTTGTGAGGCCGGAGAGCGAGTTCGATGTGAGTGAGGCCGGCATCACGGACGCGGGAGACGGCCTCCCAGACTCCGGCCGCGCCGTAGGCGTTGGTGTAGCAACTGATGATATTGCGCAAGGGGTGACCCTCGATGGGCGATCGTGGATGCCTGGCGGTGGGAAATGCGTTGAGGCGAGCGATTCAGGGATTGGCGTCGCGTGCCGGTTCGATGACGAGCGGCATTTCGGAGTCGATGTCGTGGACGCGGAGGGTGCTGCGTCCGGAGACGACGTCGAGAAGCTGGACGCCGGCGATTTCGGCGCGCCAACCCAGGGCGAGGGCGGGGACGGCATCGGTCGGTCGGCCTTCGCGTTGCCAACG
>JBGSYY010000686.1:0-11252 GCA_041750675.1 Isosphaeraceae bacterium | reverse complement strand
TGGCGGATGCGCTGGGCGAGGCGTATGGATTGCTCGCGGGTGTGACCGAGCAGGCGGTGCGGGGGTTTCTGGCCGGAAGGGCGGGGGCGAGGTCATCATGAGCGCGAGCGGCGAATTTGGATTGATCGAGTGGATGCGGCGAAACACGGCGGGTTTGCCGAATGCCGCGGGCTTGATCAAGCACGGCATTGGCGACGATTGCGCGGTGTTGAGCGGATCGCTGCCCGGCGAATTGCTGGTGACGACGGATATGCTGATGGACGGTCGGCACTTTCGGACGAGTGAGCACGCGGCGGAGGAGATTGCGCGGAAGGCGTTGCTGGTGAGTGTGTCGGACATCGCGGCGATGGCGGGTCGGCCGATTGCTGTGGTGGTGGCGGTGGCGTTGCCGAGGCATCCGCACGGGCAGGACGACCCGGCGCGGCTGGGTCGGGCGCTGCACTGGGGTCTGGAGCAGGCCGCGCGTGACTATGATGTTCATTTGATCGGTGGCGACACCAACGCCTGGGATGGACTTTTGGTGATATGCACAACAGTGCTTGGTTTGGCGACGGGAGCAGGGCCGGTGATGCGGTCGGGTGCGCGGGTGGGGGATGCGTTGTTTGTGACGGGGCCGTTGGGGGGGAGTTTGCTAGGTCGGCATTTGAAGCCGAGGCCGAGGGTGGCTTTGGCGCAGGCGCTGCATGAGCGGGTGGGGCTGCGGGCGATGATCGACATCTCGGATGGACTGGCCGGGGATTTGGAGCATATTCTGGCGGAGAGCGGGGGGTTGGGGGCGACGTTGGAGGCGTCGGCAATTCCGGTGCATGGCGACGCGGTGAGCCTGGCGGCGCGGGACGGGGGCACGCCGCTGGATCATGCCTTGAGCGATGGGGAGGATTTCGAGCTGTTGTTTTGCGTGGCGGCGGAGGACGCGGAGCGGGTGCGTGAGCAGGGGTTTGATGATGATGCGGTGGGGCGGCCCGTGCAGATTGGGGTGATCGAGGCAGAGCCGGGAATTCGGATGCGCGGGCAGGATGGTCGGGTTCATCTGCTCGAAGTGAGCGGATTTGATCATATGCGTGCGGGGGGCGAACGAGGGTCATGAAGGTAAGTCGGATGGCCGAGGGCTTGGTGGTGGAGTTGGCCGACGAGGGGGAGACGGAGCGGCTGGGGCGTGCGCTGGCGGAGCTAATCACGGCTGACACGGTGATCGGTTTGGTTGGGCCGCTGGGGGCGGGAAAGACGCGGTTGACGCGGGCGATCGCGGAGGCGTTGGGTGTGGACTCGCGGGCGATCGCGAGTCCGACGTTCGTCTTGCATCATGTGTACGAGGGGGAGGTGCTGCCGGTGGTGCATCATTTTGATGCGTATCGGCTGAGATCGGTGGAGGAGTTCGAGGCGCTTGGGGTTGCGGAGCTGTTTGGTGAGGGGGGTGTGAGCCTGGTGGAGTGGGCCGACCGGGTGGCGGAGGTGCTGCCGGGGGCGACCTGGTGGATCACGCTGGCAGTGAAGGCAGGCGGTGAGGGGGGAGAGCGGGTGGCGACCTTGCGATTGCCGGACGCGGTGTGTGCGTCGCTTGCGGCGGAACTTTGACGAAGCGGGCTGGGCGACCTATGGTCCTGATGCGAACGGTTGCGTTCGCGGTAGGCGCATGGTCGGCGTCTGCGCGTTTTCAAAGCCCGGAGAACGGATGAGATGAGCGTCGCCGAACCGATGGTGCCGGAGTCGATGAGCATGCCCAGCCTGTTCGCCCCCGAGCCGGCGGCGACGGCGACCGGATTTCGGCCCCAGCCGGCGGCGGATTTCGCGGCGGCGGGGCTGACGCCTGTTCAGGTTGAGTCGTTGGTTTTGAAGTACTTGATGGGGGTGGGGCGGGCGAGCGGTCGGCAGATTGCCGATGAGCTGGGGATGCCATTTGCGCCGTTTCCGGAGTTTTTGCGGTATTTGAAGAATCAGCAATCGTTGACGTATTCGAACACGGCGGCGGCGAGCGACTTTTTGTATCAGTTGACGGATGTGGGTCGGGAGCGGGGCCGGAATTTCTATGCCGAATGCGCGTATGTCGGGACGGCGCCGGTGCCGTTTCGGGATTACGTGGAATCGGTGCTGGCGCAGACGATCACGCGAGAGAATCCCAAGGAGGCGGATTTGCGGCGGGCGTTTTCCGATCTTTTGATCTCGGACGCGATGTTCGGCACGCTGGGGCCGGCAATCAATTCGGGGCGCGGGTTGTTTCTGTACGGTTTTCCGGGGAACGGCAAGACGTCGATCGCTGAGCGGATCACGCAGTGTTTCGGCACGAACGTTTGGATACCGCGAGCGATATCGGCCGAGGGGCAGGTGCTCAAGCTGTTCGATCCGGCGAATCACGAGCCGTTGCGGCCGCGATGCGGCGGCTTGCTGCGTCGCGACGATCAGGATGATCGGTGGGTTGAGATCAAGCGGCCGACGATCGTGGCGGGCGGTGAGCTGACGATGGAGAGCCTGGAAATTCAGTATGACCCGGAAACGAAGATCAGCGAAGCGCCGTTGCAGATGAAGAGCAACAATGGGACGTTTTTGATTGACGACTTCGGCCGCCAGCGGATGCAGCCGCAGGAGCTATTGAATCGCTGGATCGTGCCTTTGGAGAAGCGGCACGACTATCTGACACTTTCGAACGGCAAGAAGATTCGGGTGCCGTTTGACCAGCTCATCATATTCTCGACCAACCTGGAGCCGAAGCATCTGGTGGATGAGGCGTTTTTGCGGCGGATTCCTTACAAGGTTCATGCGACCGACCCGACCGAGGCGATGTTTCGGTCGATGTTTGAGATCTTCGCGCCCAAGCTGGGATTCCCGGCGTTTGATCCGGGGGTGATTGATTATCTGATCAACACGCACTACCGATCGGTGGATCGGCCGTTCCGGGCGTGCCAGCCGCGCGATTTGCTGCTTCAGGTGAAGAACTACTGCGTCTACCGCGACTGGCCGCTGGAGCTGAAGGCGGAGTATTTCGATTTCGCGGTGGCGAACTATTTCACGGTGATGTGAATTGGGAGGGGTGTGACGATCGGGCGGCTCGTGCAAGGGGTTGCCCGGGTAGGTGGGGCTGCGGATGATGGAGTGCGTAGAGAACTTCGCCTGGTTTGCCGGGCGACATTTCACCGCCACCATCGAGAGCGAGGCCCCTCCGATGCCCGACACACAGCCGAACCGCTATCGGTCGATTCTCCTATTCGGCATGCCCGGCAGCGGTAAGGGTACGCAAGGGTCGGTGCTGGGTCAGTTGCCGGGGTTCGTGCATATTTCGAGCGGCGAGCTATTTCGCAAGTTGCCGCTCTGGGGCGAGCTGGGTGGGGAGGTGGTGCGGTACACCTCGCAGGGCTTGCTGGTTCCCGATGAGTTGACCACGCGGATATATTTGCGGCATATTCGGATTCTGGAGCTGCAGGAGCTGTTGATACCGGACGAGCATGTGCTGGTTCTGGACGGGCTGCCTCGCAACTTCAACCAGGCAACGATGCTGGAATCGTCACTTGATGTTATCCAGATTTTTCACTTGAAGATCAGCGACATTCGTAAGGCGGTTGAGCGTCTGAACACGCGTGCGCTGCGTGAGAATCGGCTGGACGACACGAGCGAGACCGTGATCAAGCGGCGGATCAAGGTCTATCATGAAGAAACGTACGCGACGTTGAAGGCGTACGATCCGGGCTTGATCTACGACATCGAGGCGGCGCAATCGCCGCTGGCGGTGCATTGCGACATCGTGGACCGGTTGCGGGAGCTGGAGGCGAAGCGAGTGTTCGCATCGAGGGCGGTGGTCGAGGAATCGGCGACGGCGGCGAGCGGCGACACTCTTTCCACTCCCGCAGGCTCGCGTTAAGTTGGGTCGCTACGCTTGATATTCTGCCCACTCCCGGCTCTGACGGTTTCGCGCGCTTCGTGCGGGCGTTGGGGGGGGATTACGTAACCTGGATTGTCCCGAGAGAAGCGCGGGAGACTTCACAAGATCATGTCGGCCCCCCCTGCCCCGAAGGCCGCGAACGCGGCCGAGCCCAAGGCGTTTCAGCCGTATGTCCCGTCCGAGACCATTGTGCCGGAGCTGACCTGGTCGGCTGTTTTGCTGGGCGCAGGACTGGGGATCGTTTTTGGGGCGTCGTCGCTGTATCTGTTCTTGAAAGTGGGGATGACGGTCTCGGCGTCGATTCCGGTGGCGGTTTTGGCGATCACGATTTTCCGCTGGCTGTCGCGGGCGTTTGGGCTGCGGCGAGCGACGATCCTGGAGAACAATATCGTCCAGACGACGGGATCGGCGGGGGAGTCGATCGCGTTCGGCGTGGGGGCGACGATGCCGGCGCTTCTGATCCTGGGCTACAACATGGACCCGCTGCGGGTCCTGATGGTCTCGGTGCTGGGGGGTGTGCTGGGGATCTTGATGATGATCCCGCTGCGCAAGGCGTTTATCGAGAAGCAGCACGGCACGCTGAAGTATCCTGAAGGGACTGCGTGTGCCAAGATTCTCGAAGCGGGCGAGCGGGGTGGGGCGAGCGCGACGACGGTGTTCGCTGGGTTCGGGCTGGCGTTTCTCTATCAGATCCTGATGGAGGCCTTCCGGCTGTGGTCGAAGGAGCCGGCGCAGGCGATTGTGGGGATTCCGGGTTACAACAAGGCGATCCTGGTTTGCGAGGTCGCGCCGGCGTTGCTGGGGGTGGGCTACATTATCGGGCCGCGAATTGCCTCGGTGATGGTGGGCGGCGGGTTTTTGACGTCGCTGGTGTTGATCCCGGCCATCGCGTTTTTCGGCCAGGGGGCGGTGGCGGCGATCCCGCCGGCTACCAAGCCGATTGACGAGTTGGGGGTGGGCGATCTGTTCCGCAACTATGCCCGTTACATTGGCGCGGGGGCGGTGGCGGCGGGTGGGATTATCAGCATGGTGCGGTCGCTGCCGTTGATCGTGGGGTCGATTGCGGGGAGTTTGGGGGCGTTGCGTGGGGGTGGATCGGCGGGGGGGACGAAGCGTACTGAGCGTGACCTGCCCTTTAGCTTTGTCGCACTGGGCACGCTAGGGCTGGTGGCGGTTATCGCATTTTCGCAGATGATACCGACCGATACGCCGGGGCGGATCGCCGGGGCGCTGATGATTGTGATGTTCGGGTTTTTGTTTGTGACGGTTAGTTCGCGGTTGACGGGTGAGATCGGCTCGTCGTCGAATCCCATTTCGGGAATGACGATCGCGACGTTGCTGATGACGTGTTTGATATTCGTCATCCTGGGTTGGGTGGGGCCGGAGTATCAGGTCACGGCGCTTTCGATCGCGGCGGTGGTTTGCATCGCCAGCTCGAACGGTGGGACGACGAGCCAGGATTTGAAGACGGGGCATCTGGTTGGGGCGACACCGTCGAAGCAGCAGTGGGCGATCATTGTGGGGGCGATCAGCTCGGCGTTAGTGATTGGGTTCATTTTGTCGTGGCTGAACTCGGTGTATACGGACATCACGCCGGACCCTCGTTACCTGCCGACGGTGAACGCGCCGGTCGAGTCGTTGCAGGACACGATGGAACATGAAGGCACATCCTACAAGGTGTGGTGGGTGACGGAGCCGGAGCCGGGGGTTGAGCGTGGCAAGTATCTGGTGGATGCGACGACGGGGAAGCCGGCGTATCGGGTGGACCCGGGGATCGGGGGCGTGGTCAAGACGCGTGTCAACGGCACGCCGGCGACGAAGTTCAGCCCGCCGCAGCCGGACCTGTTCGCGACGATCATTCAGGGGATCATGGGCGGCAAGCTGCCTTGGGCCCTGGTGATTTTGGGGGCGGGGTTGGCGATTGTGATGCAGTTGGCGGGGGTTTCGGCGCTGGCGTTCGCGGTGGGCGTGTATCTGCCTTTATCGACGACGTTTCCGATCTTCGTGGGCGGCCTGGTTCGGGCGACAGTGGATCGGATCAAGAAGACTTCACCCGAGGATTCGGATTCCAGTCCGGCGGTGTTGATGTCGAGCGGATTGATTGCGGGCGGCTCGATGGCGGGGATTTTGGTGGCTGGGCTCGCGGCGTTTTCGGATCAACTGGCGCGGGATTATTTTTCGAGTGATGAATTGCCGGCGGCGGTTGCGGTTCTGGACGCGGCGGGGGCTGACACGAAGGTTGGCCCGGACGGGGCGACGTATCGGGTGTGGAACCATGAGACGCCGGCGGAGGGCGAGGAAGCGGGCGTTTATCTGGTGGACGACGCCGGGCGGGCGAAGTACCGGCTTGTGCGAGAGAGCGTGCTCGACCTTTCCAAGCAGTTCGGCTTTCCACGCAACTGGCTGGAGAATGCGATTCCCTCGATCGCGGCGTTTTCGGTGCTGATCGCGGCGTTGCTCTGGGTGGGACTGCGTGCGAAGCCGTCGGTGGAGACTGAGAGCGACCCGGTGTCCGAGGGAATTACCGAAACACTTTGAGTTGTGTGTTTATCCAGGGAGGTTCATTCGAGATGTTGCTGCGTCATCCGTCGTTGTTGGTGTGTGCGGCCGTGGCCGCGGTGTTGGTTCTTGGGTTCGCCACACCGCGTGCTCCAGCGGATGAGGGGATGTGGGTTTTCAACAACCTGCCGCTCAAGCATTTGAAGGAGAAATACGGCTTTGAGCCGACAGCGGAGTGGATCGAGCATGTGCGGCTGTCGGCGGTGCGGTTCAATAGCGGCGGCTCCGGCTCGTTCGTGAGCGAAGATGGGCTGGTGATGACGAACCATCACGTCGGCGCAGACACGTTGCAGAAGCTTTCGACGGCGGACAAGGACTATTACAAGCTCGGCTTCCACGCCAAGACGCGGGACGCGGAGCCGAAAGCGCCGGACCTCGAATTGAACGTGGTCGAATCGATCGACATCGTGACCGATCAGGTGAACAAAGAGGTGACGGCGGAGATGTCGGACGCTGATGCCGAGACGGCGCGTCGGCGCGCGATCGCGGCGATCGAGAAGGATTCGCTGGAGCGGACCGGGCTGCGCTCCGACGTTGTGAAGCTTTATCAGGGCGGGCAGTATCATCTGTATCGGTACAAGACGTATACCGACGTGCGGCTTGTGTTCGCGCCCGAGTTCGACATCGCGTTTTTCGGCGGCGATCCGGACAATTTCGAGTTTCCTCGGTTCTGCCTCGACGTGTGTTTCTTCCGGGCGTATGAGGATGGAAAGCCGGCGAAGATCAAGCACCATTTGACGTGGTCGAAGACCGGGACACAGGAAGGCGATCTCATTTTCGTGCCCGGCAATCCGGGGCGGACGAGCCGGCTGAACACGCTGGCGAATCTGGAATATCTGCGGGATATCGCGTTTCCGTTTTTGCTGGATTACTTGCACCAGCGCGAGACGTCGCTCAACGAATTCTCGGCGCGTGGGCCGGAGCAAGCGCGACAGGCCAAGGAAGAGCTCTTCGGCATTCAGAACAGCCGCAAGGCGCGGATGGGTGGTCTCCAGGGGCTGAATGATCCGAAGGTCATGGATCGCAAACGTGTGAATGAGCAGGCGCTGCGGTCGCGAATCGAAGCCGACCCGGCTCGCAAGACGAAGTACGCCGATGCCTGGACCAAGATCGCCGAGGCGCAGAAGTCATCGGCCGAGGTTTTGCGACCGTATGCGATGCTCGAACTTGGGCGTGCGTTCGATAGCGATCTGTACCGGATCGCGCGGACACTGGTCCGCATGGCCGAGGAGGATGCTAAGCCGAACGCCGACCGACTGCGTGAGTATCAGGAGGCCGGCCGCAAGCCGCTGGAGCTGGCGCTTTATTCCAGCGCTCCGATTTATCCGGAGTTTGAGGTTTTCAAGCTGACTCACGCTCTGGAAGCCTGGAAGCAAATGATGCCGGAGGAGCCGCTTGTGGACAAGGTTTTCCAGGGCCAAACGGCGGAGCAAGTCGCGCGGTCGCTGGTGGAGGGAACGAAGCTGGGGGATGTCGAGCAGCGTCGCAAGGTCGCGGAGGGCGGTGCATCGGCGATCGCTGATTCGAAAGATCCGATGATCACGCTGGCGAAGCTGGTGGATCCCGCCGCGCGGGCGGCTCGGAAGATTCGCGAGGACAAGGTGGAGGGTGTGGAATCGGCGCAGTATGCGAGGATCGCCAAGGCGACTTTTGAGGAGTATGGCGACGCCGTGTATCCCGACGCGACGTTCACCCTTCGCCTGGCGTTCGGCACGGTGGCCGGTTACGAAGTGGACGGCACTCGGATCGAGCCGTACACCGTGATGGGAGGCGCGTTCACGCACGCTGCCGCGCACGGGAACAAAGAGCCGTATGAGCTTCCCAAGAGCTGGTTTGAGGCGAAGGATTCGGGTGTCTTGAAGCTCGACACTCCGCTTAACTTCGTGTCGACGGCCGACATCATTGGCGGCAACTCGGGCAGCCCGGTGATCGATCGCAAAGGCGAGCTGGTGGGCATCATCTTCGATGGGAACATTCAGTCGCTGGTGCTCGATTTCGCCTATGAGGACCAGGTCTCACGTGCGGTCTCGGTCGATAGCCGGGGCATCATCGAGGCGTTGAGGTCGATTTATCGGGCGGATGGGCTGTTGGAGGAATTGCTCGGCGACTGAGCGACGGGCCGAGCATCCGGGCATTGAAAACAGGTAACGCCAGCGCCTGGGTTTTCCTTCGAGGAAGGCCCGGCGCTGGCGTTTTTCCAAAAAGATCAGGCGGAGTGGCGTAAGCCGGCGGTTGACGTACGACGCTCGGCGGCGATTTCGACCTCGGGGAGGCCGTTCGACCAGCGTCGGGAGCTGATTCGCACATCGTGGAAGCCGTGCGTCTTGAGGACTCGCATGAGGTACGAGGGTGAGAGAGAATCGGGCCAGCGAGAGGCGTTGGGCTGAGTGGCGGGCATCGTCGCAGAGTCGCCAGAGGTCGGGAGGCGCTCCAGCCAGGCTTGTGGATCCTGGGCGATGAGCTTGAGCATGGAGTGCGATGCGAGCAGCGCGCACCAATGGGGCAGAAGCGACGATTCGAAGGCGTGGCGGGTGGTGGCAGGGTCCAATGCCTGGATGATTAATTCAAGGACTGAGCCGGGTGGGAACGGGAGGGCGGTCGGTGCGGCGACGATATCGGGCTGGGCCTCTGGAGAGTCATCGACATTGAGGTGATCGGGCCAAGGCACGATGCCGCAGCCCACGACGACGCGGAGGCGGCCGTCGTAGGTCGCGGGATGGACGCCGAGCCAGGAGGATTGGGCCGGGAGTGTGCCCGGGGCGGCTTCCTCACCAGTGCTTGCCGTCGCGGGGGAGAGATAGACGGACGCGGGGCGTCCGTGGCCGAGCTCGTGAGCCTTCGGAATCAAGGTGTGCGCGGGTGGGTGCGTGATTCGACTCTCATGCACGGCATGACCCAAACGCTCGATCTGGTGGGAAAGGGATTCGGTAAGCTGGCGCATCTCGTGGAGCAGATGGTGGTGATGTTGGATGGTGCGTGGCATGAGCAGGGCGTGCTTGGCATGGATGGCAGCGCGGCCGAGGAGCGGCACTCGACGCAGGCCGCGTTTGAGTTTCTGCCAGACTGGCCGGCGGAGTCGCAACACGGCGACGATGCGGCGTTTGCTCCAGACGGCGACAGGCGCGACGACAGGCACCTCCTTCACGGCTCGCTTGAATTGAATCCAGGCCAAGCGGCGCCGCGAGGGCGCTGGGGGTTCCGCGAGTGGTGCAGGGACTTGTGGTAATTCGGCGGAGAACGCGGGCACGGGGCCGGCGTCGAGCAGGTCGTAGAGTGGCTGAAGGTGATCGACGAGGGGCGAGGCGAGCGGTGGCGCGCTCTGGTCTCGGAGCTGATCGAGAAGGCTGGTTCGGGCCTGAGCCATGCGACGGCGGACGGCGGGTTCGACGGGTTCGATCAGGTTGCGGGCGTAGACCTCGGCCATCGCGGCCTGGAAGTGATCGAGGCGAAACTGTTCGAGATGTGAGGTGATGAGCGTGTGCCACTCGTTGAGATCGTGGGAGCCGGAGTCGGTGGCGATGCGATCCTGGACCAAGTCGGCATGGAATTGGGTCAGGGCGTCGGCGAGGGCGTCGGGGTCGCCGCAGGGGTAGGTGAGGCCGAGGCCGCCGATCGTTTCGGGGAGGGCCGCGGCATTGGATCCGATGACGCCGCAGCTGTGCTGGTAGGCCTCGATGACCGGGACGCAGAAACCCTCGTGGCTGGAGGGGATAACCAGGACGTCGGCGTTGTGATAGGCGTCGGAGAGTGTGGCGGCGGGGGCGTCGAAGAGCCAGGTGACGGCGTCGGCCACGCTGAGGGTCTGAGCGAGCGAGCGTAGCTCCTCGACATAGGCTCGATCGGAGAAGATCAGGCTGCCCAGGAGTGTGAGTTCGATGGGAGGCGAGGCACTGCGGCGACAGAGGGCCAGAGCCTCGATGAGATCGCTGACTCGCTTCGCGGGCACGAAGCGGCCGACATACAGAGCTTTCAGCGGGCGATTGGGGCCGGACGGGCGAGGATCGTGGTTGGGGATCGCCTCGACGGCGACGCCGGCGGGGAGTCCGAGCAGGTGGACCTTCGAGCTGGGGAGGCCGATTCGGCGTAGTTCGTCGGCGACGAATTGGCTGGTGACGTAGACCTCATCGGCGGCGAAGAGGTTACGCATCTGGGCGTAGGAGCGGTGGAGGAGCGGCCGGCTGGCGGCGGGGGCGAGGTGGGGGTGGGTGACGCCGTAATGAAAGACGAGCACACGGGCGGGTCGGGGCGCGAGATGGATGGAGTCGTAGAGGTTGAATTCGATTCCGAACTCATAAACGACGAGGTCGGATTGCTGGAAATGGTCGTCGCGGACGATCTGAGCGGGATTTTCGGTGCGCTGAAAGGCAGGCTCATCGACCTCGGAGGAGAAGGCGTAGACCTTGAGCCGGAGCCGCATGCCGCGGGCTGCGCAGAAGAGGCGGAGCGCCTCCATGTGGCGTCGGCAGGCGGTGGCGATGGCGTCGTGCCGGGTCAGGGTGCCGAGGATGAAGGAGGCGGTCAACTCGCGGGGCGGGCCGATTGGTCCGGCAGCGCGGGATGGGATGAGGGGATCGGTCATGATGGGGTATGGTCCTCGCTCACGCGATCCTCTGATAAAACGCTTCGATCTGCCCGGCCATCACCGACTGGGTGAACTGGCTCAGGTAGCGTTCGCGGGAGCGACGGCCGAAGCGATTGCGTAGGGATTCGTCGGCGACGAGGCGGAAGATGGCCTCGGCGAGCGCGGCGGGGTCGTCGGGAGGGACGAGCAGGCCGTTGTCGTTGTGTGCGACCACCTCGGGCACGCCGCCGGTGGCGCAGC
>JBGSYY010000685.1:0-8371 GCA_041750675.1 Isosphaeraceae bacterium | reverse complement strand
GGCACCGCCCTGACCGGAATCGGCCAGGCCGGCCGAGGCGACGGCTTCGGCGTCGCCAAATTCGGACTAGGCGGCAAGGAGCTCGTCAACAACGTCGAGATCAAGGTCGGCAACCCCCAGTTCACCCTCATCTGGAACACCTCCTCCGATATCGACCTCCACGTCCTCGAACCCGGCGGCTCCCACATCTACTGGGAAAGCCGCCGCGGCCTGCGCGGCGGTGAACTGGATGTCGATGACGTCGACGGCCTCGGCCCCGAAAATGTCTACTGGGGCGGCGGTCTCAACAAGGGCAACGGCCCGCCCGGCGAATACAAGTGGTACGTCCACTACTACGGCGGCCGCGAAGGCAACCTCCCCACACGTTGGAAGGTCCGCCTCAAATACAAGGGCGATTACCGCGTCTTCGAGGGTCGCCTCAACGCGATCGGCCAGCGCAGCAAGATCTACTCCTTCATGCTCGACGAAAGCGAGACCGGCCCCGGCACCGGTCCCGAAGCCCCGCACGACGAGACACCCCGCGAAGCTCGCCCCGGCGAAATGCGCGGCTTCGAACGCCCTGACGGCACCTTTGAGAACCCACCCTCCGCCGCCAACGCCGGCAGCCGCCCGTTCGGTCGCGAGGCCACCCAGGAACGCGACGATCCGCCCGCTCGCACCAACCCAAACCCCACGCCCCGAACCGAATCAAGCCCCGTCCGCACCCCAGCCGCAACCACCCCTCCCACCTCAATTCCACCAACCGCTCGCCCGGAACCCCGACGCGACGCCGGCGGTTGGGTCATCATCGAACCTGCCGACGCCGGCTTCCGGGCCTCCTTTCCCGCAGCTCCCTTCGAGGAGACCCAAACCCTCGAAAATCGCCCCGGACAGCCCGAAGTCCTCTCCTGGAACCTCGATCGCGGCGAAGGCGGCCTGAGCGTGGTTTTCCTCGAACTGCCCCAGGATCGTCGCCGCATGCTCCCACTCCGGCTCCTCGACGAGGAAGCCCGGGCCATCGCCGCTGAAGCCGGCGACACCTCGCCCCAGATCAAAAACCTCGAGATCAACGGCGAACCGGCCCGCGAGGTCTCTTTCGACGTCCCCGATCGCATCGTCGCCGGCGGCGGACAAACCCGAGCTCGCCTGGTGGTCCGAAACGGCCGCCTCTACCGAGTCGCCGCCACCGGCACCCGAGGCTTCGTCGCCGGCCCCGAGATCCAGAAGTTCCTGGACGGCTTCGGCTTTCCTGAATAAGGTAATTCTCACACAAGAGATACGGCGAGAGCCTGGGTCATTCACGGATCCTCTGTTCGGATGTTCAATCGCTGGGCCTCACGGGCCGCCTGACGCCGATCTCCGCAAAGGTGTACAATCTTTTCGTCGCAATTTTCCCATCTTCACCTCGAATAGTTTCGTGACGTGCGTTTGGCCGCTCCCCGCATCGAGCATTCGGCCTTTCGCTCCCGTGATCTCACTTGCGTCATGAACGTATTTGAGCCGCCTGCTCTCTGGAGGCATGATCGATGTCCGCTCCGGCCCGCGAAGGCGCTCCAGCAACCGAATCGGCCGGTGCGCGCTCGCTCCGGGATGAACTCTCCGCCCTCAAGATCGATCGCAAGCACCGCCGCTCCGGCACCGTCGATCGCCCCTCCCCCTCCCAGGAGATCGCCGCTCCTCGCGTTCGCGACGAGCCGGCCCCACCCCCTCGCCCGCTTTCCAAGCCCCGCGGCAATTTCGGATTACGCCTGCTTTCGTTTCTCCTCTGGTTGATTCCCCTCGCCCTGATCGGCGGCGGCGGCTATTTCACCTGGTCCCAGTATGCCATGGCGCAACCCAAGCTCGTCGTCAACCTGGAAACCGTCACCTCCATGACCCAGGGCGAGGCCGGCCGGATCCTCACCGCCAAGGGCTATGTCCGCTCCTTCCAGCAAGCCAAGATCGGCGTCAAAACACCCGGCCGCATCGCCCAGTTGTTCGTCAAGGAAGGAATGCGTGTCGAGACCGGCGCTCCGATCGCCGAGCTGGAACACACCGAACTGGACGCCCAGCTCGCCTCACGCCGCCTGATGCTCGCCCGATCGGAACTGGAGCTGAAGGAAGCTCAGGTGGACTACGAGTTCAAGCTCTCCAAGGCCCGCCGCTCGGAACGACTCCGGGCTTTGAATCAGATGTCGGTCGATGAGGCCGAACAATCGATGTCGGCGGCGCGACTGGCGGAGAAAAAATTGGAAACCCTCCAGGCCGCCATCAACTATCAGGCCGCTTCGATCCGTGAGATCGAAGTGGCGATCAAGGATATGACGATCTTCGCCCCCTTCACCGGCACCGTGGTCGAGAAATCCGCCGAAGTCGGCGAAACCGTCATGATCGGGGGTTTGGGCGGCACCAGTGGTCGCGGCTCGGTCATCTCTCTCGCCGATCTCGACGACCTGGAAGTCGAAACCGATATCGAGGAACGAGCCCTCGGCTTGCTCAAAGACCCCAAGATCGACCCCAACCTGAAGCAAGAAGCCGAGATCCAGGTCCTCGCCTTCCCCGACCGACGCTACATGGGTGTCCTCGACCGCGTCGTCCCCCTCGGCGACCGCGCCCGTGGAACCGTCAAGGTCTACGTAAAAATCAAAAACCCCGACTCGCGGCTGTTTCCCGAACTCGTCGCCAACGTCTCGTTCCTCCGCCAGGGCACCTCGCCCACGACCGGCGTGCCTCAGACCTCGTTCTACATCTCGCCTCAGTCAGTCGTCGAGCAGGGTTCCGAAACCTTCGCCTGGGTCGTCGATTCCGAAAATGTCGCCCGACGCCGACCGATCTCCATTGTCAAGGAAGGCGAACGCATTCGCGTACAAACCGGTCTGAAAGCCAACGAACGCGTGATCGTGAATCCTGACCCCAAGCTCACAGAGGCCATGATCGTCTCACCCGCCAGTTAATTCCCGCGATCATCGGGTGTCCGGCTCAAAGACTTCAAACGGCCTGTACGCGTTCGTTCGCCCCTGAGCGGGAATACTCAACTGGCACTCTGGCCTGCTCCGTTCTACATTGTTCTGTTCCCCAAAATACCGCGATCGCGACCGGAGCCTTTTCCATGGGACGACAGCCCGCCATCATCCTGCGGCAGGTTAGCAAGGAATATCGTCGCGAGCAGATCCGCATCCCCGTCCTTCAAGCACTCGACGTCACCGTCTACGAAGGCGAGTTCCTTGCGCTCATGGGCCCCTCCGGTTCCGGCAAGACCACCCTGCTTAACCTCATCGCCGGGCTTGACCGCCCCACCTCCGGCGAGATCCTCGTCCACGACCTCGACCTCGCCCGCCTCTCCGACGGCGAAATCAGCCGCTGGCGCAGCGACAACGTCGGCTTCATCTTCCAAACCTACAACCTGATCCCCGTACTCCGTGCCGAGGAAAACGTCGAGCTGCCGCTCCTGCTCACCAAGCTCTCGAAGAAACAACGCCGCGAGCGCGCCCGCACCGCCTTGCGCGTCGTCGGCCTCGAAAGCCGCGAGGATCACTTCCCACGCCAGCTCTCAGGCGGTCAGGAGCAACGCGTGGCCATCGCCCGCGCCATCGTCACCGACCCCTACCTGCTCGTCGCCGATGAACCAACCGGCGACCTCGACCGCCAGAGCGCCGAAGACATCCTCAACCTCATGGAACAGCTCAACCGCGAGTTCGAAAAAACCATCGTCATGGTCACCCACGACCCCATGGCCGCCAAGCGAGCCACCCGAATCCTCCACCTCGACAAGGGCCAGCTCGTCGACGACATGAACCCGAAGAATGTCCAACAGAATCCGTCCGACCCGCTCTACGACGCCGACCTCGACACCGCCAACCCTGCTCGCGCCTGACTGACCACGCCCACGCAAAGGGGACTGGCTTCGTCCGCCCTCGGCAAGTCCGGTCTCGTTCGCATCAGCCAAACATCGCGACCCATCAGAGGATTCCCCTCATGAAATTCCTGGGCTACGTCCTCCGCAATGCCCGACGCAACCCGGTGCGCTCGCTGCTCACGATCGGCTCAATCGCCGTCTGCGGCTTCCTCACCGTCGCCATGCTCTCCCTGTTCGCCAGTAGCGACCAGGTCCAGGAGGCCGTCAAAGGCTACGACCGCGCCATCGTCATGAGCTCCCAGGGCTTTGCCCAGCCCGTGCCCATCGCCCTGAAAAATGAGGTTCTGGCCCTCAACGACAGCCGGGCGATGAACGCCATCGACAAGCGCGACGACGGCCGGCCGCTCATCTCTCCCTTCTCCTGGTATGGCGGCAAGTACGGCGACGAGGAGCGCAGTCTCTTCGCCCAGTTTGCCATCGACCCCGAAGTTTTCTTTGACATCTACCCCGAGCTGACCATGCCGGCCGACCAGATCGAGGCGTTCCGCAAGGGCGGTCGCGGAGTCGCCCTGGGACGCAAGCTCGCCAAGGACAAAAACCTCAAGGTCGGCGACAAGTTCCCCCTCAGAGGCGTCATCTACCCCTACGACCTCGACCTCACAGTCGTCGGCATCTTCGACGGCCCCGAAAACCGCGACCTTCGCTCCTGCTATTTCGACTGGAACTATCTCAACGAGGGCCTGCTCCAGGGCAGCGCCACCGAGGCCGCCAACAACGCCGGCACCCTCCTGATCAAATGCACCAGCACCCCGGTCATCCCCACACTCTGCCAGGCCATCGACGCCCAGACCGCCAACAGCGAAAACGCCACCAAATCCCAGACCGAAGACGCCTTCATCGCCCAGTTTTCCGAGTTCACCAAGGATCTGCAAAGCTACATCAACATGCTCGGCGTCGCCGTCGCCTTCGCCCTCCTGATCATCTGCGGCGTCGCCATGGCCATGACCATGCGTGAGCGCACCCGAGAGGTCGCCGTCCTCCGCGCGATCGGCTTCCGCAAGCCCCAGATCCTGGGAATGGTCCTCTCCGAGGCGGTCCTCATCGCCGGAATCGGCGGCCTCGTCGGCACCGGCGGAGCGTTGCTCCTCTCCCGGAACTGGGACGCCATCTCACCGCTCACCATGGGCTTCTTCCCAATCCTCGACATCCCGCCTCAGTACGCCATCGCCGGCGTGCTCGGCTCCTGCCTCATCGGTCTGCTCGGCGGCTTCTGGCCCGCCCTCCAGGCCGCCTCAATCCCCGTCGTCGACGGCCTTCGGAAGGTGGTCTGATCCCCATGGCGCTCGTCCCACTCAAATACAACCTGCGGAACCTGATCGTCCGCTGGCCCACCACTCTGCTCACCGTCGTCGTCGTCGCCATCGTGGTCGCCTGCACCTGCGTTCTGTTCGGCCTCGTCGACGGCCTCCAACACAGCAATAGCGTCTCCGGCGATCCCGAGATCCTGATCGTCCTGGGCCGCCGCGCCGACAACGAAACTTCCAGCTACTTCGGCAACGACACCGCCGACGACATCCTCACCCTCAACGGCATCGCACGCGGACCCGCGCGTACCGATGCCCAGGCCCAGGCCGGCATCCCGGATGTTCAGGATCGACCCCTCGCCGCCCGCGAGATGGTCCATATCCCCGTCATGGCCCGCACCGACGGCTCGCGCGTCAATCTCACCATCCGCGGCGTCGATTCCCCCTCGCCGTATCTCCGCAAGGATTTTGAGATCGTCGCCGGTCGCTACCTCCGGCCCGGCGTCCGCGAGTGCATCGTCTCCCCCGCCCTCAGCCGCCGCTTCGCAGGCGCACAGCTGGGCGGCAAGCTCCGCGTCAGCGATAAGGAAGCGTACGATGTCGTCGGCCTCTTCCGCGCCGCCGGCGGCGTCGCCGAAAGTGAGGTCTGGTCCGGCATCGACGACGTGGCCGCCAACACCAACCGAGGCGGCTCCGTCTCCTCGATGCGCATCAAGGGTGCCGACCCTGCCTCCACCGTCCAGTTGATCGAAACCATGTCCCCACCCGTCGAAGGCGCTACCACCGGCGACAACCGCTTCGCCCTCAAACCAATCCGAGAACGCGCGTTCTACGAAAAACAAAACCTCACTGCCCTGTTCCTCACATTTCTCGGCTCCCTGATCGCCGTCCTGCTCACCGTCGGTGCGCTCTTCGCCGCCGCCAACACCATGTTCGCCGCCGTCAAGGCCCGCACCCGCGAGATTGGCACCATGCGCGCCCTCGGCTTCTCCCAGTGGGCCATCCTCTTCTCATTCATGCTCGAAGCCATCTTCATCACCGGCCTGGGCGGCCTCATCGGCGCGGGCCTTAGCCTGCTGTTCTCACGGATCTCCTTCGGCATCAGCGATTTCAACACCTTCTCCGAGCGCGTCATTCAACTCCGCCTGGGCGTCCTGCCACTCGCTGTCGCCTTCGGCATGACGCTCGCCATGGGCCTCTTCGGCGGCCTCTTCCCCGCCATCCGCGCCGTCCGCCTCGACGTCATCCGCTCACTCCGCGAACTTTGATCCGCGCCGCACCCCGTCCATTTTGCATGGCGTGGCCCGGCGTACGCCCCCGCTTCAACTCACCGACACGGCTCCAACCGCACAATCGTCGGCACTGCCGGCAGGCGTTCCCTCGAAACCTCAAACGTCGAGCCTCCGGTTTCAAGCACCGGCCAGCCCAGCGACTCGACCGCCTCCAGAAAGCGCTCAACCGGCTCAATCGCCAGGTTGATCCCCGCCGTCTTGTAATGCATCGGTATGACCACCCGCGGGCCGATCTGACCCAGCAGCTCAACCATCGACTCCAGCGCCAACGTCGGCACGCCCCCTGCCGGAACCAGCACCACCTCCGCCCGCCGAATCGGCGTCAGCTCCGCTTCCGTGAGCAGGTGGCCCAGATCCCCCAGGTGTGCCAGGTGCAGCCCCTCGCTCCGCAAATGAACGATCGTCACTTCGTCTCCAGGCAATCGTTCGGGAGTCTCGTAAACCGGCACCGCCTGAAAGCGGATTCCCCGTACCCTGAGCCCATCCTCCGCGATCTCCGGCCCCCGAATCACCTCGAACGGAGGCACGATCTGCCCCAGATGGCTGTGGTACCGGTCGTTCTCATGGCTGCACACCACGATGTCCGCCGGCTCGTCGATCGGCCGATACCCGCCCGAATCCGGCGACCGATACGGGTCGAAGATGATCCGCGTCCCTTCAGTCTCAAGTAAAAACGCCGCGTGGCCGTAAAACGTAAGCCGCATGATCGACAGACTCGAACACGAGAAGGACGACTGAACAGACGCACAATCGGGTATAATCCCTTACGCGTGCCGGGGCAATCGTCGGGAGCAGAGACATGGGTCGGATTCGCGAACTACCGCCGTCGGTCGTGAACCAGATCGCCGCCGGCGAGGTCGTCGAACGTCCGGCCAGCGTCGTCAAGGAGCTTCTCGAGAACGCCATCGACGCTGGCGCGACCAAGGTCGAGCTAACCGTTGAACGTGGCGGCAAGGACCTCATCCGCATCGCCGACAACGGCGGCGGCATCACCCGCGACGATCTCCCGCTCGCCTTCACCCCCCACGCCACCAGCAAGCTCGAAACCGCCGATGATCTCCACCGCGTCCGCACCCTCGGCTTCCGCGGCGAAGCCCTCGCCGCGATTGCCGAGATCTCCCGCGTCCGCTGCCTCAGCCGAACCGCCGACGCCCCCGTCGGCTCCGAGCTTTGCATCGAAGGCGGCGTCCCCACCCCCATCCGCGACGCCTCCACCGCGCCCGGCACCGTCATCGAGGTCCGCAACCTCTTCTTCAATACCCCCGTCCGCCGCACCTTCCTCAAATCCGACTCCACCGAGGCCGGCCACGTCGCCGAGATGTTCACCCGCGTCGCCCTGGCTTATCCCTCCGTCCACATGACGATGAAGTCCGGAACCCGCGTCGTCCACGACCTCCCCGGCACCATGGGTCTCAAGGAACGCATTGCCGCCCTTCTGGGCCAGGAACTCGCCGAAAGCCTCCTCTGGGTCGAAAGCCAGTTGCAGGAAATCCACGTCCGAGGCTACGTGAGCCACCCCTCGCAAAGCCGTTCCACCGCCAGGGGCCAGTACCTCTTCGTCGGCGGCCGATACGTCCGCGACCGCTCCCTCGGCCACGCGCTCAGCGAAGCCTATCGTGGCCTGCTCATGGTCGGCCGGCAGCCCGTCGCATTCCTCTTCCTCGACCTCCCGCCCGAAGACGTGGACGTAAACGTCCACCCTTCCAAGATCGAGGTCCGCTTCCGCGACGCCCACCGCGTCTACAGCCAGCTCCTGTCCACCGTTCGCCAGACCTTCCTCTCCAGCGACCTCCACGCCCGTCTCCAGGTCGGCGCCGCCGTTGAAGACGCCTCCGCGAACCCCCCGCCGGCGATCGAAACCACGCCCCACTCACCCACCAGCCCCGCCACCACCGACCCCATCGCCCTCTGGCCCGGCCGTATCGACCGCCAGGAAGTCGCCTCCTGGTTCCAGCCCTCCC
>JBGSYY010000684.1:0-18736 GCA_041750675.1 Isosphaeraceae bacterium | reverse complement strand
CGTGAGGTAGGACACGCCGTTTATGCGTCACTGCTGAATGGGCTGCTCCTGAACGGCTGGCCGACGGGTACGTCGCCAGCCGTGGCTTTTTCGTTTGAGGAGAGCCTGGTGGCGGCGCTGCGAGGGGACGCGGCGGTGGCGGCTGGCGGGTGGCCAGGGTATGGGGTGGGTGTCTCAAGGATGAGATTGTGGTCTTGGTGAGCAACGCGCCGCGGCTGAGAAGGAGCAAGGGAGCAAGCTGGCCCGCTCGACCACTTCTGGCGTAAGTAGCCACTCCACCGGATGGCCTCCCTGACCCGGGCAACGTTCGAAGACTCACTTTGCCCGGGCCATCCGTCCGCACGAAAGTGTGATTAAAGTAAACGGAGACGTTGACGCGAGATTGTTGGGGCCTTATCGGTGTGCTAGGCTTGTGCCTTGAGCTGGAGTGACGAGCTTCTCGAAGCGACTTGAGACGCTCGGCATCCGCTCTCCGCGACTGCGAAGATGTTCGTCGCGGAGTACGCGAGATGCGATCATGGAGGACGTTCCACGAATTTCCCACGTCTTAGGAGAGGTAGCATGGGCCGACGATTCGTTCCTGGCGTTTTCTGGGTTGGAATGCTGGTTTGCTCTTTATTTGTGATAGCGAGCAGCCTGAAGGCGTCTCATCCCCCTCGTCGGGTGCCGGACGTGCGTGGCAGTTGGAACGGATTCGTGGTCACAGCCGACGGGAATCTCGCGGGTCTTCGATCGCTGATCACGCGGCAGTCTGGCCGCCGTGTCGCGGGCACCAGCCAGTTCTTCACGTTGGAGACCGGCGCTGTGTTCGACGGGATCAACTTCAGCCGCTTCGGCCTGACTTTGGCGCGGAATGATCTGCTCGTTGGTACGGGCGTGGCTCGGTCGGGTCGCGTGATAATTCGGGGAGGTCTGGAGACGTACTCGGCAACACCACCCGCCATCCCGTTTCAGACGAGTCTGAGTTATGACTCGGGGGACGCCGGCATCATGTATCCGGAATTCCAGTTCGTTCGTTCGCAGGGTCGCTCGCGCCGGATCGGCGGGTTATTGCTTCGTCCGTTTCCTGGCGACGATTCCACGGATATCTCCGGCGTCCTTGAAGGATTTGACCCAACATTCGGGGGCACGGCCAGAATCGTGATCTTCCCGCGCGACGATCGGGGTTACTTCTCCGGTCGCCTGGAGCTTTTCCCACCGGGAGAGGCCGCAAAGATCTCCTGGCCGCTGCTCGGAACAGCGAGCGAACAGGGCCGAGTCATCTGGATCTCCCAGGGGCCGGGTGGGATGATGACCTACGATGGGGTCTTCGTTCCCGCGGCCGATGACGAGTCGAGCGATTCCATTGATGGGATCTACCGACTCCTTTTGAGGGATGGGACGAGGTTTTACAACGCCTATAACTATAGCCTCAGCAGGTGAGGGCGGAGGGGTGGCCAGGGCAACGTCTTCGTGCCCTGGACTTCGCGTGAGGGAAAGCCACGGAGAGTTCGGGGCTTTGTTGACACGGAAGGCCACGCCCTCGGATGGCCTCCCTGACCCGGGCACCGTGCGAAGTCTCACTTTGCCCGGGCCACACGTCCGTCGCTCGGGTCGAGACTTCGACGGAAAGCGAAGACACTGGCGGGGCCAGTGGCACCCACTCATTCACAATACTTCACCAGTGCCACCCGTCGTAGTGGAGGGCGGCGTGGATATCCTCGTCGGTGAGGGATGGGTAGCTCGTGGTAATTTGGGCGTGGCTCCAGCCTTCGGCCAGGAGGTCCAGTACGAACTCAACGGCAATCCTCGTCCCTTGGATGACGGGCTTTCCGGTCAGAATCGCGGGGTCGATGGTGATGTGTTCTTGCCAAGTCATGGAGAAGGGCTGCAGAAGTTCAAAATGGGCTCGCCGGGAAAAACGCGATGCCACCGACGAAACAAATGAGCAAGCTCTAACCCTCGACCTCTTCTGGCTGGGCCACACCGGTTGAAGCAACCGGTGCCACACGCGGGCACCATACGAAGACTCACTCTGCCCGGGCCACCCGTCCGCGGCACTCGAATGGATACGGTACCGGAGAATTGCTGCGAACAAATTGAAGAGTAATCCCATACTTTTGCCGGATTCGAAGCTTCAATTGTTGAGTCGTCGTGCTTGCTAGCGGATTGCTCCAGGAGACCACAAACGCATATTTCATAGAAGTCTTATGCCGATCTTTGAAATGGGTATATGTATTCAGGATTTGATTCACTGCCTTTCTAGTGTCATTGTTGCTCTTTAGCTCTACATAACACCCTACACTCAAACCATAAAGCACAAGCTTATCACATTTTATACCATGAATATCACGGCACTTGTCCACGTGTATGATTGTCAATGTTGCTCGATCTTTATTGATGAATACTATTTTGGAGCCACGTTCTTCTAGCACAATGACAGGATCATTTCTGACCTCATCACACATAAGGTGGCCCCTCGAAGTCCAAGAGTTGGTCGAATTGTGATGTAAGTTCGTCGGAAACCGAGTCTATAAACGATGCGTCAATCAATTCTGTTTCTTGATCAATGATCGACCTTGCTTCTCCTTCTGCTAAGTAATAAGCTGAGATCTGCGCTGGATCCAACACCATTGGCTTTGGTACGACACTATAGAGCTTGCCGTACGCTCTACGACTTAGCCGAGAGCGAATCCGACCGGCTCGCATTAAGTTATTGAGCGTTGTTAAAATGTATGGACTATGTGTTGTCACGAAAAGTTGCACTGGCTCCAGCGTCATATTGAAGAAGGCTACTAGCAACTCGGTAACCCGCCGCTGCGACAGAGGGTATAAGTGAGCCTCAGGCTCTTCGATGTATATAGTAGTTCCCCGTTCGCCCGTGTCAGTAAATGCGAGAGTTCGTAAGATTTGAGTCAAAGGGTAAATTTCTTGCTGACCTGACGACGATAAGGCAATGTTGATCTTTCTACCATCTTTATGCTCGATCAATTCGACCCTATCCTCGTATCGTGGAATGCCTGATAACAATTCTTCGATAAGTGGTTCCAACACCTTCATCCTCTGCTCCACTACCTTCGGTAGACCATGGCTACGAAAGCTCATGTGTCGAAACTCAAACTGATCATAGTGTTTTCCGAACTCGATCAAGAAAGGATCTAGTGATTTCTTGCTCGCCAGGAACGCAAGTACTGACTTATCCGTGTTGGCGTAAAAAATCCTGCCGGATGGCACGTATACTTGTCTGAAGCAAACCTGTCGCCGGATTGGTTCGCTGAGTGTAAGTGCTAGAATCTCGTTCCTATTTCGGTGGTCAGCCACGTAGTCTTGGTAAGTAAGGAATCCCGCATCCTCCTTAAGATGACGTCTCAATCGGCCATCAAGCATCGCCGAGATAGCCTTGCTAAAGCCTTCGCTGACCTCCAAGTTTAACTTGGATCGCTTCGTCGCACGCGCAACCTCGACAAATTCTTGACCAATGCTGTAACGGATGGAGAATTTTGTTTCACACCACGTTGTCTCCGGAAAGTATGTCCTAAATTCGCTAATGACTTCGTTCTCGAGTTCTACATAAGAATCAACGTCGCCAAAAATATATAAAAATGGTATTTGCCTAAAGAAGTACAGTAACTTAGCGCAGATACTCTTTCCCGTTGCCTGCGGACCAATAACGATGTTGAAGTTGGACAAGTGCAGATCGACGTTCTGTAGTCCACAGAACGACCGAACCCTTAGTGCTTCGGGTTCTGGTGTGAATTTCATGTTTTGGATGGGGCTGTTATTGAAACCGGGATCACACGTGTTACAAAGTAGCAAAATTATACTAGATGAGTACTCTGAACGATGCAAGCAGTGGGTGGCGGGCGCCGTGTGGCACTGCTGGCTTGTCCACCAGTGGATTTGTTCATGTGTGGTGTGAGTGTCTGGGAAGCAGGTACTCGGGTGGTAAAGCCGTGAGATCGGCTCGATGAGGAGTTGCCGACCCGGGCGCGGTGGCGTTCAGGTCTTTTGGATCAAGGTATGACATGGCACTGGACCAAGGCCAGTCCTCGGGACGCTCAACCAATTCACGCCGGACGGGGTTGACGTGGATGACAGTGAGGGCGGATTCGATGGTCGGGGACATCCTGGCTTGAGAGTCATGCGACCGCTCCTGCGAGGTGGCGTACGGAGAGGATCTCGTCGGCTCGGAGTGGCTCGATGTCGGATTCCTTGAGGGCGATCACGGCGAGCGATTCGCCGAGGGCGTTGAAGACTTCGAGTACGACCCCCGGTTCGCCACAGGCGGGGTGGGGGACGCGATCGACGAGCATTGCCACGTCGCCACGCTTGAGGTGGTGTTCCTTGACATCGCGGAGCAGCGCGACGTGTTGGTAGAGGGGCTGACTCATGGATGCCGGGTCCGGTCGGGTTTCAGGGTGATGAAGCGGAGCGAGCCGTCGAGGGTCCAGCGGAGCCAGATCGTCACGACACGGAGGCGGACACCGTTGGGGCCGAGAAGCTCACCCGAGACTCGGTAAAATTTGCCGTAATCGTTCGTTCCATCCTCAATAGCGTCCGCCTCGGTGGCAAGTCGCAGGAGGGCGTTGCGCAGGTCGTCGGGGTTGCCGAGCGTGAAGCCGGCCTGGGCAAGATAGCGAGACTTATCGTCGATCTGTCGCGGCGCGAGCAGGTACGCAGTCAGTTTGTCGGGAGCGATGAATGGGTCGGCCGGTAGTTTCATGATCAAGGCGATGAACGCGGCCCGGAAAGAGAAGCGCTAGGCCTCTCTCCCTCCGGGCCTTGTGAGGTTTGATCAGGAGCACCCCATGCTGTTGCCGCAGTTGAAGCAGCGGTAGCAGGTGCCGCAGCGGACGGTCAGTGCGCCGCAGTTGTCGCAGGCGGGGGCGTCGGACTGGAAGCGGGCGAACTGTTGTTGCTGGACTTCCTGGGAGACGTAACCGACCGGCTCGGGGGGGGTGGCGGAGAGGATCGTCAGCTCGGCGACGTCGCTGGCCGTGGCCTTGCGTTGGCCGTTGGTTTTCAGGACGGGGGTGGCGGGGATGTCGTGGCCGTGGGAGTCGGCGGCGGCGGCTTCGCGGTTGGGGGTGTTCTGGGCGCGGTAGCCCTCGACGAACTGGATGCCCAGCCAGCGGAAGATGTAATCCGCGATGCTCTTGGCGATCGGGATCTCGGGGTTGCGGGTGAAGCCGGACGGCTCGAAGCGGCTGTGGGCGAACTTGTTGACGAAGACGTCGAGCGGGACGCCGTATTGCAGGCCCATCGAGACCAAGGTCCCGATCGTGTCCATCAGGCCGCCGACGGTCGAACCTTCCTTCGCCATCGTGATGAACAGCTCGCCGGGGCGGCCGTCGGCGAAGAAGCCGACGGTGAGGTAGCCCTCGTGGCCCTGGATGTCGAACTTGTGGGTCATGCTCTGGCGGGTGTCGGGGAGGCGTTCACGCTTGGGCTTTGAAGTGCTGAGGGATGAGTGCTGAGTGCTGAGTGCGGACTGGTCCCCGCGAGAGACTTCCGCCGCCAAGGGGACAGGCACCTCGGGAGCACTCGGAGCCAGTGCCTTTTGCTGACTTTCCACCGCTGCGGCGTCGCGCTCCTTGTCCTTGTCGGATTCCTTGGAGGTGCCGACGGGCTGACTCTCCTTGGAGCCGTCGCGATAAATGGCCAGGGCCTTGAGGCCGAGCTTCCAGCCTTCGAGGTAGGCGGCCTCGATGTCCTCGACGGTCGATCCGCGGGGCATGTTGACGGTTTTGGAGATTGCGCCTGAGAGGAACGGCTGGGCGGCGGCCATCATGCCGACGTGGCCTTCCCAGGCGATCGAGCGGCTGCCGCGTGCGGGCGGGAAGGCGCAGTCGAAGACGGGGAGATGGGCGGGGTTGAGGCCGGGAGCGCCTTCGATGGTGTCGTTGGTGTCGATGTAGTCGAGCACGTTCTGGATGGTCGGGTCGTCGTAGCCGAGCTTGCGCATGGCCATGGGCACGGTGCGGTTGACGATCTTGAGCATGCCGCCGCCGGCGAGGTTCTTGTACTTGACGAGTGCCATGTCCGGCTCGATGCCGGTGGTGTCGCAGTCCATCATGAAGGCGATGGTGCCGGTGGGGGCGATGACGGTGACCTGGGCGTTGCGGTAGCCGTGCTGGCGGCCGGCGTCGAGGCAGTCGTCCCAGACGCTGCGTGCGGCGTCGATCAGCTCGGGCGGGCAGCTCGGGTCGATCGACTCGACGGCGTCGCGGTGCATTTCCATCACGCGGAGCATTGGCTCGCGGTTGAGGGCGAAGCCGTCGAACGGGCCGACGTGGGCGGCGATTTCGGCGGAGGTGCGGTTGGCCTGGCCGTGCATGATGGCGGTAATGGCACCGGCGAGGGCGCGGCCCTCGTTGGAGTCGTAGGGATAGCCGGCGGACATGAGGAGTGAGCCGAGGTTGGCGTAGCCCAGGCCGAGCGGGCGGAACTTGTGGGAGTTGCCGGCGATGCGCTCGGTGGGATAGGAGCAGTGGTCGACCAGAATCTCCTGCGCGGTGATGTAGACCTTGACCGCGTGGCGGAATTTCTCGACGTCGAACGAGCCGTCCTCGTGGCGGAACTTCATCAGGTTCAAGGACGACAGATTGCAGGCGCTGTCGTCCAGGAACATATATTCACTGCACGGATTCGACGAATTGATGGGCGCGGTGTTTGGGCAGGTGTGCCAGCGCTGGATGGTGTCTTCGTATTGCATGCCTGGGTCGCCGCAGAGCCAGGTGCCCTCGGCGATCTTGTCCATGAGGTCGCGGGCCTTGTAGGTCGTCATGGGGCGGCCGGTGGTGACGGCGCGAGTGGTCCATTCGCCGTTGTCCTCGACGGCACGGAGGAAGGCGTCGGTGACGCGGACGGTGAGGTTGGCGTTCTGGAAGAGGACGGAGGAATAGGCCTCGCCATTGAAGTTGGCCTCGTAACCCTGGCGGATGAGGGCCTGGGCCTTCTTTTCTTCCTTGGTTTTGCACTCGATGAAGTCGAGGATGTCGGGGTGCCAGATTTTGAGGGTCTGCATCTTGGCGGCGCGTCGGGTTTTGCCGCCGGATTTGACGACGGAGGCCACGGCGTCGTACACCCGCATGAAGCTGACCGGGCCGCTGGGTCGTCCGCCGCCGGAGAGTTTTTCGCGGCTGGAGCGGAGGCTGGAGAGATCGGTGCCGGTGCCGGAGCCGAACTTGAAGAGCATGGCCTCGCTGTGGGCGAGCTTCATGATGCTGTCCATGTCGTCGCCGACGGACTGGATGAAGCAGGCGGAGCCCTGGGGATACTTGTAGGCGGAGTCGGCGCGCTGGACGGCGCGGGTTTCGTCGTCCCAGCGCCAGTTGTTTGCCGGGCCTTCGATGCCGTAGCGGTGGAAGAGGCCGACGTTGAACCAGACGGGGGAGTTGAACGAGCCGTACTGGTTGAGGCAGAGGGTGGTCAGTTCGTCGTAGAAGGCGTCGGCATCGGCGGCGGTGGCGAAGAGGCCGTCTTCGCGGCCCCAGTCGGCGATGGTGCGGGTGACTCGGTCGATGAGCTGACGGACGCTGGTTTCGCGCTCGGGGGTGTTGATCTCGCCGTAAAAGTACTTGCTGACGACGACGTTAGTGGCGAGCTGGCTCCAGGCGGCGGGGATCTCGCAGTCGGTCTGTTCGAAGAGGACGCGGCCGCGTTCGTCCTTGATGGCGGCGGTGCGGCGGTCCCACTCGACGAGATCGAAGGGATTACGGCCCTCGGTGCTGAAGACGCGGGGGATGGTCAGTCCGCGTCCGGCGGCGCGAGCCGCCTTGGGGGAATCCTGGTGCTGCTGAGAATGTGCCTGCGCTGCTCGTTCGCCAACCGATGCCATGGAGGTGCTCCCGAATCATGGAAAGTCCGCAGGAGTTCGAAATCCTGAACGGATGTTCTCGCGTGGTCTATCAGGTATCGCGTCCATGCCGCCGGCTGTCCAGAAAAAAACGGCCGGAAATCCAGAAATGGAGTTTCCACCGGGCCGGAATCGGCCTGGATGGAAAACTTGACGGTTTCGTTAAATTCGGTCCTTATCAGGCGGAAGCCTGGGGTTTTGCCGTCGTCGCGGATCGCACCGAAGGATGGCCGTCCGCACGGGTGTCGCGGGCATTGTACCGCGCGACCGGCGAGCGGGAACCGGGCAGTGTGTGAAAGTTGGATCGGGCGTTTCAAGGGAGGCGCAAGTGTTGTTATTGTATGTGTTTGCACGACTTCACAAAAATGACATTAATCCGCGAAACGTGCTGATGTCCGTGGGCGGTGGGGGCGATTGGAGGAAAGCTCGCCGGGAGTGTCGAGAAAACCAAGCGGAATTCCGCAATCGCCATGCCGTGCCCAAAATACAGAGCCTAGCACTGCTTAATAAAACGAAAGAGGAGACCGGTTTCGGTCTCCTCTGGGTTTCGCCAGATGCTGAAGTCAGGGTTGGATTCAGGCGGATGCGATCTGGGTGATTTTGACGGTGGAGTAGTACTGGCGGTGGCCGCGCTTGCGGCGGTAGTTTTTGCGGCGGCGGAATTTGCGGATGATGATCTTGCGGCCGCGATAGGTGCGGAGGAGGGTGCCGACGACGCGGACACCGGGGAGGAGGGGTGTGCCAATCTGTGGGGCACCTTCGCCGGCGAGCAGGAAGACCTTGTCGAAGATGATCTCGGAGCCGGCCTCGCCGGTCTGGCGGTCGATGGTGAGGACGTCGCCTTCCTGAACACGGAACTGGTGACTACCGGATTCGATGATCGCGTACATGGCGTGGTCTGGAGCTTTCTCGATGTGGAGACGGCGGTTGCGTCGAGGTGGGAGGCCGATCTTGCGGTCTTTCGTAGGATTCGAAACTCGAAGCCATTCGAAAAGACGGCGCGAGAGGACCGGATCTCGGTCGCAGGTCGTCCTGGGATCGCCGCGCCGGTGGCCGGGGTGGGTGATTGACCCACGCTTAGGAATGCCGGTTGCCCTGACGTTGAAATGAGTATAACCGGGGCGATGGCGAGGCGCGAAGAGGGGTCGGTCGATCATTGAGGGATCAGGCGGACGGAATGGGCCAGCTCTTTCAAGACGGGTGGCCTGTGGTGGTCGATTTCGGCCAACTGAGCGGGGCCGATTGACAAATGTCGGAGAGGCGGAGGTGGCGATCCGAGGGGTGGGTTATGATGTGGATTGGTGAGGGGGTGGAGGAAGGATCGAGATAGGGAGGGTCGGCGATGCGTGCGAATTTGCTGGCGATGGTGGGTGCCGCGGTGGGGGGGCTGGTGGGGTATGGGTTGGTGTTCTGGTTGCTGGATCGGGGACTTCTGGGGCTGGCGTTGCCTGGGGGGTTGCTGGGGGTGGGGGCGGGCGTAGTGGTGAACCGGGGGCGCTGGGTGGCGTTGGTGTGTGGGATCGCGGCGCTGGTGCTCGGTCTAACGGCCGATTATCAATCGCTGGCGAAGCCGCCGGCGGTGGCGGATTACTTGATGGGCCTGCCATCGCGGAGCGTGGTGACGCTGGCGATGCTGGCGGTTGGGACGGCGCTGGGGTTTTACATCCCGTTCTCGCGGTATCGGGCGGGTGATGCGGGGTCGGCGGGGCGGAGGGTTTCCGCTTGATGGCGAGGTAAGAGTCGGTGTCTGAGGGAAAATCTGGGACGTACGCCGATTCGACGGCGATCAGAGATCGATCCGTTGGCCTTTCCGTTGAAAGATGGGCGCGGCGATTCGGCGGAGGTTGCCGCCCAGGATTTGCTTTCGTTGGGAGGGATCGAGGTCGGCGTCGAGGACTTTCGCCAGCTCGGTCGAGTAGGAACGGGATGGGCCGTGGCCGCCCCAGACGAGGCGGTCGACTCCAAGTTGAGCGACGGTGAAGTCAATTTGTCCCGAGTGGGGATCGGAGCCGCTGAACTCGATATAGACGTTGGGTTGAGGTTGGACAGCGCGGACGCCAAGCTCCCAATCGCCGCCGGAGTGGCCGCAGATGATGGGGAGCTTGGGGAACCGCTCGGCGAGCTGGGCGACATCGAGAGGCGTTGACTCGCCGGGATGATTGGCACCGCCGGGCCGTCTCGGTTCGCCGCCGACGATCAGCCAGGCATGGACGTAGATGAGTGCCTGAAGCTCGGCGGCGAGCTCGATGATCGGATCGTTGTTGCTGTGGCTGCAGGTGATTCCGCTGGGGTTTCCGCCGTAGTATTTGATGCCGACGCAGGGACCGTCGCGGACCCACTCCTCGATCTTCCGGCAGCTCTCGCGGGGTTGACCGGGGTCGATGGGGATTAGTCCGGAGACGCGATCGGAGTTGTCTTCGAGGAAGCGGCGGATTTCCTGTTTTTTCCGGGCCGGAATGGAGTGACCCAGGGGATCTTGCTGGGAGCCGGCGATATCGAGTGAGAGGACGCGCTCGATTCCCATCCGCTCGACGTAGAACATCGTTTGCTGGTGGAGGCGGAGGTCGCCGCCATCGAGGCCGTGGTAATGGAGATCCCAGATGCGCGACGCGACGAGGTCGTCGCGGGTGGGGAGGCCGAAGTCGGCGGCGTTGAGGGTGAAGGCGAGGGGATCGGAGTCGCTACTCATGGGATGAGGCTCCGCGCGTTGGCGTGGGTGATCGCGTCGAGCTGGGGGCGATCGAGGGGCGACTCGAAGAGCTTCAGGAGCGCGCTTTCGCATGGGAAGAAAGGTGCATGGCTGCCGAAGAGGAGGCGATCGACGGGAACCTGGCCAGTGTAGTTGGGCTGAGTTCCGGCGATAAGCCGACTGATGCCGCCGTCGCCTTCGAGGGCGGCGATGTCGAATGTGGTCGTTGTGCGTTCGATCAAGGGTCGAAGATGGGGGCTGCGGAAGACCGTGTCGGCGTTGAGAAGCTGGATTCTGGCGGCCGGGACCTGGGAGTGAAGCTGGGGGAGAGGAGCGCTGTCGACCGCTGGTGCGATGAGACCTGGGTGATGGACTCGCTCGTCCTCCATGCGGATGGCGATCTGAAGGAGCATGCCGCGTCGGGCTGTGGCGTCCATCAAGCGAAGGAACTCGGGGTGATCGAGGCCGTAGCCGTGGTAGGCGGGGTAGAGGCGGATGCCTGGCATGTGGTAGTGCTCGTGGCAGCGGCGGAGGTCGTCCTCCCAGTGGGGCCAGGCGGGGTTGACGGTGCCGAAGGGGATGAGCACTCCCGGGGCCTGGTCGCGGCACTCTTCAAACAGGCGACGATTGGCGGCGTCGAGTTGTTTGTGGAGCAAGGCTTCGAAGCTGCCGGCCCAGGCCCGGGTGATTCGATGGCTCTGGAGTTTTTGGATGAGCGGCTGGGTTTCGGCGTACTTCAGGCGTCGGAACGGCCATGGAAAGAGGTGTACGTTGGTGTCGATGATCTCAGGCGGTTGGTCGTACTTGTGGCGGATGGGCCTGGGTTCGGTCGCCCGGGCCGCGGGGAAGGCCAGAGCGGCGGGCGCGAGCGACGCTTTGACAAAATGACGTCGAGTGATCGACGCATGATCGTCGCATTGAGGGTGCATGGGTTTGCCTTGAGTGGGCTTTCGTGGCGGAGATCGCATCGATTGGAGCGTTCAATCGAAAGGGGAGTGGTGCCTCGGAGGAGGTCGGCAGTCCCCATTCTGTTCAGCGACCTTAGGGGATTGGGCCGCCGCGGAGTTGGTCCTGGGCCTTGCGTGCGCGGACGTGTTGCTGGGCGGGAGTATCGAGCAGATCCAGGGAGCGGGCCATCTGGCCGATGGTGGTGTTGGGATCGTTGGACCAGAAGACGCCGCGATCTTCGGACTCGGAGTAACGAAAGCCGACTCGGTCGCCGAATGCTTCGCGGAAGGCCGAGCCGTTACGGAGGCGTGAGGACCACGGCAGAATGACGTAGCTGAGATCGATCTCGTGGACGAGCGTTTGCTTTGGCTCGACAATCTGGGCGGCGACGAGTCCGGTACCTGGCTCGAAGAAGGAGGCGTTGTTTCGAAAAGTGGAGGAGACGACCCAGTATTCACGGGTCGCGGCGTACATCGCAGGTCGTGTGAGCTGGGGAGATTGGGTGGGGTAGAGCACAAGCTCGGCCCCTTTTTGGGCCAATCGATCCCAGCCCTCGGGAAACTCGACGTCGTAACAGATCTGGAGGCCGACGCGGCCGAAGTCGAGGTCAAGGATGTTGTAGTCGTTGCCGGGAGAGACGCCGCCTTCGAGGGTGATGTGGGTGTCGTCGCTGCCTGGGTCGAGCACGGGGTGGGCCTTGACGTATCGCCCGATCAGTCGGCCCTGGCGGTCGAGGACCGCGGCGGCGTTGGAACAGGTTCCTTTGTTCGGGTCGTCGAGGAAGACTCCGCCGAAGACGATATAGCAATTGTATTGACGGGCCTTGGCAGCGAGGGCTTCGATGAGGGTGTCGTCGAGCGGGACGGCGACCTTGGCGGCGGGGCCGTCCTTGCCGGCGGTGACGGCGTATTCGGTGAAAAGGGCCAGATCGATGGGCCGGCCATACTTGGTTTGCGCTTCCGCGGCCATCTGGTCGACGAACTCACCCATTTGGTGAAGTCGTTGGTCGAGGCCGGGATAATCGCTGTACCAGGGGGTCATGGTCGTGCCGACGATGACCTTGCGGGGTGGCTGATCGTGGCGAGGGAGTTTTCGTTGCTGCGCAAGGGGTTGGTCGGCCGATGCGACTGACGTTGGGCAGGCCACCGCGGCGAGAATCAGGATCAGGATTGAGACCGAGAGATTGCGAGTCATGATGGTCCGGCTCTCCCGAATTTGGGTTGATTGGTTCTGCACTGGGCTGAACTTGGGACACGACAGGGTGGGGTGAGCGGCTCAAGGGCTTGGTTGGGCGTCCTGGGTGGTCGTCTTTGCGGCCTCAGAATCGAGGATTCCTTGGTGGCGGAGCCAATCTACGCATCGCGCTGTCCAGTGTGAGACTGGCCGCTTGCTGGTTCGGACGCCGAAGCCGTGGCCTCCTTGCGCGTAGATGTGCATTTCGACGGGCACGCCCACGCGCCTGAGTTCTCGATAGAGGGCGAGGCTTTGTTCGGGCTGAGCGCCCGGTTCGTCGTCATCGGTGGCGTGTACGAGAAAGACGGGGCCGCAGTCCTTGGGGATTTGAATGTAGTCGGCGAGGGTGTCGGTTCCCGGCTTGGCCAGTATGTAGCCAGGATACGCCAGCACGGTGAAGTTGGGCTGGCAGCTTGCGTGGTCGATGTCGTCGAGCGGCTCATAGGCTCGATGATCCCTGGAGAGGGTGGTCATGAGCGCGAGATGACCGCCGGCAGAGAATCCCATGATGCCGATGCGGTTGGGATTGATCCCCCACTCGGCGGCGTGGCTGCGGAGGAGGCTGACGGTCCGCTGGGCATCGAGGAGAGGCCCGGGCGCGGGTAGAGGTTCGGGTTCGCCGGGCCGACGGGGGACGCGATATTTGAGGACCACGCCGGTGATTCCGACCGAGTTGAGCCAGGCCGCGACCTCCTCTCCTTCCTTATCCCATGCCAGGTTCCAGTAACCGCCGCCCGGGCAGATGATGAGGGCGACTCCCGTATTGGTTTCGGGTTTGGGGCGATAAACGGAAATGGTCGGACGTGTCACATTGGTGATCCACTTCGCGTCGGCGGTTGGGGCCTCGGCGGCTTCACGAATTCGCTCTGGACCGATCTGGCCGTGGTCGCCGACCGTCTTGCCAGGCCAGACGTTGAGCACGAGCGGCACGTCGTCGGCCGACGCCGGTTGACACGGAGCCAGCCCGAGTACCAAGCACCCCAGCATCAGGAGTCGTGGCATTGATGTTGCCTCCGCGTCGCGGAACAGCGGTGATCCTCTTGGCGCATGGTGGGCATGTGGTGTGGTCGGGTCAATGACAACGTGCCAGAGATTGGTGGGGCGCTCGGGCTGAAGGAGGGGGTAGAGTCGCCGCTGGGAACGGCTATCGGCCTAAAGTGGCAAGTGATCACGGCGCGGCGACAACTTGAAGGATAGGCACCAACATCAAGGAGCTAGGACTGGTTTTTCCTGGATCGAGCCATCGCCCGGAAGTAGAGTGAAACGTGGAGGCGTCATACCTGTTCGCTTCGATCATACGTTGTGTCCACGTTGACCAAGAGTTCCAAGAGAAAGTCGCCTGCTTCACAGTGTCGGATCATTATCGTTATGAACACCCGTCGAGGGGTAGAGACAATGAGTGTCATGGACAATGAGTTGTCCGTCATGCCGCCTGTCACCATGCGAATGTATGCGGGCGTGTTGCATGCGTTTCCATGGTTGCAGAGCGGTCTGACGCGGCTGTCCTTCAACCGTATGACGAATTGGGCGTTTGCGAAGTGCCACGAACCGGTGATGGCGACGATGCGCAACGGGATCAGGATCGAGGTCGCGCCGAGCGACTATCACGGCCGCATCCTTTACCTGTTTGGGACGAATGATCCGAAGGTCCAGCGGACGGCGCAGGGATTGCTTCGCGAGGGCGACGTGTTTCTAGACATAGGGGCGAACTATTCGTCGATTGGTCTTGCTGCATCGGAGTGGGTCGGTTCAACGGGACGTGTACACTTGTTTGAGCCACAGGAGTGGATCTGCGAACCGGTGGAAGCGGCGATTCGCCGTGCTCGGCTCGAGAATGTCGAACTGCACCGGGTTGCACTTCTTGACCGCGATGACGAGATGACGATCTCGAGGCCGAGGAACCACTCGGGCATGGCGACGCTGATCGACGATGGCAGGGTGAATCAGAACTGGGTTCGACAGACGGTGCCGGTAAAAAACATCGCGACCTATGTAGGTCCGTTGATTCATGGACGGCCGTTTGGGGTCAAGCTCGACATTGAAGGGGCCGAGCCGGCCGTGATGCCTTGGCTGCTGGCGCAGCCGAATCTCCAATTTTTGATCTTTGAGGCGGCGCACAATCACGATCAATTGTGGGAGCTTGTGAGGAGTGCGGGGCTTACCCCGTTTGGCCTCTGTCGGAACCTATTCCGCACTCGCGTGATGCCGATCACGACACCCGCCGGGATACGCCGGTATCACGACGTCGTTGCGGTTAGACTTCCGACATTGAAGCACGTGGACGGAGAGACGACCGCGAAGGCGCTGGGAAAACTGCTGGATCGCGGGGAATTGGTCCCTTGCTGAGTGACTGGTACCGCGGTCTGCCAGCCGTCGAAGTGGACATCCACCTCGTCCATCAAAAAGGGGGTCGGCGACACGAAGACTCGGAGCCAGTCGGTATTTTGTGAGGGGAATCCGCAGGGTCCACGATTGGGCTTGGCTGAGAACGCGAACTGCTGGAAATTCGGCGGCTGTGAAGGCCGGAAAAACGTGGTAGAATTTTGAATTCCGGGATGATCGACGTGACTCGCCAATCGCCGATTTCTGAGTCAGGCGGAGGGTCGACCGCCTTGAACGCAGATCGCCGATCGCCAAGGCGAGATAGAGAGGTTCTCATGGCCAAGAGACGCAAGTCGGACCCAACGGTCCAAGCCCATGCCGAGACAAACGGCTCGACCGACAACGCCATGGACCCTTCGGCCTACGAGGCGGAGGTGATCGAGCGGTTCACCGTGGCGCAGGCTGTTCAAGGTGCTCAACAGTCGCAGAGCGAGGCGGTGCGGGAGATTGTGCAATCGGCGCCGCCGCATGATTTCGGGGCAGTGGCGGATTCGCTGCGGGCGATTTTGACTGGTGCCTCGCCTGATGACGCGGCGGTGCTCAAGAAGATCCTGCATGAGATTCCGGCGGGTGCGGCGCAGGCCGAGGCGGCTTCGGGCGCGGTCGTGAGCCCGGATGAGGAGCTGTCGAGCGAGTGGCGGAACGGTGCGTATCCGTACAAAAACCGGATGATGCGGAAGAATTACGAGAAAGAGAAATATCACCTTCAGGTGGAGCTGCTGAAGCTGCAATCATGGGTGAAGAAGACCGGGCAGCAAGTGGTCATCGTGTTCGAGGGTCGCGACGCGGCGGGCAAGGGTGGAGCGATCCAGCGGTTCATGGAGCATCTCAATCCGCGCGGGGCGCGGGTGGTGGCGCTGGAAAAGCCGTCGGATGTCGAGCGAGGTCAGTGGTACTTTCAGCGGTATGTGCAACACTTGCCGACGGCGGGTGAGATCGTGATGTTCGACCGCTCGTGGTACAACCGCGCGGGGGTCGAGCGTGTGATGGGCTTCTGCACGCCCGATGAGTATGCCGAGTTCATGCGCCAGGCACCGGAGTTCGAGCGGAACCTGACACGAAGCGGGATGCATTTGATCAAGTTCTGGTTTTCGGTGAGCCGCGAGGAGCAGCGGCGTCGGTTCCGGGAACGGCAGGCGCATCCCTTGAAGCACTGGAAATTGTCGCCTATCGACATGGCGTCGCTGGACAAGTGGGAGGAGTATACGAAGGCCAAGGAGGCCATCTTTCACTACACGGACACGGTCGATGCGCCCTGGACGGTGATCAAGTCTGACTGCAAGAAGCGGGCGCGCCTGAACGCAATGCGCTACGTGCTGCACAAGCTGCCCTATTCGAACAAGCAACTGGATTCGATTGGGCCGATGGACCCGCTGCTGGTGGGCCGGGCGCACGTGATTTACGAACGCGGCGAGCGGCATGGGGCGGTGCCGCTGCCGTGAGCGAACGGAGCGAATGCGGTATTTGAACGGGATTTAGTCGGGAAGCGGTTCTCCCATGGTCTCCGGGGCGAAGGGAAGCGCGACCAGGCCGATCAGAAATACCGAGCACATCGTCATCCCGGCGTAGCGTAGGGCTTGCTCCGGCCCGGCGGCGGCGTAGACGCGGCTAGTGAGCAGGCCGAGCATGGCCGGTCCGGCGGCGGCGATCAGGCGACCTACGTTGTAGCAGACGCTGGTGCCGGTGCTGCGCAGGCGGGTCGGGAACAATTCCGGGAAGTAAATGGCGTAGCCGCCGAAAATGGCGAGCTGGCAAAAGCCCATGATGGGGATCAGGACGAAGATCTGCCAGAAGCTCTGGAGCTGCCAGAAGACGACGAAGGTGGCCACGGCGGCCAGCACGAAGGCGATGGCGAAGGTGGGTTTGCGGCCGATTCTCTGCGAAAGTAGTGCGAACGAATAAACGCCGAAGAACGCACCAGCGTTCTGAACGAGGGAGGTGATCCCCTTCCAGAAGGTGAGCTTGCCGTTGATCTCCTGGGGCGTGAAGCCCTGGCCCTGAAAGTGCTTGCGAAAAACCGTGTCGACCAGGTCGAAGCTGAAGAAGCCGATACCCCAAAGGCCGACCACGCCAGCCAGCGCCAGAGCCAGACCGACGAGGGCGTTGTGTCGCCAGCGGGGATGGGCGAACAGTTCGCTGATGGGTCCGAAGATCGTGTGAAAGAGATCGAGAATCAGGCCGCGTTTGGGGCCGGGAACGCGGTCGCGATTGGCGGCGATCCAGCGCTCGGGCTCGCGCAGGCGGGTCATGATGGGGATGGCGAGGACGGCGGGGGCCAAGCCGATCAGGAACATCATCCGCCAGGCCGAGCCAATGCTACCGGATTCCTCAAGCCTGCCCAGCAAGATGCTGATGAACGCGGCGAGCATGTTTCCGACGGCGGAGAGGGCCTGGAGCATGCCGAGGGCATAGGGGCGGGAGCGGTCGGGCATGGTCTCGGCGACCATGGCCACACCGACGGCGAACTGGCCGCCGACGCCGAGGCCGGTGAGGAAGCGATAGAAGGTGAAGTCGTAAACACCCACGGAGATGGCGCTCAGCCCCGTAAAGGCCGAATACGTGATGACCGTCAGAAGCATGGTTCGGGCACGTCCCAGCTTGTCGCCCAGCGCGCCGAAGATGATTCCTCCCAAGGCCCAGCCAATCATGAAGATGGTGGTGGCGTAGCCGGCAACCTCGCTGATCTCGCCGGCGCGTGAGGTATCGCCGGGGGAGACGTGGAGCAGAGTGCGGACGGCGGAGACCCGCGCGAGGTTGAAGAGCTGCTGGTCCATGGTGTCGAAGAGCCAGCCCAGCGTGGCGACGACGAAGACGAACCACTGGTATCGAGAGAGGCCGACATACCAGGGGTCCGACGTGGAATCGCGGAGTGCGGGGGCGGGAGTCGGCTCGGGGATCATGTCGTCATCCTCTCTCGTTCGGCTGGCGGCGATATCGGGTGTTCGCCGATGTTTGAGACGATCACAACATGCCGGGAGCCAAGCCGCAACGTCGGCGCGGGGTTTCCCTGAGGAGGCATCGAGGCGAGCGACCGGTAGGGACTCGTCGGCGGGGCGGCGGGAGGCTACTCTCGGCGGATCATGCCGCTGCTACGACGATGGATTCCGCTAACGATTCTTGCCGGCTCGGGGCTGGTCTTGGTGCTGTTTTGCGCGGGAGTTGCCGGGCGATGGTTTCCCCTGGGCGTGCCTGGCGAGTGGACGTGGAGCCGGCTGCCGCAAGATGTCGAGCTGGTGGTCGAGTTGGTGCTCATCGGACTCGCGACGCTGGTGGGGTATGCAGGGTTTGGCACGTGGGGACGAATGGCCCTCGATCGGCCGGACGGTGGACGGCTCGGCCGCGCGTTGTGGTTGATCGCGCTGGGACCGGTGGCGGCGTTGGTCTCGGTGGCACTACAAGAGGCGGCACCTTTGGGTTTGGGGAAAATGGTCCTGGCGCTGCAGGCGCGAGGATCGAGCGGATATTACGAGGTTGCGCGGACCGAGGAGCTGGCGGATCTTCGTGGATTCATGCGTAGCTATGCTGACTGGATCGCCCGGCAGGACGCGCTGCACATCGGCACGCATCCTCCGGGGTTGGTCGTCTCATGGCGTCTCTTGCTCGAGGCGTTCCGAGCGTCGCCGGAGGCTGCGCGGGCGGTGATCGGG
>JBGSYY010000683.1:0-12928 GCA_041750675.1 Isosphaeraceae bacterium | reverse complement strand
GCCGCCGCCGACGTCGAGCAGGCGATGCGCGCCATCGAGTGGGCAGGCTCGGGCGAGGACCGGAGCGACGTTACGAGCGCGGGCGGCGAGAGCGAGTGTGAGGTGTCGGGCCGCGGAGGCGTCGTCCATGGCCGAGGCGATCCCGTTGCGATAAATGTAGGCGACACCGGGGCCGTCGGAGGAATCGGCACCGGCGGGGCTGTTGGCTTTGAGGCGCTGGACCATGGCGAGGACGCCGGGGCTCTCGGCCATGAGGGAGATGTAGTCGCCGACGTCGAAAGGCTGGTGGGGGACGAGATGTGTGCGAGCGAGGTCGGTCAGGGCGAGGTGGCCGTTGTGATCCAGTTCGAGCAGGTCCATCGCGCGGAGTGCGGTGGTGAGGACGGACATGGGGCGTGGCTCGAGGGCGAGGGCGGCGCGGAGGTCGTCTGCCGAAGTTGGACCCTGGTCGGCCAGGCGAGCGAAGAGGTCGAGGTGGGCGACGGCGGCGGTGAGCAACTCGGTGGCGAAATTGCCTCGGAAGAGGTCGAAGAGCGGGGCTGGGTCGCTGGGCGGCTCACGGAGCATGGGGGGTGGTCTCGCTGGTGGGTGAGTGATTTGTGGCGAGATAGAGGATGATACCCATGATGATCCACTGAGCCATGCCGGCCCAGATGTTGATGCGGTGAACTGGGTAGAAACCGCTCATGGTGCGGTCGTCCATGCGGGCGCTGATGACGGCGTGGGCGACGAGTTGAGCGGTCTGTAGGAGGAAAGCCCCGAGCGTAAGGCCGAGGAGCATGGGGCGTTTCTGGAGGATGGCCAGCGCGAGCCAGAAGGTGAGTGCGGCGGTCCCGATGAGGTTGAGGATGCCGGTGACGTGGCGAGTGACGGGGGCGACTTCGGGAATGGGAAAAGTGCGGTGCAGCTCGGGGAGGGCGATGGCGCCGTAGGTGAAGAGGCCGCCGAGCCAGAGGGTGGAGAGGAGGGAGGCGACACTGTGTAAGGTGGCTGCCGCCCACTGCCGCGGTAGTGCCATGGTGCCGTCCTGCCGGGGTCGATGAGAACCCAGGGGAGGAGAATGTCGGTCGGGTTGGTTCATGATGAGGAGGCTTCGGAGGTTATGAGTCGGGGCCTTTGGGAATGGGAGATTGCCTTGAAGAACCTCAGGAGAGGCATGTTGATTGACGTGGGCGTGGTCGATATTGGCTTCGTTGTTTATTGGAGCGACTTCTTTTACGGCTCAACAGAACGCAGACATGGGATGCGCAGATCGTCTACGTGATGATCGGGTCGTTCTCGCCGTCGCTGGCGTTGCTCCTTGAGTTGCATTTTCTGTTTGGTGGCGTTGCAGTGTGGTTACGACGAACTTGGAAACGCACTCTGACAGGGCTGGCGAACGACAACTGAAAGGTACCGGATGCTGAGACGGTCCAGAGGGTGGTTCGTGGTGGCAATTGACGCGGCTTATGGATTTGATGGTGCGGGATGCGAGTTTGAAGTGCTGGGATTGGCGAGGAAGTTCGGGTAATTTAGGGTGGGGTTAAAACGACGAGGCGAAGGTTCTGGCTGGTAGTGGAGCTGCGCTTGATGGATCTTCAAACCGTATTGAATGAGATCGACTCGTGGACTGTTGAGGAGCGACTTCGTTTGCTTCATGAGGTTTGGGAGCGGCTTCCGCAGGAGGGGCCGCCCGTCGAGCTCTCCGACTCTTTGAAGGGGGAAATCGAGCGGCGTTTGGCCGCTTACGAATCAAACCCCAAATCGGCCGTGCCGTGGGAGCAAGTGCGAGCTGAGGCTCTGGCGCGATTCCGAAAATGACACGGCCTGTGCGATTGCTACCTGAGGCACGAGCGGAGTTTCATGAGGCTGGCGATTGGTACGAACAAAGACGGGAGGGATTGGGTGAGGCTTTCCTCGAAGACGTCGAAAATAATCTTGGGCGTATCTCGACCGATCCGCAACGGCACCCGCTGGTTTACCGCGATATCCGAAGGGTAGTCGTTGCGAGGTTTCCTTATGTGATCCTGTATCGCGAGACAGGAGACGAAATTTTGGTGATCTCGGTCTTTCACACCTCGCAAGATGCTACGCTCTGGAAGTCCAGGGTTTGAGCTTCGAATCATAAGCGTCCTGCGCCTACGCATCCGTTGCCTCACACTTGTTAATGCCGTTGCTGAATCCGGAGGTGAAACTTGCCTAGCTGGATGGCCTTACTTGGAATTCTGTTAGGGCAATCGGCATCGACTCCGGTGGTTGAGGGGCCGGATTACTTGCGTGAGATCAAGCCGATTTTGACGCGGCGGTGTGTGGCGTGTCATGGGGTGTTGCAGCAGAAGTCGGGATTGCGAGTTGATACGGCGTCGGGTTTGAAGGCGGGCGGATTAAGTGGGCCGGCTGTGGAGTTAGGTAAGCCCGACGAGAGCTACCTGATCGAAATGTTGACGGGCGAGGCCGGGGTGCGGATGCCGCCGGAGGGGGAGCCGCTTTCGGAGACGGAGATTGGGGCGTTCCGAGAGTGGATCGCGGCCGGGGCCGTTGCGCCCGCGGACGAACCGGGGCAGGAAGATCCGAGGTCGCACTGGGCGTTTCGGCCCCCGTCGAAGACCCCCCTGCCCCGTGTGGCGGATTCGGGTTGGGTGCGCAATGCGGTGGATTCGTGGATCGCGGCGGCGCGGGACGGGCGAGGTTTGTCGCCGGTGGGTGAGGCGGATCGTGCGACATTGTTGCGGCGGGTGAGCCTTGATCTGACGGGTTTGGCTCCTGGGGTTGAAGAGATTCGAGCGTTTGAGGGGGATGAGCGGCCCGATGGCTATGAGCGGGTGGTGGATCGACTGTTGACGTCGCCGGCGTATGGGGAGCGATGGGGGCGGCACTGGTTGGATGTCTGGAGGTATAGCGACTGGGATGGTTTTGGGCAGGAGATTCGGGAGAGCCAGCCGCATATCTGGCGGTGGCGGGATTGGGTGGTGGAGTCGTTGAACGCGGGGATGGCTTACGACCGGATGGTATCGGCCATGATCGCCGGCGACGAGATCGCGCCCGACGATCCAGGGACAGTGCGGGCGACGGGTTATCTGGCGCGGAACTGGTACAAGTTCAACCGAAATGTGTGGCTGGACTCGACGGTGGAGCATACGGGCAAGGCGTTTCTGGGGCTGACGTTCAATTGTGCGCGCTGTCATGATCATAAATATGATCCAATTGCGCAGGAGGATTATTATCGGTTGCGGGCGGTGTTCGAACCGTATGAGGTACGGACTGATCTGGTGGCGGGCGAGGCGGAGGGGCTGGCGCGGGTTTACGACGCGAAGGCCGAGGAGCCGACGTACTTGTTTCATCGAGGCGATGAGAAGGACCCGGCGAAAGAGCGTCCATTGACGGCAGGGATTCCGGCCGTGCTGGGTGGGTTGCCAGAGGTGGCGGCTGTGGAGCTGCCGGCGGCGGCCTATGTGATGTCGCTTCGAGAGGAAGTGCGCAGTCCGAAGCGTACCCACGCGGATGCGATGGTGGAGGAGGCGCGTCGGCAGGTAGAGGCGGCGCTCAAGGTGGTGGTGGAGGCCGCTCCGGGATCAGTCGAGGCGGAGCGGGCGGGATTGGCGCGGGATGCAGCGGTTGCGCATCTGACCGCGACACTGGCGGAGCGGGCGTCAATTGAGGCTCGGATCGAGGCGGACGCGGCGCGATTTGGGGTGGTTTCGGATTCGAAGCGTGCGGAGATCGCGAGCTATCGGGCGTCGGAGGTGGAGCGGCGGGCGGGTTTGCTGCGGGCGGAGGCGACCATATTGCAGAAGCGTTTGACGGTTGCTGATGCGGAGAAAAAGGCGGCGAGTGGCGATGTGGAGGCGTCCGGGATTCTGGGTGGGTTGCGCAAATCTCTGGATGAGGCGATTGCGGCGAGGATGCAGGCGGGAGCGAACGCGGCGCGGGTGAGTCGCGATTATGCGTCGATTTCGGACGTTTATCCGGCGACGAGCACGGGGCGGCGGCGAGCGCTGGCGGCGTGGATTACGGATCGGGGGAACCCGCTGACGGCGCGCGTGGCGGTCAATCATCTCTGGATGCGGCATTTTGGGCGGCCACTGGTGGAGACAGTGTTCAATTTCGGGACCAATGGCGCTCGGCCGAGTCATCCAGAGCTGCTGGACTGGCTGGCGGTTGAATTCATGGAGAGCGGATGGGACTTGAAGCACTTGCAACGGCTGCTGGTGACGAGTTCGACGTATCGGATGGAGTCGAGCGGGGGTGAGGGTGCGAGTGCTTCGGAGGCGGTGGATCAGGAGAATCGAATGTACTGGCGGATGAATTCGCGACGGCTGGAGGCGGAGCTGGTGAGGGATAATGTGCTGCTGGCGTCGGGGCGGTTGGATCGGGTGATGGGAGGTTCGGACCTGGAGCCGGAGAAGGGGTTTGAGGTGGCGCGACGGAGCCTGTATTTCCGGCATGCGAAGGAGAAGCGTGTGTTGTTTTTGAAGTTGTTTGATTCGGCGAATGCGACGTCGTGTTATCGGCGTGATGTGAGCGTGGTGCCGCAACAGGCGCTGGCATTGGCGAACAGCGGGCTGGCGATCGGCGAAGCGCGGCGATTGGCGGGGGCGATCGGAGTTGAGTCGGATGAGGGTTTTATCGAGGCCGCGTTTGAGCGGGTGCTGGGGCGCTCGCCACGCGGTGAGGAGCGGGAGGCGTGTGCTGCGTATTTGCAGGTCGAGAGTGTGCGACTGGGGGCGACTCAGGGTTGGGTGGCGTTTGCAGAGGGGCCGGAGCCTCTGGTGGGGCCCGCGGATGATCCGAGGCAACGAGCGCGAGAGAATCTTGTTCTGGTGCTGTTTAATCATCACGATTTCGTGACGATCCGGTGATGAGCGGACATCGTGGTGGGGAGGCGGATGGTCATGTCGCGTGAACCTGGGTGGGGTGGGCAGAGTACGAGACGTGGATTTTTGGCCGACGCGGGGATGGGGTTTGGCGCGTTGGCGTTGGCGGCGATGTTGCAGCGCGAGGGGTTCGGGCGTTCACTCGACGGGGAGGGATGGTCGCCGCCGGATGGATTGCCTCATTTCGCGCCCAGGGCGAAGAGCGTGATCTGGCTATTCATGATCGGCGGGGTCAGCCATGTGGAGAGCTTCGATCCCAAGCCGGAGCTGGCGAAGTACGGAGGGAAAACTTACGAGGAAAGCCCGTATCGGGCGATTCTGGAGAGTCCGTTGGGCAAGAAGAGCTTGCGGGAGTTCATCGCGGGGCAGCACAAGGTTCAGTCGAAGCTTTATCCGATGCAGGTGGGGTTTTCGAAGCGGGGGCAGAGTGGGATTGAAGTGAGCGACTGGTGGCCGGAGGTGGGTGGGTGTGTTGATGAGCTGGCGATCGTGCGTTCGATGTGGACGACGGATAATGATCATGGTGCGCAATTACAGTTTCATACCGGGCGTCATGCCTTGGAGGGGCCGTTTCCGACGATTGGGTCGTGGATTCATTATGGGCTGGGATCGCTGAATGAGAATTTGCCTCAGTTTGTGGTGCTGGGGCAGCCGATCGCGGATTGTTGCGGGGGGATGAACGGGCATGGGGCGAGCTATTTAGGACCGGAGCATGATGGGGTGGGACTTGAGGTTGATCCGAAGCGGCCGTTGCCGTTCGCGACGCCGGATCGCTCGGTGTATCGCGAGGAGCAGGCGGCGGAGTTTGCCTTGATCGGCAAGCTGAATCGGATGGCGGCGGAGCGTGATCCGCATGATGCGGCGCTGCGAGCGCGGATTCGGTCGTATGAGCTGGCGGCACGAATGCAACTGGCGGTGCCGGAGGTGGTGACGTTTGATGCGGAGTCGGCGGGGACGCGGTCGCTCTATGGCCTGGACGAGGATGCGACACGGCCGTTCGGGCAGCTGTGTCTGGCGTCGCGGCGGCTGGTGGAGCGTGGTGTGCGGTTTGTGCAGGTGTTTCATGGGTCGAACGGCGGCGCGGGGGCCTGGGACGCGCATGGGGCGCTGAAGGCGAACCATACGGCGGCGTGTGGTCAGGTGGATCGGCCAATTGGGGGGCTGCTGAAGGACTTGAAGCAGCGGGGATTGCTGGACGAGACGTTGGTGGTTTGGGCGACGGAGTTTGGCCGGACGCCGGGAGCGCAGGGGGGCGATGGGCGGGACCATCATCCGTTCGGGTTCTCGATCTGGATGGCGGGTGGCGGGATCCGGGGCGGGGTTGTTCATGGGGCGACGGATGAGCTGGGGCATCACGCGGTGGAGGACCGGCATTATGTGACGGATGTTCATGCGACGGTGCTGCATCAGCTCGGGCTCGACTCGCGGCGGCTGGAGGTGCCGGGATATAAGCGGTTGGAGATTGATCATGGGAAGGTGATCGGGGACGTATGTACGTGAAGCGAAGCGATCGATGACCGGCGCACGAGTGTCGCGACAGAGGCCTTCCAATTTGTTTGGAAATTTGTGGAGTTTTTTTCTGGACAGGCTTCGATGTCGTGCGTACTCTTCCACTGAGGGCTTCGAGTTTGAAACTCTGTCCATTTCATGAGAAGCGAGAGGGTCGGCGTGGACACTCACTCACTCACTCACTCACTCACTCACTCACTCACTCACTTGGCAAATTTCTTAAGCGATTCTGTACTCTCTCGATCGTCGACCTAATTCTTGGGCTAGTCATCATCGGTTCTGCGTTATCACTGATTTTTTTTTCAAGACGCTCACCAGGCGAACGATTGGCTCTCGTTTCATCTCCCTCTTCAATCCGTTTTGAGGACGTGGATCAAGTTGAAGGCGTCGCATTTCGTGTTGAACTTAAGAATAGTGCTGCGCGACCGCTACGCATCAGGGACGTGATCAGACCCTGCACTTGCACGTTGTTCGAGCTTGTAGAGGGTACGGTCCTTGGGCCGAATGAAACCCTTCAAGTTCCCTGCACTATTTTTTGACGTGGAGAGAATTCATGTTCCAGTTCATGCTCGTGCTGTTGGGCGCCGTCTGCGCCGATTCACCGTCTGAGGAGTCGCAACTGACTCGCCTGGCTCGCGAGCGCGACAGCATCCACTCCGGAGAACTGCGGCTTGAGCTGGAGTTCAAATCATGCGGTCCTTATGCCCCACTCGCGGGAGCAACCTGGAAGCCTCATTACTGGTTTCGCTCAGATCGTTCAGCATTCCGTTATGATCTGTGGAAGAGCGTGGATCAGAACGGGGGCGGCACGACGGAGAGTCGTTTCGCCTTTGATGGAGAGGTCTACCGGGTGATCGACGTCGTGGGGAACCCGAGGCACGCGACTCGAGAATTCGTGGGGATGAAGCCTGAGGCGGTGACGGAATTGTTTGACCCTCGAGTGATCGGCTTGCAGTTGGAGTCGTTCCTCGCATTGCACAATAGCACCTTGGAGGATGTGGTGCGGATCGCGGCGAATGCGGAGACGTTCCGCGCCGAACAAACAGCTGAGGGACTTGTCGAGACCTATGGGCACAAAGGGGGGGCGACTTACCGATACGTCTTTGATCGGAGAGGATTGCCCGTTCGTTTCGAGGCAATCAACCCGAAGCTGGCAACAGAGATTCGTTATGTGGCCGAGATCGGTTATGGATCGGACGATTCGGAGCGAATGGTGTTTCCCCAGCGTATCGATTTCCAGCGGTTCGAGGCTGGGACGCTGGTCACGCATGAGATCTGGAACATTGCGTTGACAAAGGTGAACGAACCGATCGACCTCGCGCTCTGCACCTGGAAATCGCTGGAACCGGTCGAAGGCACGCCACTTGTCCGGGACAATGATAATAGTAAGCTCGCGGGGGTCTGGAACGGAGTGCGGTACGAGCCTGAGAATCCACGGTTTCCCCAAATGAACATGGAATTGAACCTTGGCAAGGATGGCGGGGGACCGCCGTGGGTGATGATGGCGCTCGCGGGAATCCTATTGGCGGCGATGGTCGCAGTATTGATGCGGAGGATCGCAGTCGGCCGACACACCTGAAGAAGCGGCAATGAATCGACGCGACTTGAGCCATCGGGCACGCTGTGGTTGAGGAGCTAGACAATGATTGGGAATCCGGTTCCGGACGCTCGGCGGAATGGCGTGACGCTGATCGAGTTGCTCGTGGTCGTGTCCATCCTCAGCCTGTTGATCGCTTTACTGCTCCCCGCCGTGCAGGCCGCGAGGGAGTCGGCGCGGCGGACGCAATGCGGCAATCATCTCAGGCAATTGGCACTGGCTTGTTTGGGTTACCACGACGCGAACGGAGTCCTGCCCGCGGGAAGTCCCGTCGCCGAGTACTGGAAAATCGGTGTTTTCACAGGCCATAGTGTGTTTGTGGCGACGCTGGCCCAGATGGATCAATCGCCGCTGCACGACGGGATCAACTTCAGCCATAACATCTACACGCATACGAACAACACTGTTCATCGCATCGGCCTGAACACACTTTGGTGCCCGAGCGACGGAAGGATCGCGGGTTACGTGTTCACATCGCCGAACAAGTATCTGGATATTCCCCCCGGGCAATTTCGAGTCTCCTTCACCAGTTATGCCGCGTGCGCTGGAACGTGGTATCATCTCAGCTGGAAACTGTCCGAGCTGGGCACGCTATCGATGCAGGATAACGGTGCGGCGTACGCCAACAGCGCGGTCCGTGTGGCGCAGTTTCGTGACGGATCGAGTCAGACCATGTTGCTGGGCGAACGGGCGCATGGTCGGCTCAGCGACGCCCGACGCATTCGATCGTACTGGTGGTTCGACGGACACGAGGGCGACACGATCTTCTTCACACTCCATCCCATGAACTCACATCGCCTGTTTCCCACGCCGCAGGACGAAGGCTCGGACGAGCACCCTTCCGTTGTTTCCGCGAGCAGCTTTCATCCCGGCGGGGCGAACTTCGCGTTCGCGGACGGATCGGTCCGGTTTCTGAAAGACTCCATTGAGAGCTGGCCGATCGACGAGAGAACGCGGATGCCGATTGGCGTTTATGGAGACATGAAGACGCGGTATACAATTGATCCTATGACGCGGTTAGGCGTCTACCAGTCGCTCTCGACGCGGAGTGGAGGAGAAACGATTGCGGTTGAGGCGTTGGATTGAGAGACTGGGAGTGGCCCGGGTCGCCCACGATGGAGATCCTTGGGGTGGGTAGACCATTGTCGGGTAGGCCGTGTGAGAATTGACCGGGTTTGGTCAGTCGCGCTACAATTCGCCGAGCCAGCGAGTCGTCGGCGCGCAGTCGGGGAGTCGGTGGCGAGAGACTCGGAGGATTTGTGATGGCCACGGACATCCGTCTGAAGGAATCGCTGACCACACTCGTGGGGCGGATTGTCGACACGTATGAGGCGTGCGGGCGAATTCATCATCTGGGGCATTCGCCGCTGCCGAGTTATGCGGAGGTGGTCGAGATCCTGAAGGACCTGCGCGAGCTGCTGTATCCGGGATACGGACGACGCCAGAACCTGCACATGGGGAGCGTGGCGTATCACGTGGGGGATCTGGTTGACTCGCTGCACGGGAGGTTGTCGACGCAGATCGCGCGGGCGCTGCGGCATGATTGCCGGGCGGAAGAGCCGCCGGTGGATATTGAGTTCCAAGCGCAGCGGATGGCGATGGGCTTGCTGGAGCGGTTGCCGGAGCTGAGGTCGATTCTGGCCGATGATGCGCAGGCGGCTTTCGACGGTGATCCGGCGGCGAAGGGGCTGGATGAGATCGTCTTTTGCTATCCGGGGCTGGCGGCGATTACGGTGTATCGGCTGGCGAATGTGCTGCATCATCTGGGCGTGCCGCTGATTCCGAGGATGATGACCGAGTATGCGCACGGCAAGACGGGGATCGACCTGCATCCCGGGGCGACGATTGGGCGTCGATTCTTCATCGACCACGGGACTGGCGTGGTGATCGGCGAGACGACCGAGATCGGTGAGGGGGTGAAACTGTATCAGGGGGTGACGCTGGGGGCGCTGAGTTTCCCGAAGGATGAGAATGGGGAGCTGCTGCGGAACCAGAAGCGACATCCGACGATCGAGGATGGAGTCGTGGTGTACGCGAACGCAACGATTCTGGGCGGCGGGACGGTGATCGGACGACAGTCGGTGATTGGGTCATCGGTCTGGCTGACGCGGAGTGTCGAGCCGTTCACGACGGTGACGATCGAAAACCCTTCGCTGCGAGAAAGGCGGCCCTCGGGGCTATCGCAGGCAACGTAAGAATTGATAGGGCATCACGTTGCGGAGCTTCGAAAGGGACGATCGGATTTTCTGAAAAGAAATGATCACAGAGGGGATGGTCGCCACTATACGAAGATGGGAACCGAACCACCGGCCCGCGCGGTCCTGATCAAGTCCCGAAGTGTTCCCGGCATTCTTGGGGCTATTCCTGATCTGGACCTCGGGTCGCGTTCCCGGACCTGCCTTGTCGACGAGGGTGTCGGCGAGGCAGGTGGTTTTTTGAGGGTAGTCGCGATTTGGGTTGTTTGAGGCTTTCGGGCCTGTTCCAATGTGAGCAAAGTTGTTCCTAACTCAGCATCCCGAGCTTGACTGCCACCTGAGGGTCGAGAAACGCTGAGCTGGATTTCATACGCCTCCCCGGATTCACTCCCCGGTTTTTTGCGAGAAATTTGCAAGAACCTTATTACTCGCGCCTTGGATGAGCCGCTCAGTGGGGCGCTTCAGAACGAGAGAATTACATCCGGAGTTGGATTGATGATTATGATTTGTGGAAGTCGAATGGCCGCTAATTGTGTGCTGGGCATCGTGGGAGTCGTCTGTATGGCGGGACGAGTTGCGAGGGCTGATGAACTTGTGGAGCGGCCGCGAGTGATCGTGACGACGGATATCAGCGATGGGCTGGGTGATCCGGATGATCGGCAGAGTCTATGTCATTTGCTCTGGTATTCAGACGTGCTGGATATCCGGGGGATCGTTGCGGATCGATTCGACAACCGGGGGAGCTTGGCGTGTGCGATTGTGTTCGATCTTTATGAGAAGGATTACTCGGACGCCCGCACGAGATTTGCCGAGGAGGCCTATCCGACGCCGCAGGACCTGCGTGATCGCGTATTTTGCCGGACGCTCGATTCGGCGAAGGCTCGAATCCTTGAGGAGGCGCATCGTGAGGGAGCGGGCCCGCTGTGGATCTTGGCCTGGGGAAATCTGTGCACGCTTGAGATGGCCCTTCAGGAGGATCCGACGATCTCTTCTCGGATCCGTCTGATCAGTATCGGGACGCATCTTAAGACAGCCCAGGATGGTGGCGACGGGCGAGCGGGGAACTGGAACTCACCCTGTCGCCAGGGGATTTATGATCGATTTCCGCTGCTATGGTGGTTGGAGAGTGATTGGACTTACAACGGGATGTTTCCCGGCAAGGAGTCGGTTGAGCTGAAGGAAGCGCTGGCCCGGGAGGCTGGAGCGCTAGGTCAGCATATTAAGGAAGTGATCGGGACGGTCGACTGGGCCGACAATTTCCGGGCGGGTGACACCCCTTCGGTTCTCTATTTGATTGACGGGGGCCACGATCAAGAGGATCCGACCGTATCTAGCTGGGCAGGGAGATATTACCGCCCCTTTCCTGAGACGCGTCCGCTCTACTGGACGGATATTCCCGGTGGTGTGGATTGGGATTATTCGGACCCTGTGCGTACCTGGGCCGTGGCGAAGACTCGGAGTGAGGCGTGTGCGGCGACCCTTTTGGAGCGACGGCCTGAGATGTACAAGGCGTTGCTGTCGAAGGTGAGGGAATTGTATGGAAGGCCGCGAGAGTGAGTCTGAGGGACGAGTTCGGTCGAGAAAGGGAGAGGATCTCAGACGATTCTGGGAAGTTCGTGCGGGGCGCGATAGTTAGGGGTGAGCAGGCGGTTGGCGTCGTCGTGGTTGGTGAATTGTTCGGCGGCGGCATCCCAGTCGAGCAGGGCGCGGGTGTGGAGGGCGATACGGGCAAGGAGGGCGGCCGAGGTGGCGCGATGGCCGAATTCGAGGGGGCAGTTGGGGGTTGAGCGGCTGCGGACGCAATCGAGGAAGTTGCGGGCGTGGTCGGCGTCGCGGATTTCGCCCCTGGCGCTGCGAGCCTCGATCCGTGGCTCGCTGCCCTTGCGGTAGCCGCGTTCGAGGTTTCGGTCGATGGGGGAGCGCGCGGGGAACTCGCGAGGGGTGATGGATTCGGGGACGACCTCGTAGCCGTTGAGGTCGAGGTAGAGAGTGCCCTTGGTTCCGCGAAACTCGATTTCGCAAGGGCGGGCGGAGGCGGGGGCAGCGCTGGCGTTGTATTGGGAGAAGGAGACGAGGACGTCGCCGGGGTAGTGCCAAAGGACTTCGAGAGTGTCGGGGATCTCGCGATTGTCGTAATCGGCGAACTTGCCGCCGATGGCGGTGACGGAGAGTGGGGCCTCGACGCCGAGAGCCCAGTGGATTGAGGAAAGATAGTGGACGCCGAAGTTGGTGAGCTGGCCGCCGGAGTAGTCGTAGAACCATCGAAATCGGTAGAAGGTACGGTTCTTATTGTAAGGGCGATCGGCGGCGGGGCCTTGCCAGGCGTCCCAGTCGAAGCCTTCGGGGGGCGTCGTGTCTTCGGGGCGGCCGATGCCGTGGGGCCACTCGTTCTGGATGTGGAATGCGCGGACGACGGTGATCTTGCCGAGGGCACCGCTCTGGATCACCTCAGCGACTTGCTTTCCGAGCGTGCTGGAAAGGCGCTGGATGCCGACCTGGACGACGCGGGCGTGCTTGGTGGCGGCCTCGACCATGCGACGGCCCTCGACGACGGTGACGGAGAGGGGTTTTTCGACGTAGACGTCCTTGCCGGCCTGGCAGGCGTGGATCATCTGAAGGGCGTGCCAGTGGTCGGGGGTGCAGATGGCGACGGCGTCGATCTCTTTCTGGTCGAGGAGGCGGCGGTAGTCGGCGGTGGTGGTCGGCGAGCCGCCGACGCGGGCGGCTGCGTGGTCGCGGTAAGGCTCCCAGATGTCGGCGAGGGCGACGATCTG
>JBGSYY010000682.1:0-2274 GCA_041750675.1 Isosphaeraceae bacterium | reverse complement strand
CCCAGAGAAATGATCGTCCCCGGACGGCTCGCCGACCGGGAACAAAATCCGGCTTACGACCGCCGCCGCCTCCATCTCCTTTTCTTCGATTTTTCAAAAAATTCTTACCACCCTCGGATTCATGTCTCCCCTTTACCACATTGCTCGGCCATAATATGCCGAAAAATCGCTCCTTGTCCGTGGCGGGCGCATTTCTTGGCACTCAGAAAAGTGATTGCGTGGATTGATCTTGCCATCGTGCATTGCCGGGAGTACTTTATATTGGATGCATGAAGGGACGGACTCTCCACGCTGTTCCTTTCCGGTTGTCGGTAAGAGGATCCGACGTATGAGGTTTCTCAATCTACACGGTTCAATCGTCGATTCCTGGGTGGAATGGGCTGGTGCCTCGCACTCGGAACATCGGCTGGTCCTCCAAGTCGCCCCGCGCGAACATCCGCGCGACCTCGTGATCGTCGAGGCCGAGACCTCCCTGGTCCCCGACTCCGGTTGGCTCGAGGATCTGCGGTCAAACCTCTGCCATGGCAGCCCCGTCTCCGCATTCGGCTGCCTCAACCGCCGCGGCTGGCTCGCCGCCAGCCATCTCGTTCTCGAGCGCTGAGCGGTCTCGATCGGCGAACGCCACGCTCTCTACCTGGTTCGAAATCCGCCCCCTGACGACACCAGAGCGTCCTGGCGTCAAATCTCAAAGCATCCCCGCCCGCACCTTCACGTAATGGAAGGTGCGGGTGAGTGCGTTTCTTATCGGGCGAACGCAAGGCCAGGGTCGCTCGCCGGTGAGCCGACCGCTCGGAACGTGAAATGCCGCGCGTCCAGGAACGTCACCTGGCCCGTCAGGGGACCCGACTTGGTCGTCGATCCATCCAGGCTCAGAACGTCGTTCTCGACCGTCGCCGTCCCACTCACCGTCGTCGCCGGCTTCCCGGGCACGGCGTAGTCCCACTCAAAGCTCGCATCGTCCTTCACAGTTAATGTGATCGTGCCGTTGCCTTGCGCCGCGGCTTGCCAGGCTCCTCCCTTCAACTGGTCGAGGGTGACCGCCGGTCCCGGCGCGACCGGTGGGGCCGATGGCTCTGCCGAAGCTCCCGGCTGCAGCTTGGCAAGCAACTGAGCCGCAAGCTGATCCCCGGGCATCAGAGCGACCACCTGCGTCAGCGGCTTGATCGCCGCATCTCCCTGACCCTGGCACAGGTACTGATAGGCCAGCACGAACGACGCCGAGGCCGACATCGGGTTCTGCTTGACGTAGGTCTCGAGCGCCCGAAGTTGTTCGGTGTACACATTCGCATCATCATAGTTGCCGATCAACGTCGTCCAGTTCCAACCCGGCCCAACGGACAGCACCGCGTAGAGCGGTGCCGCGGCCGCATCGTAATTCCCCTGAGCGAACAGAATCAGCCCCAGGAACTCATGCAGAGTCGCGTCGTTGGGCGAGCTTGCCAACGCCTGCTGGGTCACGCTCAGCGCCGTGTTGTAGTCGCCGGTCCGAAATGCCTGCCGCGCCTGATCCGACGACGCCGAAGCTCCCTGGTCGTTTCCGGCCTGCTCCGGCGGAGCGGCGTTCGTGTCCAATGGCTGAGAATAGCCAGAAGTCCCCGATTCGTTCGCCTGGCCTTGTCCGCCCGCCGTCGCGTACGGATTGCTATAAGGGGCGTATCCGTAGCCATACATCGAGGAACCGGTCCCCCAGGCCCCGACACCTCCATAACCGCCCGTCCCGTAATTCCCGTTCCAGTACCCGTTCACCATCCCCGGATGATACGCGTTGTAGGAATTCCGATTGGCGTAACCCGCCCCCATCATCGCGGCGCCTGCGTTCGACATGTTGGGCTGGTTTCGATTCGCGACCCCCGCTCCCGCCGCCGCGGCGCCTGCGTTGGAGACACCGGGCTGATTTCGGTTCGCGGCCCCCGCTCCCGCCGCCGCAGCGCCTGCGTTGGAGGCATTCGGCTGGTTTCGATTTGCGTAGCCCGCTCCCGCTGCCCCGGCGCCACCGTTGGGGGCATTTTGATCGTTTCGTCCACCCGTCATACCTGGATAACCACCGGTGGAACCTCGATTCGAGAATCCACCCGAATCCCCACTGGGAGGCCTCGGGGTACTAAACGAGGGCGAATGGCTCGCGCCAGCGCCTTGGCCTCCAAATCCCCCGCGGCTGCCGCCACCACCGCCACTGAATCCTCCTCCGCCACCGTCGCCACGGCTGCCGCCAGCACCACCGCCACTGAATCCTCCTCCGCCCCCGCCGCCACGGCTGCCTACAGCACCACCGCC
>JBGSYY010000681.1:0-3348 GCA_041750675.1 Isosphaeraceae bacterium | reverse complement strand
GCCTCTCCGGCCTCGCGCCGCAAATCGTTGATCCGCGCCAGCTCGGCGTTCTCCATGAACACCTCGCCGCGCACCTCCAATACCTTCGGAGGCCGATCCGCCAACCGCAGCGGCACACCTTGAATCGTTCGGATGTTGCTCGTGATGTCGTCGCCGTGTGTGCCGTCGCCACGCGTCGCCCCCAGCACCAGTCTCCCGTCCTCAAAGCGCAGCGAGACGGCCACGCCGTCCACTTTCAGCTCGACGACATAGCGTACCGGTTCATCCGGATTCAACCCCCGTCGCACCCGCGCGTCCCACTCACGCACCTCGTCCGGGCTATATGTGTTCTCGATCGACAGCATCGGCACCGCATGGATGACCGTCCTAAATCCCTCGATCGGCTGCCCGCCCACGCGCTGCGTCGGGCTATCCGGCGATGCCAGCTCGGGGTGCGCCGTTTCGAGCTGGACCAGTCGCTCCAGCAGACGGTCATATTGCTTGTCGCTGATCTCCGGCGCGGCGTCGACGTAATACAGCCGGTTGTGTCGATCGATCTCGACTCTCAGACGCTCGGCCTCCGCTGCCGCATCCTCGTCCTTCTGGCCGGCCATGCTCCCGATCCTTCCGTGAACCGAGTGAACGATCTCGACTCAATCAACGCCCTTCCGGCTCTCAAACCACTCGTCGCTGGCCATCGCCACCAGGCCCAAGGCCAGCATCACCCCGAATTGACCACTGAGCAGCAGTGGCCCGTTACGGTCGAGCCAGGCCGCAATCGCCGGCGTCGCCGGATTGTCGCTCACCGCCGCCGGATCTTCGCTCGCCTTGAGAGCGATCACCGGCACCGTCAGATACGCCAGAGCCGTCATCACAAACAGCGTACTGACCAGCAACAACGCACCATAAAACACGTTGGGGAACCGTCTCCGTGGCCGCGCTTTCATCGCCGCCGTGGTCGTCGGTTTCGGTTCTCCCTCGTAGATCGCCGCCGTTTTCGGTTCCGTCACACTTGTACCCACGCGTTGTCAACCGGCGTGTAATCCACCAGTTCCCCGGGCTTGAACCAGAGCGCGATCTCACGCTCGGCCGACTCCGGGCTGTCGCTCCCATGCACCAGATTGTTTTGCTTGCTGATCGAAAAATCACCGCGCACGGTGCCCGGTTCGGCCTCCGCGCCGTTCGTCTTGCCCAGCATCTTCCGCACCACGGCGATCGCATCCGGACCTTCCAGCACTCCGGCGACCACCGGCGCACTCGTCAAAAACCCGATCAAACCGCCGAAAAACGGCCGCTCGCGATGCTCTTCATAGTGCTTCTCGGCCTGCGAACGCTCGACCTGCATCAACTTCAGGCCGACCAGCCGCAGCCCTTTCTTCTCGAACCGGCCGAGCACCTCGGCCACCAGTCGCCGCTGAACGCAGTCCGGCTTGCAAAGGATGAGCGTGCGTTGCATGAGAGGGATGCACTTTTCCTAGGAGTGAAAGACGAGCCGGCGCGCCGGTTCGGGCCCGGGCCTCAAAGTCGCGTCAATCTACCGCCCATCAGGTTCCGATTCAACGATCACGCGCCACGGGAGCTCGTGATACGAGCTCTCCGCCAACCGCCACGCCCGCACGCTCGGCTCGGCGGCCGCAAGCGAGATGATGATCTGCGGCAACGGCCCATATCCGTTCTGGCTCAGGTCAATCCGGCTCGGGATCGCCGCGCTCGTGGGATGCGAGTGATAGATCGCCAGCCACTCCTCCCGCTTCTCTCGGATCGCGATCGCCGCCGCGATCAGGTCGCGGGAGTCGGCCGTATACCTCGTCTCGCTCGCCATTGCGTTGCGCAGGCGATGAATGGTCACAACGCGAGGGCGTGCGGGTCCGGAGAGGATTCCACACGCTTCCCGAGGGGCCTCCGTCCGGCATTGCTCGATCATCGCCGCCAGAATCGAGGCGGGAATCTCCAGGGGAGGGTCGCCCGCGTAGGTCTCTTCCCGTGGCCCTTCAAGCTCACTCATGCTCGGCGGCTGCTCCTTGATGTGGACTCTCTCCGGATGACGCCGTCCCGACCTCAGGCGATCCGCCGCTCCGCTCGCTCGTTCAGGCTCGTCCACAGGTCGTGCAAACTCTGTTCGAACGAAAGCCGGGGCCGCCAGTCCGTCTCCTCGGTAATCCGACCAATCGCCGCGCGCGAGTCAGCCAGGGCAGGGGGGCGGAGATCGTCCGCTTCGCGGATCGTCACCGAGCGGCCGCTCTCGATGATCAGACGCGCCATCCCCTCGCCCACCGACCGCGATCGACCGGTCCCCACATGATAAATTCGCCCCGCGCGACCTTGCCTGGCCAGCACCAGCAACGCCCGCGCCGCATCACGCACATCCAGGAAATCGCGTCGCGCCGTCGTATCGCCGACGTCGAGGGATTCGTGACTCGTGAGCTCCACCGTCTTGAGCAACCGCGCGAAACGCCCGAAGACCTGGTTCGACGGCTGTCCCGGCCCGATCGGGTTAAACAATCGCGCGATCAACACATCGAGTCCCCATCGCTCCCACGAATGCAGTCCCAGCCGCGTCGCGCCCCACTTGCTCAATCCGTAGGCGTCGATCGGTCGACAGGGACAAAGCTCGTCCGCGGGGAGCAAGCGAGAGGGTACTGGTCCCAGCTCGGCCGCCGAGCCGACCAGCACAACCCGCGTGCCGCTCCCCCGCAGTGCGTCCAGCAAATTCCCCGTCGCCGCCAGATTCGCTCGATGGAGCTGCTCCGCCATGGCCTGCGGTGTGCGGCCCGCCGCATGGATCACAACGTCCGGCCTCAACACCCTCAGCCGGGCCATCCAGTCTCCGCGCTGTTCCAGATCAGCCTGCCAGAAGTCCAGCCCCGCGTCCCTCTCGGGCCGCGTCCGCCCCAGGCAGAGTATCCGCGCCTTCGGCACATCGCGTTGAAGCCTCTCGACAACGTGACCTCCGACAAACCCCGAGGCTCCCGTCACCACCCAGGTCGCGCCAGTCATGGGGCGATCTCCCGCGAGAGCCGAAATCCAGCGACCCGTGGCCCACGCACCAACACCCGCTCGGGAAGCGCCTTCCGAGCGCCGAGATCAACGCCTCGATCGCTGAGTAACGCTAACGACGCCGCCAGAACGCTCGACGGCGTCAACTCCACCATGCACCGATGATGACCCTCGGAACAAACCGGCTTCTGGCACGGCCCGCACGGCACCGGAACTTGCATGTGAATCGAATTGGGATGATAGGTCCGCGTCCAGCCGATGTGCGTCGGCCCAAAGAGCGTCACCACCGGCACGCCCAGAGGCCCCGCGAAGTGCCTCGGCCCGCTATCCGTGGTGATCAGCAGCGCCGAGCGCTCGACCATCGCCTTGGTC
>JBGSYY010000680.1:0-4679 GCA_041750675.1 Isosphaeraceae bacterium | reverse complement strand
TCGAGGCCGGCCGCGGGGTCGGCAGCCATGCGACCGCGCAACTCGGCTTCCAGTGATTCGGCGAGCAGCCATCGGTCCAGGGCCGCGCGGATTTCGGTTGGAGCCTGTCGGTAGGCCGCCGCGCCTGATTCCTTGTACTTTGCGAGCCATTCCTCGAAGCCCGTGGGAAACTTGGCGAGGGGCTTGGCGGACTCGGGAAAAAGCTCGGTGATTCGGGACACCAGCGCGGCGTAATCTTCCGGTTTCGCAGCCGAGCGCCTTTGCACGAGCAGCGCGCGATGCGCCAGGGCGGACGGCACAGGTTCGAGCAATCTGGTTTCTCGTCCCCGACGGGCCAGCTTGAGGGTCGCCTCCGGCGAGCGATTTTCGGGACGATCGGACTCGGACCAGAGGATGTCCGTCTGGAGCTGGATGGCTTGCTTGGTGAGTGCTTCATCCTGGTAGATTCGCCCGCGACGTGCGGCCCATTCGGCCCAGCCACGTCGGCGCGTCAACTCGCCAGGGGGGAGTGACGCTAGCCCGGCGTTGAGGCGTTCTGAATCGTCGGGGAGCAAGTTCAGAGAGCGCACGTCGAAAAAAACCACGTTGCGTTCGCGAGCGAGTGTGCCCTGGGCACGGACGACGTGTTGCGACGGGGCTTTGCGAAATCGCAGGTTCTGAGGCAGGCGGAGGACGACGTCGGAACCTTTGAGGAGAATCTCGTCGAAGTCGCGGCCCGGGTGGAACTGATACAAGGCGACTCGACCATCGACGATGAGATCGCGGCCAAACTGTTCCTTTTTTCGTCCCAGATCGGGGGGATCGACCTCGACCACGCCCTGGCCGAGTGTGAGTACCGCAACCATAAGAGCCGGATAGCCAAGCATGTATTTCCGCCACTATTGAAGGGGCGCATCGAGACGGGGTTGATCCGAAACGGTTCGCGAGGATTGATCCGGCTCCCAATCCGTCAATTGGAGGGGCTTAAACTGCGTTAGAATCACACCGCTATCGGGTTCCAGGCGGATGCGCCAATCGCGGCCGTCGAGCTCGACCCCGGCTAGCCGGGCGCCGAAGAGAACTGGAGCGCCTACCTCAAGCGACTGGTCGGCAAACAGCCGGAACCCGCTCAAATCGATCCGTCCGACCCGGCTGGCGCGGGGACCTCGGCCAAGCAGGACGCGATAGGAGAGCGGATATGCGCCAGGCTCCGCCCCAGCCGGTGGCGGGCCTTCCACTGTGGTGTCGATCACGACGGAGCGACCTTGATAGAGAGTCTCGAACCGGGTGGCCCATGCTTCGGGGCTGGTTTGGCGCACAGCTTCGTCGAGCAGTTCTTCGAGTGTCAAATTGATGCGGTCGGCGAGCAAGGCAGCTTCTCGGGAGAGCTGCCGAGCCTCCGGCAGACGCTCGTCACGGCCGCCAAGCTTCTCGAGGGCATCGACGGCGCGGGTCAGCTTTTGCTTGGCCGAGTCGAACTCGCCGATCTCGAGGGCCGCTCGGCCCTCCGACCAGTTTTCGTCGGCCACCTTGGGCAGCGCTTCGAGGCGGGATTGCCAGGTCCGATATGCAAAAGTGGCGGCGGTCACCCCGATGACCCCCAGAATCACCCACCCCAGCCTTCGACGGGGTCGGCGCGCCTTGGCGATTGCCAGCAGTGCCGCGGGATCGGGCGAAGGCTGGACCCGGGACCGTCTCCGACGCACTGGGGCTTCGACTTCATTTGCAGGCTCTTCGTCGTGCTCTCGAACGGTCGCCGGATCGGGGCGAGGTCGACGTCTGGATCGAGGCGGATTCGACACTTGTTCAGGAGACGGTGTCGCCGCCGGACGGGGCACGGGACGCGGCCTGGCTTCCCGAGGCGGCTGAGGCTTGCGATACTCCTCGGGGATCTCGCGATCGTCGAGCGAATGACCCGCCGACGCCGGGAGCTGGTCGTCCCAGACAATCTCAAGTGGCGGGGAGCCTTGCGCGACCTGGGCGGGAGCCTCACGATAGTCGATGGGTGCATCGTCGTCATTGGCCGGGGTCGAGGCCGGACGAGCCGATACGGCGGCCTCTCGCACGGGTTTGGCGGTAGGCCGTGGGGGTTCGGGTAGCGGGCTGCGCGGCAATACGAACACTCCGTTGCCGCACTCGGGGCACCGGAGAGCCTGATAGGCCGAGCTACGGAGGCCCATCAGGGTATGACCATCCGGGCAGACGACCTCGTAATACGAATTCGCCGACGACTCGCTGGCCGATGTGCTGGGCTTCCCCTTGGTTGACCGCCGACGTCCACCCAAAAACCTGACTCCCGCCGCAAAGAAGGCCCGAGACAACGCCGCTGACGCTGGTGTATCGAGAATTATCAAGGCACGAGGCGGCTGAGTCAATTCGCTTGCCTTCGACAAACGTAAGAGGCTCTTGATGGAGACGAGATTCTGAAACGTAGCGATTGCGTGGGTAATGACTTATGTACTTTTTGGATTTCCCTTGTCTGAGAATCGCGACCCGTCTCTGGACGTTCGTCGCTTTTGTCTAGAAAAGGAGCAGTCGCGATTGCGGAGTTCACTCGCAGTCGTGGCTTCGGGTTTTCGGGTACCTGGATTGGGTGGTTTTTTCGATGACGGGTGATGTTGAACTGACTCACGGAACGAAGCGATTCGCGGCGCTCGATCTGAGCCGCGGAATTGTCTGCCTGTACATCGTGCTTGAGCATGCGGGCGTGATGCTCTGGCAGGGCATAGGCGACCCGAGTGCTCCCGATGGATGGCTACGCCGATTGATCTTTACACCGTTGCAATGGCATATCGGTACGCCGCTGTTTTTCGTGATGAGCGGGTATTGCGTTCTGGCCAGTGTCGACGCCCATAAGCGACGGGGCGATTCAGCGGGCCACTTTCTCGGGCGGCGATTTCGGCGGATTTTTCCAAGTTACTGGGCCGCATTTTTACTCTTCGTGGTTGTCGTGTTGGGGCTGGACTGGCTTGGTCTGGCGCTTTGGCATCAGAATTCGCTGGCCCTCCAGTTTGTCTCACCCGCTGAACTTTCGCTCCCGCAATGGATCGGCAACATCACCCTGACCGAAACCTGGCGGCCCCGTGTGTTCGGCGGCGAAGAATTGGTTTTTACCCGGATCGCCTGGTCGCTGTGTTATCAGGAACAGTTTTATTTGATCTGTTTTCTTGTGCTTGCCCTGGTTCCGGGGCGATTTCACAAGGTGATGGGCGTGCTTTCGGTCATGCTCATCCTGGCGGCCGGGATCGCCGCCGATGTGGGACTCTCGCGGCAGATTGAAGGCTTTTGCCCGGTGAAATGGCATGAATTCGCCATCGGGTTTCTGGTTTACTGGGTAATCTCGGGTCGATTCGGCGGGCGAGTTCGCCGCGCGGTGGTTGGCTCTCTGATGCTGATTGGCGTCGGCTCGTTCGTTTTGGGCGACGCACGCACACTTGCGGCAGCGCTGTTTGGGCTATTGCTGATCGGCATGGAGCGGTACGACAACGCGCTCGCGAGGTGGCGTCCGCTCGACTGGGTCCGTGCCTGCGGCGCACGCTCGTATAGCATCTACCTGGCTCATCTGCCCGTGGTTCTGGTGGTTGCGAATCTGATGGAGGCCCTTGGTGTGCAGGAGTTTTGGGCGAAAGTGCTGATCGCGATGCCTGTTACCGTGGGAGCTGCACTGGCGTTTAGCTGGCTCTTTGACGCATGGATCGACGCACCGCTAGCCCGTGCCAGTCGGAAGCGACCCACAGCCCGGTCCATCAAGGCTCCCACTGGGGAAGCCACGCGGGCGACGGTTTGACGCCGTGGGGCTGGATGGTTAAGTTATCGAGTTCCAGAAATCGGGACGTTCCCGGTCATCAAGCACCCATTTACGGCCGCCCCGGTCGCATTGAACGGGGACATGCGGTCGAGAATTGCGCCTTTGCCCAGACGGGCTCAGGAGTTTGAACTTGGCTCTCGCCGTTAAGGAATTGATCGACGCCGGCGTGCACTTTGGCCACCGTGCCAGCCGCTGGAATCCCAAGATGAAGCCGTACATCTACGGCAAGCGCAACCTGATTCACATCATCGACCTGAAGGAGACGGTCCGCGGCCTGCTGCGGACGACGAAGTACTTCAACCGGGTCGCTGCTTCCAATGGCTTGATTTTGTTTGTCGGCACCAAGCGCCAGGCTGCCGACATTTTGATCGAGGAATGCCAGCGGGGCGGCATGCCGTTTGTCACCGAGCGTTGGCTGGGCGGCACGCTCACCAACTTCCGCACCATCCGTAGCCGGCTTGAGCGGCTCTCGGAGCTGGAGATCATTCTGGACGGCGAGCAGGCCCTGAGCTACTCGAAGAAGATGGTTTCCACGCTGACCCGCGAGCGTCGCAAGATTCAGCGCAACCTGGAAGGCATCCGGACCATGAACCGGCTTCCCGAAGCGCTTTTTGTCATCGACCCGCACCGTGAGAAGATTGCCGTTCGAGAGGCGCGTAAGCTCGGTATCAAGGTCGTCGCCTTGATGGACACCGACTGCGATCCCGATCAGGTCGATCTGCCGATTCCTGGCAACGACGACAGCATGCGATCGATCGAACTGGTCGTCAAGCAGCTGATCGACGCCATCATTGAAGGCAAGGCCGCGGCCCCTGTCGAGCCGGTTCGCACCGAAGGCGGCGATGGCCGAGGCGATCGTCGTGGCGGAGATCGGCGCGGTGCGCTTGGTGGC
>JBGSYY010000679.1:0-3168 GCA_041750675.1 Isosphaeraceae bacterium | reverse complement strand
CGATGCCGCTCTCGACGCCGCGCTAGCCGAGGGCGTGGATCTCGTCTTGCTCAGCGGCGGCACGAGCAAGGGCGCGGGCGACCTGTCGTATCGCATTCTGGCACGTCGAACACCGGGTATCGTGGTCCACGGCGTTGCGCTCAAGCCGGGCAAGCCGATCTGTCTGGGGGCGGTCGGCCCGGTGCCGGTGGCGATTCTACCGGGGTTCCCGACCTCGGCGATCTTCACGTTTCATGAACTGGTTGCACCGCGCATCCGGGTGATGCTCGGGTTGGTGAAAGGTCGAGGCGAGTCGGTCTCCGCGATTCTGCCTGCTCGCATCAACAGTGAGCGCGGGCGCACCGAGTATGTGCTGGTCCATCTGGTCGAATCCGCTGAGGGGGGGGGATGGACGGCGTACCCGATGGGCAAAGGCTCTGGTTCGGTCACGGCCTTCAGCCGGGCTGATGGTTTCGTGGTGCTGCCGGCCAACCAGGAGCACGCCGAGGCTGGGGAGACGGTCGAAGTCGCGCTCCTGGGACGCGGCCTGGAGCCGGCGGATCTGGTGGTGATCGGGTCGCACTGCGTGGGGCTTGATCTGATTTTAGGAAGACTGCAAGCGTTGCGCGGTCTGTCGGCCAAAGCGCTCTGGGTCGGCTCCCAGGGCGGACTCGACGCCGCGCGGCGGGGCGAGTGCGACATCGCCGGAATCCACCTGTTTGACCCTCGAAGCGGTGAGTATAACCGACCGTTTCTGCCACCGGGCGTCCAGTTGCTCACGGGCTACCGTCGCCAGCAAGGGATGGTGCATCGACGGGATGATCCGCGCTTCCGCGGTGTCGGAACGGTCGAAGAGGCCATGCGCCGCGTGTTCGATAAGTCGGACGATTGCGTGATGGTCAACCGCAATCGCGGCAGCGGCACCCGCGCCCTGATTGATGAGCTTCTCGGAGATGCCCGGCCTCCAGGCCATTCGGTCGAGGCGCGCACGCACAACGCCGTAGCCGCCTCCATCGCTCAGGGCCGTGCCGATTGGGGGGTCGCGATCGAGCCAGTCGCCCGAGCGTACGGGCTGGGCTTCCTGCCCCTTCGTGCCGAGCTTTACGACTTCGCGATTCCCGAAACACGCTGGGATCGTCCGGCGTCGGTCGCGTTTCGCGAACTCCTGGCGACACCTGAGCTAAGCGACGCCCTCCGCGCTCTGGGATTCGAGCGGCCATGATCAATACGACGCGATCAATGCGGCTGGGTGCGATCGTGCTCTGTGGCGGTCAAAGTCGGCGGATGGGTCGGCCCAAAGCCTGGCTGCCCTTCGGCGATGAGGTGTTGCTCCAGCGCGTGGCGCGACTGGTGCGTGAGGGGATTGGCGAGGACGGCGAGCTGGTCGTGGTCGCCGCGCCGGAACAGGAATTACCGGATCTGCCCAGCGGGACGCTCATCGCGCGCGATCCGGTGGAGGGGCGGGGTCCGCTTCAAGGGCTGGCGGCGGGTCTGGCCGCGCTTCCGAACGAAGTCGAGCTGGTTTATGCGACGGCCACCGATGCTCCGTTTCTTCGCCCCGCGTGGATTACACGTCTGGTCGAGCGCATCGGCGACGCCGATATCGCCATGCCGTATGTGGGCGGGCACCGCAACCCTTTGTCCGCGGTTTACCGTCGATCGACCGTGTTGCCGCACGTGCTCGACTTGCTCGTGGCCGACCAGCTCAAGCCGGCGTTTCTGCTCGATCGCGTTCGTACGCGTGTACTCTTCGAGGACGATCTGCACGACATCGACCCTGATCTGGCCACCGTGCGCAATCTGAATACGCCCGACGACTACGCCTCCGCCCTCCGCGACGCCGGCCTGCCACCGCCCCATCCGCATTGACGTGCCAGGCCGAATCAACCGAAACTGAATAGCCGCGAAACAAATGTGATGGTTTACCAATCTTGTCGGAAGGTCTGATGCCCGATCATCTTCCCCTGACACCCGCCCGCAGGTTGCTGACGCCGTTCCTCCGCTTCGCCAGTTACGAGGCGTCGAGCGGCCTGCTCTTGCTGGCATGCGCGACTGTCGCCTTGATCTGGGCCAATTCTCCCTGGGCGGCGCATTACTTCGAAATCTGGCACACGCCGCTGGTGATCGAACTGGGCCAGTGGCGACTCGCCGAGACGCTGGCCCACTGGATCAACGACGGCTTGATGGTCATCTTCTTTTTGCTGGTCGGCCTGGAGATCAAGCGTGAGTTTCTGGGCGGCGAGCTGGCCAGCCCGCGCAAGGCCGCCTTGCCCATCGCCGGCGCGGCCGGCGGCATGATCGTCCCGGCGTTGATCTATCTCGGGTTCAACGCAACCGGCCCCGGTCAACGCGGCTGGGGCGTGCCCATGGCGACCGACATCGCCTTCGCCCTGGGTGTGCTCGCCCTGGCCGGCCGCCGCGCTCCTTTGGGCTTGAAGGTGTTCCTGGCGGCTGTCGCCATCGTCGACGATCTGGGCGCGGTTCTGGTGATCGCTTTCTTCTACTCAGGACAATTGAAGATCTACGCACTGATGACCGCGGGCGTGCTGATGGCGGTGCTGGTCGTGCTCAACTTGCTGCACACCCGGCCGACCTGGATTTACATGGTGGTGGGCCTGCTCTTGTGGTTGGCGGTCTACAAGTCGGGCATCCATGCCACGGTTGCGGGCGTCTTGCTGGCGCTGGCGATTCCCGATCGACGGCGGATCGACGAAGCGGGCTTTTACGCCTTCTGCCGACGCCAGTTGAGCCGTCTCGAGCGCGACGCCGAGAACGACGAAACACCCTACGAACTTTCCGAGAAGCAGCAGCACGTCGTCGAATCGCTCGAAGCGGCCTGCGAAGCGGTACAGACGCCGCTCCGCCGCCTGGAGCATAAGCTGGTGCCTTGGGTCGCCTTTCTGATCATGCCGCTGTTCGCTCTGGCCAACGCCGGAGTCTCGCTGGCGACTCAACCGACCGACCTCGGCCGCTTGCTCTTTGATCCGATCAAGTTGGGCACCGCCATCGGCCTGCTCGTGGGCAAACCGGTCGGCGTCTTCGGCTTCGCCTGGCTGGCGGTCAAGCTGGGCCTGGCCACACTGCCGTCGAGCGTCAACTGGCGAACCCTCACCGGCGCGTGTCTCTTGTGCGGCATCGGCTTCACGATGGCCCTCTTCATCGCCGAGCTGGCCTTCAAGGGCAGCGAAT
>JBGSYY010000678.1:0-3783 GCA_041750675.1 Isosphaeraceae bacterium | reverse complement strand
TCCTGATCGCCGACGAGCCGACGACCGCGCTCGACGCCAGCGTCCAGGCCGTGGTGCTCGCCACCCTCGAGGACCTGAAGCGGCGTCGCAACCTGGCCGTCCTCTTCATCTCCCACGACCTCGGCATCGTCGCCAGCATCGCCGAGCGTATCGCCGTCATGTATTGCGGCCGTATCGTCGAGGATGGACCGACAGCGGCCGTCCTGGCGCAGCCCGCCCACCCCTACACGGCCGAGCTTCTCGCGAGCATTCCGCGGCTCGAAGCGGAGGCCCCGCCGATCTCCCCCATCGTGGGAACGCCCGCCGATCCCAAGGCGCCCGCTCTCCTTCGACCCCCCGCGCCCCCGCGTCCCAGACCTCGCAAAGACGACGACGAAGCCGCCCCACGCTCCATCCGCGACGTCGACGACGCCATCGACAACGAAGTCCAGGCCGCCCTCGATTCCCCCTCCGCCAAGGGCATCGACACCAACTTCAAGCGTCAAAAAGACGACGAGATCGAGGCCGAGCTGGAAGCCATGCTCGCCGGCTTCGACCCCTCCACCCTCCAGACCGGCTCCGGCCCACGAAAGCGTGCCGAAAACCGCGCGGATCAGCCCAAGGACGGCATCGGCCAGGAAGACCGCCCCGGCGTCCAGAAGGGCAAGGTCGTCGCCATCAAGGGTGACACCGTCTTCCTCGACCTCGGCGCCAAGAGCGAGGGCATCGTCCCTCTCGAACAGTTCAAGGCCGAGCCGCCCAGCGTCGGCGATGTCGTCGAGGTCGTCTTCGACCACTACGACAAGGACGAGGGCCTCATCGTCATGTCACGCCAGGGCGCGGCCATCGCCGCCACCTGGACCAACCTCAAAAAGGGCCTCATCGTCGAGGCCCGCGTCACCAAGGCCATCAAGGGCGGTGCCGAGGTCGAGGTCAACGGCATCCGCGGCTTCCTGCCCATCAGCCAGATCGAGCTGGCCCACGTCGAAAACGTCGGCGACTACCTCAACCAGAAGCTCCGCTGCGTCGTCACCGAGCTGTCCATCCGCGACAAGAACCTCGTCGTCTCTCGCCGCGACTTGCTCGAAAAAGAACGCGCCGAGCAACGCGAAAAAACCTGGGCCACGCTCGAAGAAGGCCAGACCCGCACCGGCGTTGTCCGCAACATCAAGCCCTTCGGCGCGTTCGTCGATCTCGGCGGAGTCGACGGCCTCGTCCCCATCGGCGAGATGAGCTGGGGCCGCGTCAGCGACCCCAACGAGGTCGTCTCGCTCGGCAAGGAAGTCGAGGTCCAGGTCCTCCGCATCGACCGCGCCGCCCAGAAGGTCACCCTCGGTCTCAAGCAGCTCACCGCCAGCCCCTGGGACACCCTCTGGACCCGCTACTCCGTTGGCCAGACCGTCTCCGGCCGTGTCACAAAGCTGATGGAATTCGGCGCCTTCGTCGAGCTGGAGCCAGGCATCGAGGGCCTCATCCACGTCTCCGAGATGGGCCCCAAGAAAGTCTGGCGCGTCGGCGACGTCGTCAAGGTTGACCAGCAAGTCGACGTCCGCATCCTCAAAATCGACGACGACGCCCGCAAAATCAGCCTCTCCCTCCGCCCCCTCGCCCCCGACAAACCCCTCACCAGCGACGAGGACGACGAGGACGACGCCGACACCCCCCGCCCCCCGCGTCCCGAGCCAAAAATCCCCCTCAAAGGCGGCCTAGGCGACCACGACCCCAACCCCTTCAGCCGGCCGCCGAAGTAATCCTCACCCCGGCGAGCGGCCTCGATACGAGCCGGAAGCGTCAGCGACGTGTTGAGCGATGGGGTGAAGAAACCCGCGCTCACGCTTGGGGCTCGCGGGTGGCTCCGGTTGCTTCAACCGGGGTCGCGGAGCGACAAAAGGTCGAGTGCCGGCCGCTTCATCCTCTCGCGGCTGCGCACCAACGTAAAGGACGACCCAGGCTACCCCGCTTGTTGAACCCGCAAGAGGGCATGATCTCCTCTCCCGTCCTCCCGTATTTGTGCCCATCCGCGTCGAGCTGCGGATCGCCTCTCCTCTCAACCCCACTCACTCCCACCCCCCCGGCTCCGCCCCCACCGCCGGATTCATCCACTGAATAATCGCCGCCTCGTTCGCACTCTCCACATCGTGCTGCAAATACCCCGCGATTGCCCGCACCACCTGCCAGCCGTCCTTCAGGTGAACCGTCAGCACCGGATCGACCCGCACCCCCGCCACCACCTCCCGCACGTACTCATCCGCCGGCACCTGCCCTGCCACCTTCCCATACCCCGGCAGCCGGCTCGCCCCCACCATCCGCCAGAGCGCCTTCTGTATCACCAGATCCTGAGTCGCCCGCGTCAGCGAATAGCCCAGCCCATGATGCTGATGCTCGGGACACACCATCAGGTCCGCCCCATAGAGCGTGTGCCCCGTTGTCGGATTGTGATCCGTGAACGTCCCCCGCGCCGTCAGGATGTCCCACGAGTCCTCGGGATGAAAGTCCCTCAGCCGCAAGATCAGGGTGAAGTGCGCCCCGACAGCCGCCCGCGTGGGCACATGCTCCGCCACATACTGCCCCTCGGGAAACACCCGATGATGCGCCTCCAGTTCCTCAACTGTGTACGGCGTCTCAGCCGGATACACCCGAGCACATAACTGCGAAAGTGCCCCATAATCCGACGCTTCCATGAATCGAATCCGATAGTCGCTCGGCATCATCTGCGGCAATTCCCCCAGGTGCCCGCAATGGTCTCCCCTCGAAGTCTACGCCATCAACCCGCCAGCGACCGTCCAGTTCGCGTGCCCATGCCAACCCAAGGTAGGGTGCCGTCAGCGGGCCAAAGGCCCGCGCAACGCACCTCCCCATACAGGAGTGCACGACACGCTCTCCCCTCTCAACGAGAAAATTTTCCAGTTTCACCGATATCTCCCCGCCAATTCCCGATGATCCAGGTGTTCGCTGCACAAATTGGCGTCGAAATGCACCCCATCGAGCGAGCCAGAACTCCATGAGCACCCTCCCGCCTACCGTCATCCTCCCTCCCGACCTCGACGCCCCCATCCTCGACGAACTGCTCGCCCTCTGGCTCCAGTTCGCCCCCCGCGACGCCTACGAGCGCCTGCTCGTCACCCGGATCATCCAGGCCACCGCCCGCCTCCACGTCTCGGCCCGACGCGAGACCGACGAGGCCGACCCCCTCTGGCTCCGTTACGAATCCGCCGCCGACCGCCTCTTCCGCCAATCGCTCAAGGCTCTCGAAAAACACCGAGCGCAGCACCCGGTCCCCGCCTCGACCCAGCAAACCGAGGCCGTTGCCAAACCCAGCACTCCGCCCAGCGTCGCGGCTTCGCACGGCTCGACTCCAACCCCATCGCGTCACCCGACGCCAAACCCCTCCCACGTGGCACAACCGCGATCCAGCGACAGAGACGCTCCCATCCCAGTCGCACCGCTCAACAACGTAAGCGACCGCCCACCGCCAGCCCGCGGCGCAGCCTGAAGCGCGACGCACAGAGATTCCCGCAACCCAACCCGCGCCTCCGGTCGATACCAGAACAGGCCACCGGAACGTCCAGCCGAAATCGAACGACACCACCCGAACGAATCCGCACCGCGTGCACGGATCTCATACGTCCGGATGATCGATAAAGCAGGAAAAGCCGCGGGGTCGGGCTGCTCCCCTCTTCGGAAACGCCCGACCCCGTGACTTGTTTCGATTTTTCAGTCCAAGCGATCGCTTAACTCAGAGTCGAGCCGATCACTCCGGTTTCGCATTCGGGTCCGTCTTCGACTTCTCCAGCAATTGCTGGC
>JBGSYY010000677.1:0-2436 GCA_041750675.1 Isosphaeraceae bacterium | reverse complement strand
GCTGTGCCTAAATACCAGGACGGGCTGGCCAGGAGCTACATGAATCTCGCCGGCTTCCTGCGCGACGCGGGCGACGCGGCCGGGGCGCGGGAGGCATCCAGTAAGGCGATCACGCGGTACGAGGCACTGGTCGCGGCACAGCCAGGCGTGCCCGATTACCAGTACGGGCTGGCTGTAAGCTACGACAACATGGGCGTCGTCCTGCGCGACGCGGGCGACTCGGACGGGGCACGGGAGGCATCCGATAAGGCGATCATGCGGTATGAGGCACTGGTGGCGGCGCAACCGGGCGTACCCCTATACCAGGACGGGCTGGCCAGCAGCTACAACAACCTGGGCCACGTCCTGCGCGCGGCGAGCGACGCGGCTGGGGAGCGAGAGGCGTATGGCAAGGCGATCACGCTACGGGAGCCGCTGGTGGCGGCGTACCCGGCCGTGCCCAATTATCAGCACGGGCTGGCTGTAAGCTATATGAACCTGGGTGCCGTCCTTCACGACGCGGGCGACTCGGACGGGGCAGGCAAGGCGTACGCTAAGGCGATCATGCGGTACGAGGCGCTGGTAGCGGCGCAGCCGGGCGTGCGCGACTACCAAAAAGAGCTGGCCAGTACCCATTTCAACCTGGGGCTTATCTTGAGGGCATCTTATAAGACCGAAGGGGCGCTGGCCGCGTTTCAAAGGGCTGGCGAGGTCGTGGTTCCTGGCACGCGGGTGGCCACCGATTTGCCCGGACTGATCCGCGAGACGCAGGCGGAGGTGGCCACGAGCAAGCGGCTTGCCGCCGTGGTGCGCGGCGAGGAGACGCCCCGGGACAATGCCGAGCGATTGACGTTTGCTCAAATGTGCTATGACCGGGGGCTGCATGCCGCCGCAACGCGATTGTGGAGCGAGGCGCTCGAGGCTGAACCGAAGGTGGGGGAGGATCGGCAGGCGCAGCATCGGTACAACGCGGCGTGTGCGGCGGCGCTGGCGGCTTCGGCTGCCGGGAACACCCCCACCCTGCCCTCCCCCATCGAGGGGGAGGAGAAGAAGGGGAACTCCCCCGTCGAGGGGGAGGCGAAGAAGTTGGATGAGGCCGGTCGGGCGGCGTTGCGCGAGCGAGCGCGGGGGTGGTTGGAGGCGGAGGTGGAGGTGTGGGCGAAGTTGCTCGATAGGGCGGGTAAACCGAATCCGATCGGGAGATTACTTGGTGCGCCGGATCGGGATGGCATCCGCAAGACTCTGGAACACTGGAAAACGGATTCGGATCTGGCGGGGGTGCGCGGGGAGGGGATTGATGGGTTGCCGGAGGGCGAGCGCGAGGCGTGGCGAACGCTCTGGGGGCGGGTGGATGAGTTGCTCGCGAAGGCCGTGGAGGAGAAGGCCGCCCCGGTTGATGATAGCGGTAAGCGGGAGAATGATGGCAAAGGACCAGCCGTGCCGATCGAGCGGTGAGCAAGCGAGGACCGGGGCGAGTTATTCCGGGTTTGGTAGAATGGGATGAAACCTCGGGGCGTCGCGTACGGATCGGAGCACTCACATGGTCAAGGTCATCCCCGCGCGAATTGAAGACGGGCGGATCGTCACGGACGAGCCGTTGCCGGAGGCATCGGTGATTGAGAGTGTGTCGGTCGTGGTGCGGCTGGTGAGTGAAGACCCACAGATGGAACGCGAAGCCGCGCTGGGGCGTCTGCTGGCAAGGTTCGCGGGTGTGCGCATGGATTCGGATGTGGACGTCAAGGCGGAGTACGCCCGGTCTCTGGAGGAGAAGTACGGGTGATGCATGTTCTGGTCGACGTGAACATCATCGTCGACGCGCTTTGCCATCGTGAACCGTTCGATATCGCCGCGAAGGCGCTGCTGGCCAAGGTGGCGGCGGGTGAGTTGCGTGCGAGCCTGGCCGCGACGTCGTTTACGATCTCTCACTATGTCGCTCGAAAGCAACTGGGCGGGGATGAAGCGATGGCCTCCGTGGTCGATCTGCTGGAACTGGTGGATGTGCTGGGCGTGGATCGAGACGTTCTGGCGGCAGCGGTCGGGCGGGCCTGGGCGGACTTCGAGGATGCGCTTCAGGACGCGGCGGCGGAGCTGGCGGTGATCTCGACGATTGTCACTCGGGATCACGACGGGTTTTCCGGTTCGACGCGGCGGATCGTTGACGCGGCCACGCTGGTGGCGGAAATGGCGCGGGAGACGGAGTCAGGATGAGGGGCGGAGGGCGGCGGCGGTGTTGGTCGGGATCTGGACGAGGCCGTTGGTGAGGGTGATGGTCTGGCCGTGGAGGTTGGTGGGGAAATTGGGGATGACGGCGGAGGGTTTGCGGAGTTCGCGGAGGAGGGTGGCGCCGTGGGAGAGGCGGCCGCCGGTGCGGGCGATGACGGCGGCAGCGCGTCGGTAGTCGTCGAAGTGGCCGGGTTCGAGGGCGTCGACAACGAGAATGTCGCGGCCGACGACGCC
>JBGSYY010000676.1:0-15859 GCA_041750675.1 Isosphaeraceae bacterium | reverse complement strand
CGCAGACCGTGGGCTGGGCGGCGGCGAGGCGACGCTGGAGACTTTGGGGACCGAGGCGGCCGAAGAGCCGGCGGCGGGCGAGCCGATTCGGCTTCAGGACATTCTGGGCCTGGGCGATTCGCCGATCAAAATTTATGGCTGGAGCCAGAACAGCTATACCCAGAACATGAACGGCTATAGCAACGGCATTAATGCCGGCGTGACACCGAACTACAAGGCCAACAACTGGATGGGTAACCAGCTTGGTTACATCATCATCGAGGACCCGCTGGAGCTGGACGACACAATCAACTTCGGCTTTCGCGCGGACAACCTGTTCGGGCATGACTGGTTGTTCAACTATGAGCAGGGTTTCTTGAACGAGTCGTTCAACATCGGCGACCTGGGCTACGACCTGGCTCAGATCTACGGCGAGGTGCATCTTCCCTGGTTCACCGAGGGCGGCCTCGACATCAAGGGCGGGCGGTTCTACACGATCGCCGGATATGAACAGGTGCCGGCGGTGGCGCGGCCGTTGCTGTCGGTTCCTTACATGTTCGTGTTCGGGCAGCCGTTCACCCACGTCGGGTTCCTGACGACGCTGCACCTGACCGACAAGATCAACGTCTATAACGGTGCGATCAACGGCTGGGACCGCTGGTTCAACGAGAATTATCAGTTCGGGTATATCGGCGGGTTCACCTGGACCAGCGACGACGATAACACGACTTTCGCGTTTTCGGCGATCTGGGGTCCGAACCAGTACCCCCGTCAGCTTCCGGCCAATCAGCAGATTTATCCGACCGGATATATCAACATCCCGCAGCTCGCCGGATTGCGTAACCCGGGCTACGGCGCGAACGATCGCACTCTGTTCACGTCGGTCTTGACGCACAAATGGTCGAACAAGCTGACGCAGGTGCTGGAAACCGACCAGGGCTGGGAGCGTAACGTGCCGGGCCTGGCCTCGGGCGGGCAGAACGGTGCGGTGGAGAGCCAGCAGTGGTTCAGCTTCGGCAACTGGTTTCTGTACGAACTGACGCCCAAGATCACGGGTGTGTGGCGTTCGGAAGTGTTCTGGGACATGCAGGGCGGGCGGACGAGCCTGGTGGGCCTGGTGGGCGGACAGCCCGACTTCCAGGGCGACCGGTTTTACGAAATGACGCTGGGTTTGATTTACAAGCCGTGCCCGAATCTCTGGATTCGCCCCGAATGCCGATTCGACTGGACGCAGTATCATCCGTACTTCGACGGTGGCACGCGTGACGACCAGGTGACCCTGGGCATCGACGCGATCCTGCTGTTCTGAGCCGCCTGGCTCAGACTGAGCTTGGGAGACCGGAACGCGGCGATCGCGGGCCGGTCTCCCGTTTTTTTTGGTCGGGTTGCCCAGCAAGGCGCTGGGGGGCTCGAATTCTCGCGGACGCGGAGCCGCCACACTCGTCGGGACAGCCTGGGTTTGGGGGTCGGTGTCTGGGGTGTCGAGAGGTTGGCGACGGTGACGGTTGCCGGCTCGGACGGTCCACGTCGGTCATACGTTCTTGATGCAGGCCGCGAGCCTTCGATTTTCTGAGCGTTCACGCGAGGTATTATCGTGCCTCGGCCGAGATCGATTTCGCTTGCCTTGACGAGACTTGGCATCACAATGGAACAATCGAACTGGACGCGGAAGTCGGATTGGATCCCCTGGCATGTGATTCGCAATAACTTCTTGGAGACGCTGTGGAGAGCCCGGTTTTTTCGCCCGGTTCGGTACCTCTCCCACCCCAAGCGTTTTGAGGAGTCTTATGATCATGAACACCATTCGAAAAGTGACCGCCTGGTGCGCGGGTTTTGTCCTGCTGTTCTCTGTTGCGACAATCAGTACGGCTCAGACGCCCGCACCATTTGGTTGGACCGGTTACGCGCCAGGCACGGTGTATGGAAGCACGGTTCCGACAATCACGTATGCTCAGGCCGCGCCGACGGTTGTTTACTCAACCCCACCGGGCACTGGCTGGATCGGTTACGCCCCGAATCAGGGGTGGATTGCCTACAATCCTGGAGTTTCCTGGAGGTACATCGATCCCAACGCGGGCCGTGCCCCGATTGTCACGACACGGACGCTGGGGCCGACAGATCGCGCGTACGGATTCCGAGGACCGACCACCGGCTCTTATCGGGAGTTTGGCTCCGGCCGATCGGTCCCGCTGTACAAGCCCTGGTTGCCAGGCAGTCGTTGAATCAAATAACAGAGCATTGAGACGGAAATCCCATACCCTCTGGGAATGATGGATCCTCGAAATAGTCAGAAAAGAGCCATGCCGCCAAACGCGGACATGGCTCGCTTCGTGCGCACGGTGGTCGAATTGCGCTCGTTCGGCGAGGTTGCCGTGGGTGGTTGGCGATTACGGGGCCGGCTGGCCCGCCTCGAAGCTTTCGAGGACCGCGCCCTGGGGACTGAAAAGACCGACCGCGGGGGTGTCGTCGGGCCGGACCGCCAGGGCAGCGCGAAGCGCGCCCTGGGTGTCATAAATGTTGAGGCCGGCGGTCAGGTCGGTACCCTGGTCGATCGACGCCCGGATCACGCCGCGATCATCAAAGAGCGCGATTCCGGATGTGCCGTCGGGACGGACGGCCAGCGCGCCTCGTAGCGTCCCGGTCGCACTGTGCAGATTGACGCCGGGCGCGCCGTCGGCGGCGAGGTCCAAGGAGAGACGGAGGCGTTTCTGGGCGTCGAACAGGGCGAGGCCGGGTGTGCCGTCCTCACGCATGGTCAGGCTGCCCCGAAGGTTGCCGGATTTATCAGTGAGCCGGAACTCCTGGGCGGTGAGGACCGTGGCCGCCTCACGCGCCGCGCCGGTCAACGCAACGGCGGCGGTCAGCCCGCCCAGGGCTATCGCTACACCTCGCCAGCGTCGAGCACGACGTTCAAGCCGGCGTAGGGAGTTTTCAAGGTTTTCGAGACGCAGTTCCGTCGAGATCAATGGGGTATCTCCCAGGAGAGGAGTGGCGAGACTTAGACGAGGACCGGTGTCGGCGGCTGAAACCGGAATGGGATGGCGTGACTTGGAGAATCGCCGCTGGCACGCGGACCTCGCGACATCGGCTTTGGGCGAATGGCGTACCCGACGCCCACGGGACGAGTGATCCCGACGACGTGAATGCCGCTCCAACAACGGGTTAAGGAGATTCCTGGGAGCGGGGACGAGGCCACTCCGGCGTTCTAGCACGCCGCGAATCTATGCAGCGGTGCATAAATCCTATGCAGGCACCGGTTAGGGATGAGCGACGACGTAGGTTGCTAATCTGCTCAGGGATTAGGCAGGAGTGATTACCGGATTGTCAGTCTGACATGGTATCGATTAGTTCGGGAAACTTTTTAATTCTACCTAAATTGATTGTGCAAAATGAGTTGGGGAGCGATCTGGCAGCGACCAAAGTGAGAATTGGCGCGAAAGTCGCGATATACGTATGCGTTATAACAAGTTTATGCAGGCATCTAGCATGGGCCGCTCGGGATCGACATCGCGTCGACGCTCGCGGTCGAACGAAGACGCGTCGGACAATGACGGAGGCGCTGGCCTCGTCGTCCGCGAGAAGATTGAATCGGGCGAGACATAGCGCCGGGCGCCTCGTGGGGGTTGCCCGGATGATGATGCGAAGGGCTACTATCCTGGCACCCTCGGAGTCTGGGTTGATGATGACGACGCGTGGAACGAGGTGGCTCCGACCGGTGCTCGGCGGGGTTTTGGGGCTGGGGGTGATGCTGGCTGTCGCGACGGCCGGTCAGGCCCAGGAAGAGGCGGCGATCCCGACTGGGGTGGAGGCCGTGGCCGTCGAGGTCGTGAGTCCTGAGCCGGCGGCCGAGCCGTTGACGCTGGCGAAGGTTGAGGAGACTCTGGCGAACCACAAGGTGTTGCTGGACACAATGTGGGTGATGCTGGCGGCGTTTCTGGTGTTCTGGATGCAGGCGGGTTTCGCCTATGTGGAGGGCGGGCTGACCCGGGCCAAGAACACGAACAATATTATGATGAAGAATTTGATGGACTTCTCGCTTGGGACGCTGGCGTTCTGGGCGGTGGGGTTCGCGATCATGTTCGGAGACGGCAATCCGTTCATGGGACTTTCGGGCTGGTTCTTGCAGGGCAACGACACATCGCCGGCGACCGGCGACGCGTACTCGGGCGTCTTCTCGGCGTTGAACTGGACGGGCGTGCCGTTGTACGCGAAGTTCATGTTCCAGCTTGTGTTCGCGGGAACGGCGGCCACGATTGTTTCTGGCGCGATGGCGGAGCGGACCAAGTTTCCGTCGTACCTGGTCTATTCGTTTGTTATCAGTCTCTTCATCTATCCGGTTGTGGGCCACTGGATCTGGGGTGGCGGCTGGTTGCAGAAGCTGGGGATGTGGGATTTCGCCGGTTCGACGGTGGTCCACTCCGTGGGCGGATGGATGGCGTTAATGGGTGCCTTGTTCGTGGGGCCGCGGCTGGGCAAGTTCGGTAAAGGCGGGAAGGTCAACGCGATCCCGGGCCACAACATTCCCATGGCGGCGCTGGGCGTTTTCATCCTGTGGCTGGGGTGGTTTGGGTTCAATCCCGGCTCAACGATGGCGGCGGACGTTTCGATCGCCCAGATCGCGATGACGACGAATCTGGCTGCGGCGACGGGAGCGGTGTCCGCGATGGTCACGTCGTGGATCATCTTCAAGAAGGCTGATATTTCGATGACGCTCAACGGTGTGCTGGCCGGACTGGTCGGCATCACGGCGGGTTGCGCGTTCGTCTCACCGTTGTCGGCGGCGATCATTGGCGTGATCGCGGGCGTGGTCATTGTGCTGGCGGTGTTGTTCTTCGACAAGATTGGGATCGACGACCCGGTGGGTGCGATCTCGGTTCATGGAGTTTGCGGCGCCCTGGGGACGATCTGCGTCGGCTTGTTCGCGGAGGCGAAGTTTGCTCCGGCGGACACGACGGGAGACGGACTGCTCTTTGGGGGCGGCGTACAGTTGTTGATCAATCAGTTGATCGGCGTGGGCGCGGTGCTGGGGTGGAGCGTGGTGTGCGGCGTGGTCCTTTTTGGTGCGATCAAGCTGACGATGGGTCTGCGGGTCAAGGCCGAGGAGGAGCTGGAGGGACTGGACCTCGGCGAGCACGGCAGCGAGGCGTATCCCGACTACGCTCCGCGTGTTTTGATGGCCGGCTCGTATGCGGGCGAGGCCTCGGCGCTCGCCGAGGCGGCATCCCGAGGGCATGCTGAGGTGCGGTCCTAAACGCGCCCGAGGAAGCCGCCTGATCTGAGCGCTTGCGGACCAATCGATTCCCCGAGTGCCACTTCAACCATCCGACTGAACCGCACTGGTGGACAAGCTGCCGGTGCGACTCACCCACACGTCATGAACCGGAGCCGGACAGAATCTCATGAAGCTGATTATCGCCGTTATCCAGCCGACAAAGCTTGAAGCCGTCAAGAATGCCCTGGCGGACGTGGAGGTGTATCGCCTCACCGTGATGGACGTGCAGGGCTTTGGCCGGCAGAAGGGTCACACCGAGGTTTACCGCGGGCACGAATTTACGGTGAACCTGCTGCGGAAGATCGAGCTGCAGATTGCCGTGAATGAGGATTTTGTGGAGGCGACGGTGAACGCCATCATCTCGGCCGCGCGGAGCGGGCCGGAGGGCAAGATCGGCGATGGCAAGATCTTCATCGTGCCCCTGGAAGACTGCGTGCGGATTCGCACGGGCGAACGCGGATCGGAAGCGATCTGAGCGCGACGCGGACGATCGAAAACGCCGGAACCGGCGATTCCTCGCGGTTTCCGGCGAGTTTTGCACACTCTCTCCCCTCTCCCAACGACTTTGAGGAATCTCTCCGGCCATGAAGAAAGCCGCCCCACTGCCGTTTTTTTTGCTGGCCGCGCTTGCGGTTGGCGCGCTGTTTTTGAAAGGGCCTGAGGCCGCGCTCGAGTCGAATGGCGAGGTCAACGCCGGCGACACGGCGTGGATGCTGACGGCCTCGGCGCTTGTGCTGTTGATGACGCCCGGGCTGTCGTTCTTTTACGGCGGAATGGTCCGGTACAAGAACGTGGTTTCGACGATGCTGCAGAGCGTGATCGCGCTGGGGGTGATCAGCCTGTTGTGGGTTGTGGTGGGATTCAGCCTGTCGTTCGGTGATTCGATCGGTGGTGTAATCGGCGACCCGAGAACGTTTTTCATGTTCGCCAACGTGGGAGAATCGACGGCGAAGCTGGGTTCGACCGGGGGCCTGGCGTTGACGGTGCCACTGATGGTGTTCGCGATGTTTCAGCTCAAGTTCGCGATCATCACACCGGCCTTGATCACGGGTTCGTTCGCTGAGCGGGTTCGCTTTTCGTCATATCTATTGTTCATGTGTTTGTTTAGCTTGTTGATCTACTGTCCGCTGGCGCACATGACGTGGCATCCGGACGGTTTATTCTTCAAGTGGGGCGTGAAGGACTTCGCGGGCGGTACGGTTGTGCATATGTCGGCTGGGTTGGCGGCGCTGGCTGGGGCGATGATCTTGGGGCAGCGGACGAGCTACAAGAAGAAGGAGGCGCATCCGCCGGCCAACGTGCCTTATGTTTTGCTGGGCACTGGGATGCTCTGGTTCGGATGGTTCGGGTTTAATGCCGGGAGTGCGTTAGCCGCGAATGGGGCGGCGGCCACGGCCTTCACCACGACCAACACGGCGTCGGCGGCGGCGATGCTGGGCTGGATTTTCTTCGACTGGATGAAGGGGACGAAGCCTTCGGCCCTGGGGGCTTGCATCGGCGCAGTGGTGGGGTTGGTGGCGATCACGCCGGCGGCGGGGTTTGTCACTGTGCCGCAGAGCATTTTCATCGGTGTGGTGGCGAGCGTGATCAGCAACATGGCGGTGCATTTGCGGTCCAAGAGCACCCTGGACGACACACTGGATGTGTTCCCCTGCCACGGCGTGGGTGGGATGGTCGGGATGGTGATGACGGGTGTATTCGCCAAGGATGTCGGTCTTTGGTATGGCAAGACCGAGCAGTTCTTGAGTCAACTGGGAGCGATGGCGATTGTGGCGGTCTTTGCGTTTGTCGGCTCGGTGGTGCTTTACAAGGTGGTCGACCTGATCATTCCGCTCCGGGTGGCGGAGAGCGACGAAGAGGACGGCCTGGATCTCTCGCAGCACGGCGAGAAGGCCGTGACTCTCGGCAGCTTGATCGCCAATGGTCATAGCGGCAATGGGCACCATGGGGCGGCGGTGGCGGAGCAGCCGGTTGGGGCGCATGGTTGAGATTGTCTCGACTCGTTCATAGAGGAACAAAGGGGGCCGGCCCTGGCGGAAACGTCGGGGCCGGTCCCTGTCTTTTGGACGCTCCTTGTGAGTTGACGGGTGAGTTTGGACGCCTTAATGCGGATAAGATGTTTCAAACGGGTCCCAGGATTTGTTCGCGGGATGAGGTGAGGGGCGAAGCCGTGCATTCTGGATCCCCGCCTTCGCGGGGATGACGTGTCGGGGGCAAAGTGCGATCGGCCCGCGATCGTAACCTGGGATGCGTATCATTGGGTCTGTCGTGCGGATTCGCGAGAGCGTCGAGTGAGGGCCGCCCATCGTGAGGAAGCGCTGGCTGAGGGATTTGCTTGTGGGGGCTGGCCGTGCGTTGCGCACGAGTTGGTTGATGCTGGGCGTCACGCTGATCCTGCTGGCGGTGGTGGAGTTGTCGTTGCGGGGTGTGCTGGCGTTGAAGGACCGGCTGCGGCCGTTGCCCCTGGTTGATCCTCGGGTCGTGGCGTTGGGCTACGACGGGGCGCCCTGGGTTGATGGGCTGTATCGGGAACAGGAGTCGGTGCGGACGGAGTGGCGGCCGTATGTGGTGCATCGGGCGTTGCCGTTTGACGGGGAGTCCTTGTCCATCGACGCCGATGGGTTGCGGCGGACGCCGATGCCGAAAGCGGCGGGCGTCGGACAAACGGGGCGGCCACTCCGAATTGAGGTGGCGGGTGGGTCGGTGGCGTGGGGGATGGGTGCTCGGGATGTGGGGACGATCGCGGCGCGGATCGGGATCGAGCTGAACGAGGTAGGGCGGGACGTGCTCGTCATCAACCGGGCGCAGATTGGGTATGTCAGCACGCAGGAAGTGATCGACCTGATGCTCGACTTGCGTGAACGGAAAGGAGGGGAGCGACCGGATGTGGTTGTGTTTGTCGATGGCGTGAACGAGGTGTTGTCGGCGTATCAGAATGGTCGAGCGGGGTGGCCTCAGAATGAAGCGAACCGGGTAGCGGAGTTCAACATCCGGGAGAGTGCTCCGCGACTATTTGGCGGTTGGTTGGGGCGGATGGTGAGGGATTCGGCGTTGGGGCGCGTGGCAGGCTCGATCGCTGCTCGACTGGGGGCAAGGGCGGGCCGGGTGACGGCGGGCCGAGTGGAGTGGTCGAAGGAACTGGCGGATGAGGTGATATCGAATTATCAGGCGAATGTGAATCGTGTTGACGCGCTGGCACGCGAGTATGGGTTTCGGGCCTTGTTCGTGTGGCAACCGGTGCTGTTCACGAAGGAGGACAAGACGGAATACGAGCGGGAGAAGGCGCGCGAGTATGGCTGGCTGGAGCAACCGCTGGGGGATGTGGCCGGGCGAGTCGGAACGCTGGAAGCTCCCTCGGAGAGGGTCAGGTTTATCGATTTGAGTCGAGCGCTGGATACCGCACCGGAATTACTCTATGTCGATTTTTGCCATGTGACGGAGACGGGGCATGCACGGCTGGGAGCGGCGATCGCGCGGGAGCTGGATCGCTGGATGGCGGAAGAGGAGAGTGGGGATCGAGGAGCCTTGGAATCGACACGGCGAGAAGCCGCGATTGAATAAATTGCTCGAGGCCGCGAACGGCAGATGTTGGAGACGTGTCCCACGGATGAGAACGGCGTGTCGAGGTTGGGTTCTCCGGCCTGGGTGGCGGGAATGGAAGGCGTTCCCAAACTGATGAATCGGCCCAAGGAGCAAGCAGCGATGTCGATTGAAGATTTAACGACGGAAGATGCCGCGATCGAGACGCCTCTGCTCGAACCGATCGTGGCGTTACCGGTTGTGGAAACGACCACGGAACCCGAACCGGCGAAGGCGCGACCAGTTGAAGCGGTGGAGCGGGTGGCGTCGGTGGATGTGATTCGCGGGTTTGCCTTGCTGGGTATTTTGGCGATGAATATCGCGGGATTCGCCTGGCCGGATGCGGTGTATAGCATCCCGACGATGGCGCCGGGGGCGGGAGCGATTGATACATTCTTGTGGGGATTCAATCATGTGTTTTTTGATACGAAGATGATGACCTTGTTCTCGATGTTGTTTGGAGCGGGTTTGGTGTTGATGTCGGAGCGTGCGGAGGAGCGTGGGGCGAAGATTCGTGGCGTCTTTTATCGGCGCACGCTCTGGCTGCTGGTGATTGGCTTGATCCATGCGATCTTGATCTGGGAGGGGGACGTGCTGGTTTTGTACGCCCTTTGCGGGTTCTTGCTGTATCCATTCCGCAAGCTCAGGCCGCGTACGTTGATTGTCACGGGGGTGGTGTTCAACCTGCTGCTGGTGGGTGTGTTGGTGGGGTTCCGCGTGGGCGGAATCCCTTACATGAAGGCGACCGCGGCACGGGTGGACGCTCAGCTTGAGAAGAAGGAGAAGCCGGGCTGGTGGGATTCGAGCGTCCATGAGGGCTGGAAGAAGATGTCGAAGCAGGAGATGCCCAAGCGTGAGGAGATGATGGGGGGAATTGCCAAGTATCGAGGTCCGTATTGGGGGTTGGTTGAGGAGCGATTCACCTCGACGTTGTGGACGCCGCTGGCGTTTGGGCTGTTCGGGTGGTGGTTGATCGGCGGGCGGATGCTGATCGGGATGGGGTTGATGAAGCAGGGGGTGTTCGCGGCCCGGCAGCCGCAGTGGGTTTATCACATGATGATGGTTTGTGGATATGGCGTCGGAGTGCCGTTGATGCTCTTTGACGTCTGGCATCAGGCGGGGCACGATTTCTTTCTGGGTCAACGACTGTGGTACTCGCTCGATGGCTGGCCCTTGATCTCCCTTTATGGCAGCCTATTTGTGGTTTTCGGGCATATCGGGCTGGTGATGCGGCTGTGTCAAACGGGATCTCTGCCCTGGCTGACACGGCGACTGGCGGCGGTGGGCCGCACGGCGTTGAGCAATTATTTGCTCACGTCGATCTTTTGCACGTTTCTGTTTTACGGATATGGCGGCGACTACTTCGGCGCGATTCATCGGCCGCTGCTGATGGGGATCGTGCTGGCGGTCTGGACGTTTCAGCTTCTGGTCAGCCCGCTGTGGCTGGAGCATTTCCGATACGGGCCGTTTGAGTGGCTGTGGCGGTCGCTGACTTACTGGAGGCTTCAGCCGATGCTGCGACGGGGGCCAGGGGAGGCGGCAGGCTCAAGGGCTGTGGTCTAAAATGCCAGAACGCCGCGGTTCCCGCTGTGAGGCGGAAACCGTGGCGTTCCTGGTGTATCTTTTTCTGCCGACGCAGGTAGGGCTTACTTGATGAACAGCATTTCCTGATAGGTCGGCAGGGGCCAGAGGTCGTCGGCGACGATGCCCTCGAGCTTATCGGCGGCGGCGCGGACGGCGTTCATCGCGGGAATGACGGCGTCGCGAGAGTGGGTGGCATGGGCGAGGGTGTCGCCGTTGTGGTCTTCATGGGAGACGACTTCATGGAGCTTGGCGAGGCCGGCTTGGAGGTCGTCGATGGTCTTGGTCAAGTCGTTGAGCAGCTCGGCCTGCCGCTTGGGCACGCTGCCTCCTGCTTCCTTGAGCTGAGCGATGCTCTCGGCGACCTCACGCTGATAGCGTAGGGCGGCGGGCAGGATCAACCGTTGAGCCATCGAGGCAGTGAGGTTGGCCTCGATGTTGATGGTCTTCTTGTAGCCTTCGAGCAGGATCTCGTAGCGTGAGTGCAACTCACGCTCGCTGAAAACGCCCAGCCGGGAGAACATGTCGATCGACTTCTGCTTGACGAGGTCGGGAAGGCTGTCGACCGTGTTGCGCTGGTTGGGCAGGCCCCTGCGAGCGGCTTCCTTGTGCCATTCCTCGCTGTAGTTGTCGCCGTTGAAGAGAACGGGCTTGCATTCCTTGATGATTGACTGGAGCAGCTTCTGGATCTCGAGGTTGAGGTCGGTGCCCTTCTTACCGGTCTTTTCCAGTTCGGTGGCGATGTAGTCGAGGCTATCGGCGACGATGGTGTTGAGGACGACGTTGGGGCCGGCGATCGACTGGCTGGAGCCGACGGCGCGGAATTCGAACTTATTGCCGGTGAAGGCGAATGGGCTGGTTCGGTTGCGGTCGCCGGCGTCGCGGGGCAGGGTGGGCAGGACATCGGTGCCGATTTTGAGCGAGCCGCCGGCCTTGGTGGACGTGGCCGCGCCGGCCTCGACCTGCTCGACGATGTCGGTGAGCATGTCGCCGAGAAAGACGGAGATGATGGCGGGCGGGGCTTCATTCGCACCGAGGCGATGGTCGTTGGCAGCCGAGGCGATGGCGACCCGGAGCAGGTCGGCGTGCTTGTAGACGGCACGGATGACGGCGCAGAGGAATACAAGGAACTGAGCGTTTGCGTGCGGGGTCTCGCCGGGCTTGAGGAGGTTGTTGCCCTCGTCGTCGGACATGGACCAGTTGAGGTGTTTGCCGGAGCCGTTGACGCCGGCGAACGGCTTCTCATGGAGCAGGAGTTGGAGGCCGTAGAGGGAGGCGACGCGCTTGAGGGTTTCCATGACCAGCATGTTGTGGTCGGTGGCAACGTTGGCGGTCTCGAAGATCGGGGCGATTTCGTATTGCGATGGGGCGACCTCGTTGTGTCGCGTCTTGACTGGGACGCCTAGCTTGTAAAGCTCCATCTCGGTTTCGAGCATGCAGGCGAGCACGCGCTCGGGGATGGCGCCGAAGTAATGGTCTTCCATTTCCTGGCCCTTGGGGGGGCGAGCGCCGAAAAGGGTGCGGCCGGCATTAATCAGGTCGGGGCGGGAATAATAGAAGTGGCGGTCGATGAGGAAGTATTCCTGTTCGGGTCCGCAGGTGGCGGTAACGCGCTTGGCGTCGGTGCCGAAGAGCTTGAGGATGCGGCAGGCCTGCTTAGACAGGGCGTCCATCGAGCGCAGGAGTGGGGTCTTTTTATCGAGAGCCTCACCGGTCCAAGAGCAGAAGGCGGTGGGGATGCAGAGGGTGGTGCCGTTGGGATTTTCCAGGATGAAGGCGGGACTGGTGGGGTCCCAGGCGGTATAGCCGCGGGCCTCGAAGGTGGCGCGGATGCCGCCCGAGTGGAAGCTGGAGGCGTCCGGCTCGCCCTGGATCAACTCCTTGCCGCTGAACTCGGCGAGGGCCTTGCCGTCGCCGGTGGGGACGAGAAAGGAGTCGTGCTTTTCGGCCGTGAGGCCGGTCATGGGCAGGAACCAGTGGGTGTAGTGAGTGGCACCCTTTTCGATGGCCCAATCTTTCATGGCCTTGGCGACTTCGTCGGCGACGTCGTGATTGATCGGCTCGCCCTTGCGGATGGTGGCTCGCAGGGTCTTGTAGACCTTATCCGAGAGACGCTCGCGCATCACTTCATCGGAAAAGACGTTGATTCCGAAGATCTGGCCAACGGGGGTGTCGCGGAAGTTGACACGCGGCCCCATGGGCTGCCACGAATTGATGGCGGCGATCGCGCTTTGGCGAGCGTTGCTGCTGGGCTGGCTCATCTCTGACTCCAGAACTCGACCAAGAAATGGGGGGGAGGGGTAGGAGGGAATCCGGGTCGTGGGGTTGTCGAGAACGAGGGGGGATCGCGAAACCAAGGTTTGAGGCCGATCAAAAGACCTCAAAGTCTCCACTTACTCAGGAAGCGTTGAAGTCGCGAAACCTGCGAGGTGTGGAGAATGGTGTCACGAAGCCGTGATCCGAATGCAGCAGATTGACTGATCGGGATCACAAAACCTGCGTTCGACAAAGACCCGGACGCCCAGCCGAGGAGGGGAGAGCACCCGGCGGGACGAAAGGTCACATTCGAGAGGCCCCGTGTGGTCGAAACCGAACGGGAATGTTCCGAAAGGATGGACGCAGCATTCTAACGAGCGGACGGAGGGCGTGCCAGACCCAGGTCGAGGGAGCTGGGGCTTTGCCTGTTGCCCAAGCCAGGGGCGAGGCTTGCGCCAGAGCGGCCGACTTCTTCACCGACCGATCAACGAGTCTGGCAAGAAAGCCGGCCCGACACTCCCTGGGAATGGGGAAGGCCGGGCCGCGAGCGGATTTGTGGGAGCGAGACAGGCGAGAAGGCTGGATTACTTTTTGGCTTTGGCGATTGTGCCGACCGGGTCCTTCTCGAAATCGGCCATGCAGCCCTTGCAGCAAAGGAAGGCGATGTCGCCGTCGTGCTCGACCTTGACGGGCATACCCATGGAGCCGAGGTTCTGATTGCTGACGGGGCAGACCTTCTGGGCCTTGGCGATGGGCTGTTCGTCCTCGGGCAACTTGGCGATTTCGGCCAACTCCTCGGAGCTGAGGGTCACCTCGGCGGTGGCCGCCGGGGTTTCGGTGGGGGCCGACTTCGCGTCCTTGCCGGGATAGGGGGCGGGGGCGGGAGCGTTTGCGGCGGCGGGGAGCGGCTTCACCGGTTCCATCTGGCCGGTGGTCACGGTGTTGTTGATCTCATTAGGGTCGGTCTCGGCGCAGCCTGCGACGGCGAGGGCCGCGAGCGTCAGCGTTCCGGTGCAGAGCAGGTGTTTCCGCATGGTTGCGATCTCGTTGTTTGAGGTGAACAGGTTGGATGGGGCGCGACGAACGCGGGAGCGCTGTTTGTGCGAAACGATTTTAGCGAGTTTACAGAGGTTCGACGAGGGGTGGGGAAGGCCGAGAGGCGGCTTGACGAAGCCACCTGGAGGCGTGTTCGACGGTTTTTTTTGCTCGAAGTCCGGCGATGTGACCTACGGTTCCAATGTCCACAACACGTGGAACTCGATCGATACGGAAGGCGGCACGGGTGGGCCGTGGCCGTCGGAACGATCGGGAACGGCTCGCGAGTCGGCCGCCGCGCGAGCTGCACCGTGCTACGGCAGGCCGACTCAGCACAAGCAGCAGGAGTTTTTCGATGACCAAGTTCGTGAATCGCGTGAAGACCTTCTTGACCAGTGAAGATGGACCGACGGCCGTTGAGTATGCGGTCATGCTCGCCCTGATCATCGTGGCGTGCCTGACGATCATCGGCAGCCTGGGTTCGGCGGTCAGCAGCAACTTTAGCGCGGTCAGCAGCGCCCTGGGTTGATCCCAAGTCAACAGAAGGTCGTGTGGGTGGGCCGGGAGACCTGGACCAGGGCCGCCCGCACGAGTTGACCTCGCCTCGATCGCGAGAGAGCCGCCGAGGAGAAGGCACGCGGACCGCGAGGCGGTCCGTTGTCTTGCGCCCTGGGTAGGCGTTCTTCGAATCGATTCGAGTTGGTCTGGGATGATTCATACGGGTCAAGCCGGAGTTACCCGACCTGATTACATCGTTTGCGGAACTGAGTCGCTCCGCGAATGCGTGAGCGCGACATGGGTCATGAAGGCCGGCGCGGGCGCGCCGTATCCTCGGGAGTCGAGAGATGGGATTTCTTGCGGATCATGGTGTGTTCTGGCTGGTGTCGACGGTGCTGGTCGTGGCGGCGGTGATTGACGGCCGCGAGCTGCGCGTACCGAACTGGCTGACGTTTCCCTTCGCGCTGGCGGGGCTGGCTTTTGCAGCCTTGCCGGGTGGTCTGGGACTGCCTGCAGCGCTGGCCGGACTGGCGCTGGGGCTCGTGCTGTTGTTGCCGCTTTATGCGGTGGGAGGCATGGGTGCGGGCGACGTGAAGCTGCTGGCGGGAGTGGGAGCGTGGATCGGTCCGGGGCTGGTGGTGCCGTCGTTTGTGGCGACGGTTCTGGTGGGTGCCGGGATGGCGTTGATCATGATGGTGGCTTCGGGACGGTTTTCGATGCACATGCAACGGATGCGAATGCTGGCCTGCGAGTGGGCCACTATTCGCAATCCGGCGACCTTGGCGGAGATTGCCGCCGAGCGCAAGCCGACGATGACGCTGTTGCCGTACGGGATTCCGATGGCGGTGGGGACGGTCGCTTACTTCATGACGGCGGGCTTGCTGTTCTGAACCAAGAGGGCCGCGCTGAAGTAGCGATCGGCCGATCCCAACAAAGAGGGGGAGGGGCATCAAGATGGGCGGCAAGTCGTTCGCGATCCTGGGCCTGGCGGTAGGCTGTGGCCTGGTGGCCATGTATGGGGTGAGTCAGGTAGTTGGCGGGAACGAGAAGGCGGTGGAAATGCGCGATGTGCTGGTCGCGGCGAAGAATCTGCGTTCCGAGGATTATCTCAAGCCGGACTGCTTCAAGCTGGTGAAGCTACCGGCACCGAACGTGCCGCAAGGGGCGTTTACGAATCCGAAGGATCTGGACGGACGTTGGGTCGAGATTCCGCTGCTGGCTGAGGAGCCGATCATCGAGGGCAAGCTGGCGGCGAAGGACGCGGTGCCGGGCCTTTCGGGTCGAATTCCTGGGGGGATGCGTGCGTTTTCGATCGAGGTGAGCGAAGAGTCGGGCGTGTCGGGCTTCGTACTGCCGGATCATCATGTCGATATTCTTCAAGAGCTGAGCGACAGCCGGTCGGCGAGGCAGCGTCAGCCGTCGCGAACGGTGCTTCAGAACGTGCGGGTTCTGGCTGCGGGCCAGGTGATCACGCGGGGCGAAGACAAGTCAATGAAGGTGCGGACAGTGACTCTGGCAGTGACGCCGAAGCAGGCCGAGGCGCTGGTGGCCGCTCGATCGCAGGGGCCGCTGTCGCTGGCGTTACGAGGGTCGGACGATACGGAGATCATGCCGGAGTCTGTGCCGGAGCCGATCGCCGAGGAGCCGCCGTTGATCGCC
>JBGSYY010000675.1:0-12064 GCA_041750675.1 Isosphaeraceae bacterium | reverse complement strand
CCCTGATCGCCGGCCGTGCCGCGCTGAGCCGAGCCGCTGCTGCCCCAGGCGAGCCACTGGCCCGCTCGTTCTTCGCCCTTGGCGATCGTGGCGAGCACGGTTCGGCATTCCGGAGTCATGGGCAGCTCCTGAAGCAACCGTTCGAGTTTCTCCGGCGGCAGCTTCCCCGCCTCGCCACCCTTGCCCTGCTCGATCCGCGCACCGTCATGGGTAAACTCGACCCAGCAGACGGTTTGAGGGTGGTTCTTGGCGTTCAGTTTGATCTTCTTCTCCTGAACCCTCACACCATTCAGACGCAGCCGACCGCTACCCTCGTAGCTAACCACCACCAGGGTGTTCCCACCCTTCTTCTTCCCGAACCATCCGAACGCCATCGTGGTCTCCTGCCGGAAGCCGTCGCCGCCGACCTTGGGGAAATGTCCTGAGACGAGTTGACCCCGCGCCGCTGAATCTCACGCATCATACCGCATCGGCGGGTGTCGAGAATCGTTCGCCGAAAAGTTTCACCTCGCGCAACCGGGCCGCCCCGCGCTTTCCTTGCAACCCGGGACCGCGCATCATCAGGGATCGGTCGGCGCAGGGATTGAATTCAGGGAACCGAACGTCACCACGCTCAGGAGCAAACATGCCGGTTCAACATCTTCCCCAACGATCGGGTCGGGCCGGATGGATCGCCGTGATTCTCTGCTTCGCGACCTCGGCCTCGGCAGTCCACGCCGAGCAGTTCGTCCTGTTCGACGTGACGTTCACCTACACAAAGGACGACGCCGACAACGCCAGGCCGTCCAAGTCGCACTACTACGTCAAGGGCGACAAGCTGCTCAATCCTGACCGCCCCCGCGACTGGACCACGCCCGTCGACTATCGCAACGGGACCGTCCATATCCGGGCCGAGATTCTCGAAAAGCCGCCCGGCGGCGCACCGACGACCTGGACGATCTGCTACATCCCCAACAAGGGTCAGGGCAACGGCTACGGCTGCACCGGAACTCAGGTGTATCGCGAGGCCGGTGTCTACGAGCGCGACGTCAAGATGACCGAGTTCTGGGAAAACGACTCGATCGTCTGGACCGAAGGCATCAAGCAGATGGACCTGGTGATCAAGGACGACAGCGGCGGCCAGGGCCACGCCCACCGCCGGCCCGACCCCGAGAATTACTTCCCCACCAAGGTGCGGATCACCGTCATTCAGGTCTCGGCCGGCTCGACCTACGACCCCAGCCTCGTACCCAACCTACCGCCCGCCGACCCCGCCACGACCACGACGACCGACCGAGATGCGGCGTGCGCGTGCTGCGGGATGGAACATTGACGGTAGGCAGGAATAGATGGCAGTGGCGTGACCGCGCCCCCTGGGGCAGGATGGGCGAGCCAGGGGCGTCGTTCGCCCGAGGATCAGTCTATCAAGTCTGCCGAGGGACCAGAGTCATACGCATCTCAGGTAACGATCGCGGGGAGATCGCAGGGTGCCCCCGAACGAGTCATCCCCGCGGAGGCGGGGATCCAGGGCGCAGGCCCCCGCCCCTCACCCCATCCGTGACCAAATCCTGGGAACCGTATCAGAGGAGCTTTGGGACTTCGAGACGGAGTTGGCCCGCGAGTATCAAACGCGCGCCAAACTGATGAAGCGGCTTTCGCAGTGAAATGAAAATATCTCAGCGTGGAGCAGGTGCTGAGGATCCACGAATACGAGATCGCCCAGGATGGCGGCGCTTCCCCATGCCATCACTTGCGAAATCAAGAAGGGAGACCGAAGGTGGGACGAACAACGCGCCGGAACGGGTTGGCGGTCATCTTGCTGGTCCCTTGCTCGCTGATCGGCTTCGAGCCGGTCGCCGCCGACATCCTGTTCAAGGCCGACTTCGAAACCGGCGACTTCAGCCAGTTCGGCGGTATCAGCCCGCATGCCCAGCCGGGGCATATCTCGGTGGTCGACGACATCGTTCACTCGGGCAAATATGCCGGACGATTTTCAATTCATGAAGACGACGTGTTCAACGCCGGGCAGTTGCGTGTGCAGGCGAATGGGCCTGTGGTGACCGTCGAGGAGGGTTCCGATACATTCGTCTCCTTTTACCTGTTCATGAAAGAACCACCGCAGGATCGCGACAACTTTTTCTACTGGGAGGGCCGCCCACCTCCACGCTGGAACAATGTGATGACGTGGTGGGTAGAGCCCAGGCCCGGCGGCTCCGGCACGGCGATCAAGTATGGCACCGGCAACCTCGGCCGGAAGGGCGTCCACTGGGAGTCGGAATTCACGGTCGGCGAGTGGCATCAGCTCGGCATGCACATTCACTGGTCGGAAGACCCCGCCAGGGGGAATGTCCGCCTCTGGTGGGACGGCGAGCTTGTGTTGGATAAGCACGTACAGACAAAAGGGTTTGAGCGTGTCTACTTTTCCCAGCCAGGAATCCATCGCAGCCCACACGCCAGGTCGGTGGATACGATTTTCTTCGATGACATCCTGTGCGCAACGACACTCGAAGAAATCAAGATTCAGAAGCCCGGTGATCCGAGATGAGCAAAATCACCCGTGACTCAGAATGAAACGCAGTCGCATGTGGCCCCGTCGGGCCTTTGAGTTTGAGAACCGGCTTCAACGCGAGGGAACCTGAACCGGGCTCATCAGATAGCCGATCAAATCGCGCACTTGTTCATCCGTCAGACCCTGCAACAAGCCATCGGGCATCGCCGAAAGTGTGGACTCCTGGATCTCATCAATATCGTCGTTCGCGATCGTGAGCTGCTCGGTCGCCGTTCTCAGAACCAGTTTCGTCCCATCCCTGCTGACGACAAGACCGTTCAGAACACGCCCGTCGTTCGTGACAATCACCGACATCTTGTAGTCCTTGCCCACCGTGGCGCTCGGGTCGAGGATGTTCTCCATCAAGTAGTCGAGACTGGAACGCTGTGCGCCGGTGAGATCCGGTCCCACCTTTTCACCCTCGCCGTAAAGCTTGTGACACCCGCTGCACGTCTTGCCGAACAACGCCCGGCCCGCGCCCAGGTCGGCGCGACCGATCGAATCCGCCGTCAGGCGATTCTTCCAGAGCTCGATCGCGTCTCGGCGTTCGGCGCTGGTTTCCCGCAACTCTCCCCAAACCTTGGAAAGCAATGCGGTCAGCTCAGAATCCCCCAAACTCTGAATCTGCCGTGCGTGCGATGCCGTGATGTCACTCAGCGGTATCGGACCCTGGCCGCTCGCGATCGCATCCAGCATGGCCGACGCCGATGACCTTCGTGACACGAGCGTTTCGATCACCTTCGCCCGATCGTCCGGATGAAACCACGGATAATGACGCGCGATCAACACCGCGACTTCCGGCTCGTCGAACAGGGCAAGCCCCTTGAGAGCCGTCGCGTTCAGGGTGCGTACCTTGAGCAAACCCTCGCACAGAGTTCGCAAATCTTCCGGTCGCGCGTCGATCAACGTTTCCAACGCGTTCTGCCTCACTTTCATCTCGGCCTTGTCATCCAGGGCGATCGCACGCACTTCGGCCAGCGCGCGGCCGTCGCCGAAAAGAATGCTCATATCGCGAACGATTTCAGGCGAGTTACTCACGCCGGGAAGCCGGCAAAACGCGTCCCAGCCCGACGGACGCTTCGCCTTCCGGAGACCGCGAAACGCCTCCGCCATCCCCGCAAGCGTCTCGCGTTGACCCTCGACCGACATCGCCGTCGCCGCGCTCAAGAGCTTTTCGAGATCGCCGGGATTGGCCGAATAGCGGGTTGCGAAATTGCGCGCGATCCAGCGGTTGACCGCGTACCACTGGGTTTCCGCGGCAATCTCGATCAACTCGCCCGGCGCGGTCTGCGAAACCGGAATCAAGCCATACCAGGTGAGCATGGCAAGATCACGATCGGCGGCATATTCCTTGCGTCCCATCAGGGCCCGCGCCAGTCGTCCCCGTTCCTCGACAGGCAATCGTTGAAGTGTCGACGCCAGCACACGCGCCACCAACCCGGAAGAATCGTCGACGGCCATCCGCTGCAAGAGTTCGCGAGTCGCCGGATCGCGTGGGTAAGCAGCCCTGGGATTGGGGCCGGTAACCCAGTCGAGCGGCCAGAAGTCTGTCAGCAGGCGGATCGCCCAGACGCGGACGTGCTCATCGGGATCAACGGCCAGCGCACGCAGTTGGTCGGGCGTCGTCTTGCCCGCCTGATAGTCTCTCCAGAGCTGCGGGAGTTTGCCCTCGCCGGCCAGGCATGTGGGCTTGGCGAAGGAAGTGCCGCGGGCGTCGCCGTAGCGAATCTTGTAGATGCGGCCGCTGTCGCGATGGACGCCCGTGCTCTCGTGGCACTCGCCGGTGTCGCTCCAGTCGATCAGGGTGACGTTTCCATCAGGCCCGACGGATAGGTCGGTACCACGAAAGAAGGGGTCCTTGGAGATCAAGAAGTCCGGTTCGTGCTTGCCGACATATCCCGTTCCGGTGCGCTCCAGGCGTTCCACATTCACCCGCATTCCGTGCATGTTGATCGTCATCAGCTTGCCGCGATACGCTTCCGGCCAGGTGTCGCCGTTATAGATCAACATGCCGACATGGGCATGGCCGCCGCCCAGGTGGTTCGCCTTGCCATCGCGGCTTTCCGTCCAGCTTCCGGTTGTGTCAAAGTGGTAATGATCGGCGATCATGTCCATGCGTTCATAAACACCCGGATTCGCGCTCTCGCCGAACGGCTCCTTGAAATGCGCTCCAGGCGCAACGTGCCAAAGGTGTCCGTTCACGGTGTTGATGAAAAAGAGCTCTCCATTCTTGTCCCAGTCGTGTCCCCAGGGATTGGTGGTCCCGTGGCAGAGAACCTCGGCGACTTTTCGCTCAGGATGATAGCGCCACATGCCGCCATCGAGCGGAATCCGCGCGTCGTCGGCTGTTCCGGGCACGCCGATCCGCCCCGGGCACGAGTGCCCGCAGCGCCCGTACAACCATCCGTCCGGCCCCCACCGCAGGCCGTTGGCGAAGTTGTGATAGTTGTCCTGCGCAACGTCGAACCCATCCAGAACAACCTGCGCCGGCCCATCGGGAATGTCGTCCTGATTCGCGTCAGGAATAAAGAGCAATTGAGGCGGGCACATCAACCAGACGCCACCGCGCCCCACTTCGACGCTCGTCAGCATCTGCACCGTGTCGGTAAAGACCTTGCGCGAATCGGCCCGACCATCGCCGTCCTTGTCTTCAAAGATCAGCACTCGGTCACGAAGCGACAGATCAAATCGTTGGGTCCGCTCCGCATACGTGTAGTTCTCGGCCACCCACAACCGCCCCCGATCATCCCAGGCCATCGCAATCGGGTTCTGCACATCCGGCTCCGCCGCGAACACAGACGCCCGGAACCCTTCCGGCAACTCCATCCCCGCCGCCGCCTCCTCAGCAGGCATCGGCTTGGCGTTGCCAGGCTCGGTGTTGTGAATGGGCGGGAAATCGTCGGCGAGCGAGCCGCGAGGTCCCACGACGAGAAATCCAGCCGCGTAAAGCGTAAACACGGCCAAAAGCGCCGTCGATCCTGGGTTCGGGGCTGCCGCGCCGGTCTTTCTCGTATCGATCATGGTCGCTTCCTTATCCCATCGACGACACGTCTGGCGGCTGGTGTCTCGCCTGAGCCTTGCCAGTGATGCCGAATCGCCATGTTACCGATTCGCGCAGGGTGTCCATAGCCTCGCGGCCGAGGAGCGATCGGCTCGCGCTCGCGTTTTCGCAACACGATCGCCTGGAAGGGAAGGGCTTACGCGTTGTGCTTCGAAAAGCACGAACCACGGGTCCATGCGGAGGCGGTATGATAAGTCGTGTGGCGTTTCGATCGTCTCCTGACGTTCCATGGACTCATAGTCGGATTCTTGGCCATGCCCAGCCCGTTCCCGGGAGTCGATCCCTTCATCGAGGCTCAGGGCCATTGGGCGGATCTCCACAGTCGCCTGATCTCCGCGATCGGCGATGAACTGGCGGATCGACTACCCAACGCTTATGTGGCACGCTTCGAGGAGAACGTCCACACCGTGAGCTGGTCGGCGGACGAGGTCCAGAAGTTTCGCCCGGATGTCGCCCTGATCCGCCGCGGCGATGTCGCACCGCTTCATCCCGAACGGCCGAGCGCCGCATCGGGAGCCGCGACGATTGAGCCTGTGACCCTGCCGCTAGCGCTCGCTCAGGAGGAGGTGCGCGACGTTTGGATAGAGATCCTGAGCCTGCCGGCGCAGGAACTGGTCACGGTGATCGAGATCCTATCGCCCACGAACAAAAGCTCAAGCGGACGCGAAGCGTACCTGTCGAAACGAAGGACCGTCCTTGACCAGCCGGTCCACCTCGTCGAAATCGACCTGCTTCGAGGCGGTGCCCGGGTCCCCATGGCCCGACCGCTCCCGCGCGGCGATTTCTACACCTTCGTCGCGCGTGCCGGGCGACGTCCTGAGTGCGATGTCTACGCCTGGTCGGTTCGCGACGCCTTGCCGACGATCCCGATCCCGCTGAAGGCCCCCGATCCCGATCTGCCCATCGATCTCAGCCGCCTCTTCGCCCGCTGCTACGACCGTGGCCGGTATGCGTCGTTACTCCGCTACGAATTACCGCTGGTGGGGCCGTATGAAGCGGAGGATCGGCAGTGGGCCGAAGGTATCGCGCGTGGTTGCGCGGGTGGGTAGCGTGTTACGGTGACACTATCCTTCCCCCGCCACTACTTCCAGATAGCCACGTTACCGTCACGCCCCGAGCGTCCCTCATCTCGCAGGCGAGGAGAGAACGGGTCAAACACTCGCTTCGAAGCAAGGTCGCCTGAGAAGTCGCCTCGTTTCGCTTCGTGCAAGATGTATTCCGGAATGCGTGCTGGGTGCAACACGAGGAGGCAAAGTTCGAAGAGTCTCTTTGTGAAGGCCATCTACCGTGTATTAGGGGATCGGGAATCTTCCTTGAAGGTCATATCCGGAGTTCCGAATGTCTGTCAATTTTCCCTTCAGACTATCTCGAAATTGTTCAAGTTCCTGTTTGATATTCATATATAATTCAAGATGGCTTACGAGTTGTTCATTCTTTTCATGTGTTCCTAGTGAGTCATCTGAACGGACACGACTCAGCTCGTGCTGAATGTCTCCCAGATACTCTTCACGGTCATTGATCTTATGCTGTAGGTCCCAACATTCATCAGATAAGCCGTCGAGATTATCCTGTTGCCAAACCCTTTGAAATGATCGCTCCTTATTCAGTTCTTCAATTTCACGGATCTCCGCTAAGTTGGAATCTGTAATGTCTTGGTTGAGGAATTCGTTAGCAAGCTGCAAAAAATGTGAAGAGCTATACATGTAAAATGAGCAGCCAGTCTGGTCGAAAAACTCGCTAATCAGTTCAGGACGTGGTCCAATTAGAGTCTCTTTTTTATCAGGTTTATGATACCACCACCAGTCAACTTTGGCATCTTCGGTTACAAAGATGAGGTTCTTTTTGTCTTCCTTGGCTTTGTCCATCAGCTGAAACCAAAGAATGATGTCTCCATAAGAAGTGTCCAGATACCCCGGAGGAACCTTCTTCCGAATTCGCTCGGCGGCTAGTTTCTCAACTTCTTGCCTCCTATGACTATCGAATTGTCTGCCAACTTTGTTCTCAAACAAAGTCAGCAAATCATTAAGCGTTGGGTCAACAGTCTTAGTAGATGCAAGCGCGTGGCTGTGTTGATTAAGCTCCTCTCTTGTTTCTTGAAGGACTGCATCGAGCTTGGCCAGAGTCTCTGGCCTGACAAAGGGATGATGCCGGTCATCGTTGAGTTTCTTGCGTATGATGTCAAATTGAGTAATCATAGTATTATATTCGTATATTTGATGATCGACAACTGTAAGGCGATTTCGAAGAAATTCGTCCACGATCCGGTTTGGAAGCCAAAACCGCTCTCGATTGGTGGACAAGACTTTTAGAAACGCTTTTCGTAGCGAATCCGAAAATCTATAAAAATTCAGAAGGACATTTGTATCCAAGGCAATGATGCTAGATTGCCAAAGTTCTGCTCTGTCTGTTTCCGTTTGAGGAAGGTAGCTCTTAAAGATGGTGCGCATGAGATTCAGATGTATGAGGGGAATGAGGAGATCAATGAGTGAGGGAAACTCAAGTGAGAATGCCTTTCATATTGGGGCCTGTCCCAAGACGAGCCAGGCCCCGCCAACCTTGATGCCTTCACCCAATCACACCACCACCTTCATCCCCACCGGCTCCCACCCAATCTGACGGTTCTCCCGATAGCTCGTGTTCGCCAGCAGGGCGGGGCCGGCCGCGCGGAGGCCGAAGACGGCGTCTTCATACGGGCGCTCCTTGGCGCGCACGCAGCGGAAGAAGTTGTTGAAGTGGTCGAGCCGCTCGTTATAGCCGCGGGGCACGGTGTATTTCTCGACCTCCGCGGTCTCCCGCCCGCGCGCTTCGGACTCCGGATGCTCGGCCAGATACTTCTCGGCGAACGCCTTCTGCTGGGCGTTCGAGAAGGTCTTCACCGAGTTGTAACCCTTCAACACCTGATTCGGGCTGGCCTTGACGATCCCCAGCTTGGTCAGCGTCAGGTCGGTCCAGCTCACGGCAATCACGCCGTCGGAGCCGACGAACCGGAACAGCGCCGTGTCGCCGCCGCCGTCCTCGAAGTTCGACTGCAACGCGACCGTGAACGACGGATGCGCGGCCGTCTCGGGATAGTCGAACAGCCCCATGATGATGTCGTAAACGTCCCGGCCATCTTTCCAGTACCGCAGGCCGCCCATCGCGGCGATCTGGTTAGGCCCGAGCGCTCCGGTGACATGGTGGATGCCCGTCAAAAGATGAACATACAGGTCGCCGGCCACGGCGGTGCCATAATCCCAGTAATTCCGCCAGCGGAAGATACGGGTGGCGTCGAAGGGTCGCTTGGGGGCGTCGCCCAGAAAGCGGTCCCAGTCCACCGTCTGCGGGCTGGCGTCGAGCGGGATCGAATACTGCCACGCGCCAATGTCGGAATTGCGGTTGTAGCGGGCCTCGATCGAGTTGAGCTTGCCGATCGCGCCGCCGGCCACCAGCTCCTTCGCCTTGTCGTAAAGAATCGAGCTGGCGTACTGGCTACCGACCTGAAGCACGGCCTTGGTCTCGTCCTGGACCTTGACCATCTCCGGCCCTTCCTCGACCGTCCGCACCATCGGCTTCTCGCAATATACGGCCTTCCCCGCCTTCATCGCGTCGATCGCCATTCGCTGATGCCAGTGATCGGGAACGCACACAAGCACGGCGTCGATGTCCTTGCGGTCCAAAATCTCGCGGTAATCGACGTACGCCTTGACCTCGGAGCCGAAAACCTCTTGCGCATGGATGCGGCGGCCTTCATACACATCGGCGACAGCCACCAGCTCGACACCAGGCGACTTCAGCGCCGTCTCCGTGTCCTCGAATCCAATGATCCCCATGCCGATCGTGGCGATCCGGATCTTGTCGTTCGCGCCGGCGGGGGCCTTGGGCGCCTCGCGCGCTTTCAACTCAAACATCTTGTCGGCGATCGGCGCGGCGGCGATCGGGGCGACCGCCATCGTCTTCAGGAACGAGCGGCGATTGCCCGGAGTTGGCTGGTTCATGTCGTGATCCCCTTTTGCTTGGGCTGAGGATGCCGTTCGGATTCGGGCCGGTTCCCGGTCGACCCGTCGGAGACGGGGAGAGAACGCGCCGAGAGCACGGCCCGCTTCCGCCAGCATACGCTGCCCCGAACGCGGCGGGGAGTCCCAAAGCGGCAGCAGTTCTCCGTGGTGTATCCTTGAGCGCGTCGCTGCGGTGTCGCCTCTTAGGTGGGACCTGCAAAGGGGGAGGACGATTCGATGGAGTTTCTCTGGTTTCTGCTGATCGGACTCGCGGCCGGCTGGCTGGCGGGACAGATTCTCAAAGGCGGAGGATTCGGAGTCGTCGGCGACCTCATCGTGGGCGTGATCGGCGCGCTGCTTGGCGGCCTGTTGTTCGGGCTGCTTGGGCTCAACGCCGTGGGACTGCTCGGGCAGCTTGTCACCGCCACCGTGGGCGCAATCGTCTTGATCCTCGGTCTCCGTGCGATCAAGCGAACTGGCTAAAAACGCAAACCGCACTCCCGGACCGCGCCGGTCGCTCGCATCCTTGCGGCGGCCGGCGGGTTCGGGAGCGCGGGGCTATGCTTGGGTTTTTGAGAGTGATCCCAGACCCGATTCCTTATCGGACGACCGCCTGCTGCGGGCCGCCAGCCCGACGCAGGTAATCCTTGTCGATGTACACAACCTCGACGCGAGCGTCGCGGTGATGGAACGGGATCGGGTAGTCCGACCAGTACAGCTCATCAAAGTAGATGGTGCACTTGTAGTGGCAGTGAATGAGCTGGGCCGGGCCGGCGAGCGGATAGATCCGCACCGGGTCGACCTTCTCGCCGATCTTCTCAATCAGGAACCGCGCGTTATTGCGCTGAACTTCATAAAACGGCGGCAGGCCGTTGCGGAACTTGGGAACCTTGGCCCACACCTCGGCCTCGCTGGGCGGGTCGAGGCACGGGGGCGGGGCGAATTCGCCCGGCACCGGGTCGAGGATCGGAACGCGGTCCCGCTCCTCCTTGGCGATGTCCTCTTCAAGACGCTGCTGCTGCGAAGGCAGGATCGGCCAGACAAACGACCAGCCGGTCGGGTGCAGCGGGGCAATATCCTGGTACACATACGAAAGTCCGCAGCCGGTCGGTACGCTGGCCACAAGGGCCACGGCGGCGAATCCGAGCAGGGCACGAACCCAGCGCGGGCGGAGCGGCGTGCGGTGCCGCGCGGATTGGGTCATCTGACTACCCCTCCTTGGAAGATCACTCCGTCCCGGGGGGGTTCTCCGACCCCACCCGCCATCAGCGTCAGCCCCGCGCCGGCGTTGCCACAGACAGGTCGCCCGTGTTCTCGATCCGTTTGCGAGCGACCAGCCGGAATCTGACGCCTATTCGTGGGATACTTATCGAACGCCAACCGGTCGGGTTGTGAGGAAATTTCTCAGAAGACGGGTCAACCCGCCAGAATGGGTAAGACAGTGCGCTCGGCGGTACTGAGGATTTGTCCACTTTCGACATGCTCTCTATCACCAACCCCCCTATCGCTTACGGATCGTTTATCGGAGATCATGAACAGGAGGATCACCATGGTACGCACGGCAAGGCGAGGGCGGATTGAGCCCGAGGTGACTCCCGACCTGATCCGCCAAATTCGCCAGATCTCACTACCGCTTCGCGGCGCACGCGATCTTGACCCCTTGCTAAACCGAATCGGCGACGCCCGCTTCGTTCTCCTCGGCGAAGCCTCCCACGGAACCGCCGAGTATTACACCTGGCGCGCCCAGATCACCCGCCGCCTGATCGTCGAAAAGGGCTTCCAGTTCCTCGCCGTCGAGGGCGACTGGCCCGCCTGCGATCACCTCGACCAGTTCATCAAGGGCCGTGGCGACGCCGCCGACTCCCGCGAAGCCCTCCAGGCCTTCGACCGCTGGCCGACCTGGATGTGGGCCAATGCCGAGATCGCCGAGCTGGCCGCGTGGCTCAAGCGCCACAACGCCACCCATTCCGCCCAGGTCGGCTTCCACGGCCTCGATGTCTACAGCCTTTGGGACTCGCTCTACGCCGTGATCGGCTACCTGCGTCGAGTCGATCCCTCAGCCATCGACGCCGCCCGCCGCGCCTTCCATTGTTTCGCCCCCTACGGCGAGGACGCCCAGCAATACGCCCGGGCAACCGCCCGCCTGGTCCCGGATTCGTGCGAGACCGAGGTCGTCGACCTCCTCGCGAACATCCGCCGTAAAGGCCCGTCTTATCGCGAGGACGACCGCTGGGGCGCGTTTCAGGCCGAGCAAAACGCGCTCGTGGTGAAGGATGCCGAGGCCTACTACCGCGCGATGGTCCGGGGCGGCCCGCAGTCGTGGAACATCCGCGACCGCCACATGCAGGAGACCCTGGAGCGGCTGGCGACGTTCTACGGCCCCCATTCGCGAGGCATCGTCTGGGAGCACAACACCCACATCGGCGATGCCCGCTACACCGACATGGCCGACGACGGCATGGTCAACATCGGCCAGCTCGCCCGCCAGCGCTGGGGCGAGCG
>JBGSYY010000674.1:0-3023 GCA_041750675.1 Isosphaeraceae bacterium | reverse complement strand
TCGCCCTGGGGCAGGAGGACGAGGTCTTCGCGGCCGTCGTTGTCGAGGTCGCCGACGGCGAGGCCACGGCCCACGGTCGGCTCATCCCAGACTCCGCCGGCGTCGCGGCCGACATCGACGAATCGGCCGCCGCCCACGTTGGCGAGCAATTGCGGCGGCATGGCGTAGGGATAAAAAGGTCGATTGTCGTTCACATGTCCATTGATTGTGGCGAGGTCGAGATCGCCGTCGAGGTCGTAATCGAAGAAATGGGTGCCGAAGCCGAGCAGGTAGCGGGTGGCGGAGCCGATGCCGCTGGGGGCCGTGGAATCGGCGAACAGGCCCGAGCCGAGGTTGCGGTAGAGGGTTGAGGATTCGCCGTAGAAGTTGGTGACGAGAAGTTCCGGGCGGCCGTCGCCGTCGATGTCGCCGCAGGCGATGCCCATGCTGGCCTGATAGCCGCCCTCGGCATTTCCGGCGACGCCCGAGGCCAGGCCCACTTCCTCGAATCGCATGCCGCCCAGGTTGCGAAACAGGAAGTTGGCGGTTCCGTCGTTGGCGACGTAGAGATCGACAAGCCCATCGCCGTCGAGGTCGGAGGCGACGACGCCGAGTCCTCGCCCGTCGCGATCGACGATGCCGGCCTGTTCGGTCACGTCGACGAATCGACCGTTGTCGTTGCGGAACAGGCGATCGGGGGCGGGTTGCGCCTTGCTAGGCTCGCAATAGAAATACTCGCCCCGGTCGTTGAGGCAGAGGACGGGGTTGTCGGGGTCGTAGACCATGTAGTGGCAGACGTAGAGATCGAGGTCGCCGTCGCCGTCGAGATCGGCGAAGGCGGCCGAGGTGGGGTTGTCGCGAATGCCGGCCAGGCCGACTTCTGCGGTTGCGTCCTCGAAGGTTCCGTCGCCTCGGTTGCGCCAGAGCGCATACGACCTGAGGCGTGAGAGGAACAGGTCGGGATAGCCGTCGTTGTCGAAGTCGCCGACGGCCACGCCCAGGCCGTATCCTCTTGGGAGGTTGGCGATTTGTGATCGCTCGGTGACATCGGTGAAGGTTCCGTCGCCCTGGTTGCGCCAGAGGCGGTCAGGCTCGCGCGGGTGGCCGGGGTCGTCGGTGAGGGTGCCCCCCTGAACGGCGAGAACATCCATCCAGCCGTCGAAATCGTAATCCAGAATGGCGACTCCGCCGGACATGGTCTCCGGTAATTCTCGACGTGCGGTGGCGCCATGATCGAACCGGAAATCGAGGCCCGCGGCGGCGGCATCCTCGTAAAACTGAGGCTTGACGAGGGTGGAACCCGCGAGGTTTCGGTCTGTCTGCGATGTCAGAGGCGAGCGCGCGAGAGTCAGGAATTGTTCGCGGGCGTCGGTGAGTCGTTGAATCTCGTCGGTTTCGACAGGGAGGTTTACTCGGACGCGCGCTCCTCGGGCCAGCCGGGACCATGCATTTGCATCGAGGGGTCTGCCGATTCGGTTGGCGAGTTTTTCCAGTCGTTTGGCGTCTCGATCGAACTGGCTGTCGAGCAAGACTTGACGATATTCGTCGCGGAGCAGGTCGATCTGGCGCTTGCGTAGGTTGAGGTTTCGGGCATCGTCGGTCTGGCCCGACTCGGCGGCCAGGACCGCGAGGCGTTCGAGGGCGTTGGGATTGGTGGGATCCTGGGCGAGGACGCTTTCCCAGACCTGGCGCTCCTGGTCGCTTCGGCCTGTCTGCTGGGCGCTGAGCGCGGCGAGCCGACGCCATTCGTCGGCGTCGATTCGGTCGATGGGGAGGCGATTTGCGGCGGCGGAGGCCGCGGCGAAATCGCCTTGGGCGACGGCGAGATCGAAGGCGGTTTCGGTGAGGGCCGGGTCGTCGGGTGTGCGTTTGCGGCACTTTTCGAGCCACTCGGCCGCTTCGTCGAGCCTGGCCCGGCGGATGGCGAGGTTGGCACGACTTAGCCAGACGCGGTCGTCGTCGGGGTTCGCGCTTTTGAGCGCGCCTTCGAGGGCCTCGACGGGTAAGGGGGAGGTCTCGATCAGCCAGATTTCCTTGAGGTCTTCGCCCGGCGCGGGCGACGTGGGAAGGCCGTCGATGAGCAAGCGTCGGACCTCGCGCATTCGGCCTTCGAATCGATAAACGCGCATCAAGGCGCGGTGGAGGGCGTCGTGGGCGGCGGGTTCGTTGGCGCGGCGAGCGAGAAGAAGCTCCTCGGCTTTGCGATATTCGCCGCTATTGATGAGTTCCTCGGCGGCCGCGCCGGCGGCGGGGCCGGACCAACGGCTGGACGAGGGCACTCGAGTCCAGGCATCGAGTGCGGCCGCGAATCGGCCGCCCGCCTGTTCGCACCGTCCCAGCAAATAAAAAGCGCGGCCGTTGCCGGGGTATTGCTGGGTCAGCGAGAGCAAATCCCGCCGGGCGGTGGCGAAGCGGCCCGCGTCCATCGTTTTTTCGATTTCTGCCAGCTCAGCCTCGACGCGCTGTTCTTGCCAGCCGCGATAGCCGAACCAGCCGCCGGCGAGCATCAGGGCCAGCACGATGCCGGCAATTGCCTTGATCCTCACGGTCCGGCTCCTTGTGGGTTTCGGGCTTGCGATTGCAGACGGTAGAAGTTCGCCAGGCCCGCCTCGTTCATTGCCTCGTGCGCTTCGGCGGCGAGGATGTTGGCCTGAAGGTGGGCGGGGTCGCGGCCGAGGACGGTTTTTGCCCATCGCAGGCCCTCACGGGGGCGTCCGTGTTCCACGAGCCAGCGGCCGATTTCGCAGCGCAGGTCGTCGGTGGGCGACTCGTTGAAGCGTCGCTGAAGGACGCGGAGAGCCTCCTGGTCGGCGCGGATTCGGGCGGCTTCCTGACGCTCGGCAGCGGCTTGCTCTGTCTCTCCCAGCCGTTCCAGCGACAGGGCCAGGCGGTAGTGTGCCTCGGCGTCGTAGGGATCGGCCTTGAGGACCGTCTCCAGGCGCGCCCGGGCTTGAGCGGGCTGATTACGAGCGAGGTCGAGGCTGGCGAGCTCGCGGAGTGCATCGGCGTGGCCTGGCTCGATTGCGAGGACGGCCTCGAAATCA
>JBGSYY010000673.1:0-24487 GCA_041750675.1 Isosphaeraceae bacterium | reverse complement strand
GGCGGCGACGCGTCGCCAGCCCGGCTCGCAGCGCTCAAGCTCGCGCGCGAAATAGGGATCGAGCATGAGGTTGAGGAGCGAGGGGTCGCGATCGTAGGCTTCCTTGATCTTGCCCAGGAAGGCGCTGCGGATGATGCAGCCGCCGCGCCACATGAGGGCCACGCCGCCCTTATTGATGGGCCATTTGGATTCCTCGGTCATGGCGTCCATCAGGGCGTAGCCCTGGGCGTAGGAGACGATCTTGCTGGCATAGAGGGCCGATTCGATGTCGTTGACCAATTGCTGGGCGGGACCCTCAAAGCGGCCACTGGGGCCCTTGAGAATCTTGGCGGCGGCCACGCGTTCGGCTTTTTGTGAGGAAAGAATGCGTGCGAAGACAGCCTCGGCGATCAGAGTGAGCGGAACCGCCATATCGAGAGCGGCGTTGACGGTCCATTTGCCGGTGCCTTTCTGGCCCGCGGTGTCGAGGATGAGGTCGACCATGGGCTGACCGCTGTCGGGGTCGCGGAAGGCGAAGATGTCGCGAGTGATTTCGATCAAATAGCTGTCGAGAGGGCCGTTGTTCCAGCGCGCGAAAACGTCGTGCAGCGCCTCGGGCGACATGCCGAGCAACTTGTGCATGAGCCAGTACGACTCGCCGATCAGCTGCATGTCACCGTATTCAATCCCGTTGTGAACCATTTTGACGAAGTGGCCCGCGCCTTCCGGGCCGACCCAGTCGCAGCAGGGTGTTCCGCCGTCGACCTTGGCGGCGATCGCCTGAAAGATCGGTTTGACGAGCGGCCAGGCGTCCGGGTTTCCGCCGGGCATGATGGATGGGCCTTTGAGTGCGCCTTCCTCTCCGCCCGAGACGCCGGTCCCGACGAAGAGAATGCCCTGCTCCTTGAGTGCCCGCGTGCGTCGGGTGGTGTTGGGGTAATACTCGTTGCCGCCATCGATAATGACGTCGCCGGGATCGAGCAAGGGGACCAGTTCGTCGATGACCTGATCGACGGGATCGCCGGATTTGACCATGATCATAATTTTGCGCGGACGCTTGAGCGCGGCCACCAGCTCGGCGGGGGTGTGCGTGCCTATGATCTTCTTGCCCGCACCCCGGCCGGCGACGAACGCATCGACCTTGCTGATCGTGCGATTGAACACGGCGACGGTGTAGCCGTGGCTCTCCATGTTGAGGACGAGATTTTCGCCCATCACGGCCAGACCAATCAGACCGATATCCGCGACACCTTTGTCTGCCATTGCTTCCGTCTCCTCGTCGATTGTCCAGCGCAACGGATTGTCGCGTTTCGGGGAATTCTAACAGGGGGCGCGAACGGGGGCATCGCGCGAGGGAGCGTTTGTGCGATTTCGTGTCGCGCCGATTTGTTCGCAGGTGCGGAGTGAACCGGAAAGGGATTGCCCTGGGGCTGGAGGCAGAACTTAGCGAATCCACCAGCGGCGGACGCGAACGCGCCTGGGTGCGTCATAATTTCGGCTGAACGCCCCGAGACCGTTGCGATTTCCCAGGAAGGGCGTGGTGCCCATGCCTCCGCGTCGGGAGAAACCGGGGAGGATCGAATTTCGCCCGTAGACGACGCGCGTTGGGGTGTTCGTCGTCGTGTAAGAATAGGCCGGGACAGTCGGCTGGAGGACCATCACCTGTGCGTTCGCCTGGCTGGCGACCAAGCACGCTGTGCCGAAAGCAAGTGACGTCAAAATTCGTCGAGCCTGAATGTTCATATCTGCTCCCTTGGAGTGAATCGTGATCCGTCTCCGCAGACAAACAAGTATAGCCTAGCCGCGACGATACGTTTCCGGCAGATAGGCGGGCAGGCGCTTCTCGGCCAGCGCATTGGCGTCGATTCGCGCGAAGCGAGCCAGGCCGTTGACAAGCGGGATGCTGGGCCAGTCGTCGCCGATGAGCGGGCGGGCATAGGCGAGGTAGTCGTCGGTCACGTCCGTTCCATCGGCGGTGATCCAGGTCTTGGGGAACGAGCGGTCCTTGACGGCGACCTGGGAGAGCGGGACCTGGTCGTAACGCACCGAATAGCTTGATCGTTGCCGATCGCGGAGGATGGTCGACATGAAACCGTTCTGCCCGCTGCGGGCGATTTCGACGGCGTGCAGGCCGACGTTGTAGGCCTCATCGAGATCGACGGTGCTGGCGTAGGCAACGGCGTTGCGCCAGTCGGTGCCGGGGACCTGTCCGCGTGCCTTGCCGGGGACGGGAAGCTTGAGGCTGTTGAGATAGTTGACGACGATTTGTGCGACCGTCGATTGGCTGGCGCTGAACTGGACGTGGCCGAAATTGTCGCGGACGACTCCGACGTCGCCGACGTCGAAACCCTCGCTGACGACGATGAGGCAACGGCCATCCTCATGGAGCTGACGAATGACATTCTCGCCGAGCTGTTCCAGGTTGAGGCCGGCCTCGGCCATGTAGATCTGGAGTGGCATTACGCGCGCGGGGTCGGCCAAGCGGGCGGCGGCGGGGATGAAGCCAATTTTTCGGCCCATGGCCTGGATGACCAGCACGGGGTCGGCGGGGCAGCTTCCGGCGTTCTCCTCGTTTGCCTGGCGGACGTACTGGGCCATGTAGCGAGCGACCGAGCCGTAGCCGGGCGAATGGTCGAGCAGAGTGAATGCCTCGTCGCCCAGATCGTTGTCGATTGTCTTGGGCACACCAACCGCGACCAACTCCAGGCCTCGCTCCTGGGCGAGCTGGCTGACCTTGTGGGCGGTGTCCTGGGAATCGTTTCCTCCGATGTAAAAGAATGTTCCGATGCGATGGGCCTTCAAAACCTCGACCACGCGTTCAAAATCCTCGGTCTGCTCCTTCTTGAGCTTGTAGCGGCACGTGCCGATCGAGCCGGCGGCGGGCGTGGTGCGCAGGAGCGCGATTTCCTCGTCGGGTGTGGCCGAAAGGTCGATGAGCTCCTCTTTCAGGACTCCCTCGATGCCGAAGCGGCCGGCGTAAATCGAGCCGAAATGGTCGGGATACGACCGGCAGCCGTCGATAAGTCCGCGCAGGGAGTTGTTAATGACGCAGGTGGGGCCGCCGGATTGGGCGACAAGGACATTGCTGGTAGCCATTGCACTCGCCTAAAGGTGGAGCATGAACTCGGTGTCGCATGGAAATGCGTTGGAATCAGCGAGTTTTCCAGGGAGGATGTTCGGGGAGCAGGCTCTCGAACTCGCGGACTCGTTGTTCGCGGTACTCGCCGTCATAAGTTTCGGCAAGAAAGCGTGGCAGGGCTTCGTCGTGGAATCGTGCCCAGGATTCCTCCTCGTGCCCGGGTAGAATGGGATAGAAGAGGACACCGTTGGCCTCGGCGGCTTTGCGGTCTCCTGGGGCATCGCCGATCATCAGAATGTGGTTTTTGGGGTACTTTCCGACGGCACCCAGGGCCAGATGCTCCTTTTTGCTGCCGCGTTCCTGGCCGGCGATTAGCCCAACAAGCGGGGTCAGCCCGTGTTCGGCCCATTCACGCTCGAGGGCTTCGTTGGGTGTCGCCGAAACGACCATGACATCGGCGACTTTCTGGAGCTTTTCGAGGGATTCGCGCACCAGAGGGAACGGTGGAACGTCGCGGACGATCTCACCCACGGCGCGGTTGACTTCCTCGCTCCAGGCCAGGGTTTGCGTCAGATCGGGATCGCCGGCGCGGGCGACTTCGGCCTTGAGAGTTGGGTTGCCGAGCTTGGTTTCGCGGGCGATCCAGTCTCGGAGACCCTGGACGCGTGGGACTTGAAAACCGCGACGAACCACCTCGGGACGCAGGGCGAGGAGGTCGAGGGCCTTGACGTAGGCCGGAAATCGATTCGCTCCACGGTCCTTGGAGTAAAGGTTAACGAACTCGCACGTCTCTCTCGCGTATTTCGCGACGGCGGCCAGGTGGAAATGCTTGATGAACGGTGGGATGAAGCACTCTTTATGTTTCACCTCCATGGTGTCGAAGGCGCAGCCGTCGCTATCGATTCCGACGAAGAACTCGTGGCGGCGGGGAAAGTCGCGAAGCGCGGCTTGCGGGTCGGCGGGCGTCGTCATCGTCATCGCGGGGCGAGGCTCCGGGGGTACGTTCTACCGTGGAAAAAGATATTTTGACCCTCTCGTTGGATCATTCCAAGCCTGGGAAGCGGGACTCACCCAGGGATCGAGCCAAGATTGGGGACGGCAAGGCGAAGATTGCTTACATCACGGGCCCGAATTCCGGAGACTTTCCTTGAGTGATCCCCTAAGATAATCGTTATTCTCTAACCTGCCAGACCGGAGCGTATCAACGCCGAGGTTCCTGTCTGGGTTTTTTCGCCTTGGCCGCCCCTAGTCATCCTGATCCATGGCCACAAACGAATCCTTACGAGTGCCCAGCGAGACGCCCCAGGTTGACCTGGTCAAGGTGCTTCGCGTCTCCGGTGTCATCAGCGACCGAGCCTGCGACGAGATCCGTACCCGGGTTTTGTCCGGAGAATTGCCATTCGACGCCGATGATCTGGCCCAGCGGCTGATCAAGGATCGCGTGTTAACCCCGTATCAGGCGGACCGCTTGCTCCGCAACAAGCCCCACGGCATGGCGCTGGGCAAGTATGTGCTGCTGGACAAGATTGGCGCAGGCGCGATGGGGCGGGTTTATCTGGCGCGGCACCAGTTGATGAATCGGCTGGTCGCCATCAAGGTGGTGGCGCCCGAGATTTCGGCGAATCGGCGCGTGGTTGGCCGATTTCAACGAGAAATGAAAATGGTGGGCCGGCTCGACCATCCCAACGTGGTCCGCGCGTTCGATGCCGATCAGATCGCGGGTTCGATTTTCATCGTCATGGAATATGTACCCGGCAAGAGCCTGGGGCAGTTGCTCAAGCTCAAAGGTCCGTTGCCGGCGGCGTCGGTGGTGCGTTATGCGGCGCAGGCGGCCCGCGGACTGGGCCATGCCCATGCTCAAGGGGTGGTACACCGCGACGTGAAGCCGTCGAATATCCTGGTTGGCGACGACGACCGGGTTCGCGTGCTCGACCTGGGTCTCGGCGTTCTGCTGGAACACGATTCCGAGAGCGCGTTCGCGACGGCCGACAACATTGCCGTGGGAACGATCGACTACATGTCGCCCGAGCAGGCGATGGGCCGGGGTGTCGATGGCCGAAGCGATTTGTACAGCCTGGGCTGCACGATGTATCACGTGATCAGCGGCCAGCGGCCGTTCGCGGGCGACTCGGACGTCGAGCGGCTGGGGAAACGGTTGAACTCGCAGCCGATCCCGCTGTCGGTCAAGGTGCCCGGCTTGCCCCCGGGTCTTCCGGAGGTTCTCGACCGCCTGCTTGCGATCAAGCCCGAGGATCGCTTTCAAACCGCCGAGGATGCGGCGGTCGCCTTGGAGCGTATCGCTGTGCCGAGAGCGGCCCAGCGTCAAGCGGCGACGGGTGCGACGAGCGGCAAGTCGGTCTCGACCTCCGCGCCCGCCGGAAAGGGCGTGGGATTGGTAAGCACGCCGCGGGTGACGGTGAAGGAGAAGATTGTCGAGCGTGTGGTGGAGGTGATGGTTGAGCCGGATTATCCGGCGTGGTTTTCCGGCCTGGCGGACCTGGTCGCGAATCGTCCGCTACTGGGGCTTGCCACGATCGCCGGCGCGGCGACGGCGCTGGTTCTCGCGGGTTTCGTGATCGGTCGACTGAGTGGCTGAGACTCGTAGTTTTCGAGACGCGTTGAACCGATCAGCGCTCGGCCCAGGGCCAGCGGAGAAAGACCAGCAGGATTGCCGCCTGAAGGAGGATAAGGCTGGTCCAGGCTCGCCTGCGTCGTTCCGGTTCCATGAGCAGCCCGAGTGCGAGCGCCGCCATCAATAACAAGAACGAGCAGGCCACGAAGATGACACTGAGCGTGGTAAACAGGCCCAAAATGAGCATGATGGCGAACGGGATTTGGCTCTCGTTGCCGCCGATGGCCAGGGCGGCCGCAGTGAGCAGGATCAGGATCGCCGAGAGCGCGATCGCCGCATGACATGATCCCCAGGCGACGAGCGACATGTCGTCAGGCCCGCATCGTGAGGTCGTGATCAGAGCGGCGAGTTGGAGGATGACGGCCAGGCCGTAAAAGAGACTGAGGTTGTGATCCGACTGAGAGACACTGATCGCGAAGCCGGCGGCCTCGGCGATCAGCAAGGCCCCGAGTGCGAGGGCGACCACCCCACGCCCGCGTAGCGCATCGTCTTCGCTTTCGGGGATACGGCCGGTACCCAGTTCGACTAGCCAAATCGCCAGACCGACGCCGGTGACGCCCACAAGCGTTTGAACACTGGCTTCCGAGGTCATCGCCGCGAGCATCATGCCGCAGGCCGCAACGGCTCGCATCAGGCTCAGGACACTCATCCGCTGGCGGGGCATTTCGCGGATGTACCTCTGTCGGGAAATCGGTCGGCGGCGTTGATCCCTTAGCGGGCAGCGGCCATCTTCGGTGTTTCAGTCTCGCCGAAGACTCGTTTGAGCGCGCCCCGAAGCTCCGGCTCGATGAAAGTGTAACCCAGGTCGATCGCCCGGCGGGGCAGGACGCGTTGGCCCTTGGCGACGACGTCGGCGACTTCTCCGAGGAACGTCTTGAGCACGACGTCGGGTGGGCCGATCGGCAGTGCGACACGCCAGAACGCCGTCGGCTTCCAGAGGATCGAGGCCATCTCCTTGGTGAACTCGGCGTTACGCACAGGGTTGGGCGCTGTGCCGTTGATTGGGCCGGTGGCGTCGGTGCGATCCAGCGAGAGAAGCAGGATGCCCACGATATCTTCGAGGTGAATCCAGCTCATCCATTGCTGACCGCGGCCGGGCATGAAGGCGTTGTCGCCGCTGCCGATGGGAGCCGCGCCGCCGGGAAGCCACTTGAAGATGGGAGTCATGACGCCCAGAGCGCCTTCATCGGGGGCGAGGACGATTCCCGTTCGGACGGTGGCCAGACGCGTGCCGAGTGCCTCGACGGGCTGGGCGGCCTCTTCCCATTCGCGGCAGACCACGGCCATGAAGTCGGAGCCGGAGGGGCTGGATTCGTCGAGTTGCTCGTCGCCGTGCGTGCCGTAGTAGCCGATCGCGGAGCCCTGGACGAGCACGCGGGGGCGTTCGTTGGCGCGGGCGATGGCCGCGGCGACGTTGCCAGTTCCATAAACGCGGCTGTCGCGAATACGGCGCTTGACATCGGTGCTCCAGCGCTTGCCGAACAGGTTTTCGCCAGCGAGATTGACCACGGCGTCGCAGCCGCTGACGTGATCCTGCCAGGGTCCTGCCGAGACGGGGTCGCCCTGAATCAGCTCGACGTCGCGCAACTCGACACGACGCCGCGCGGTTGCCGTCTGGCGGCTGAGCACCACGGGCACGTCGCCGCGTTCGAGCAAGCGCTGCACCAGCCTGCGGCCAATCAGTCCCGTTCCGCCTGTCACGAACACGCGCATCGGCATCAAAGCTCCCGATTCGTCGCCGACTCGCACCGCGAGTCGACCGTGATGAACCGGGAGCTATCTTTGGTCAGGAAGGGGCCGTCGTCAACCGCCGTCCGGCTCAGGCGGCGGCCTTCTTGCCGGCGATTAACTTGGCGATCTCGGTCAACGAGTCGAGATGATCGACGCCTGCCTCGTGGGCTTCCAAGACCACGTTGAACTCGTCTTCCAGGAAGGTGACCAGCTTGAGCGTGCTGATCGAATCGAGGATTCCGCCGGTGATCAACGGAGTTTGCTCGGTCATCTCCGCGGGGTCCTCACCGGGAAGAAACTCGCGGAGAATGTAGGCTTTGACCGTCTCGGTGATCGACTCGTTCGACATCGTTTCGACTCTCCGACAGGTGATACAGAAACCTTGGAACGAAGGCCCGGATGCGAGTATCTGGGCGACTTTTAGGGGAATGAGTGGGGGACGGCCGCGGAAGGTCCGTCGAAGCGGCGGCGGGCGGTTTCGCCGTGCCTTGATTCGAGCAAGACGCGCCCGTCCATCACGTCGGGGCAGTCGAGACCGAGGAGGGAGAGGGCCGTGGGCGCGATATCCGGGAGTTCGCCTTCAAGCCAGTTTCCGGGAGCCAAGCCCGGCGCGTCGATGGCGACGATACCGTCCATCCAGTGCGTTGCCGGCAAGGTGGGGTCGGGCGCGATCCAGGCGTCGAGGAACGGATTCCATTTCGCCTGGGCCTGATAGCCTTCCGTTGAGGGAGCGAGGACCTCGGGGAGGCCCCACTCCGCGGGGTCGATGTCGTAGCGATCGGCCACGCCGTAGGCATCCGAAAAGAGCGACTCGCCGGTTTCCGGATCGCGCTGATCGGCGAGATATTCGGCCACTTCGGCGGCGAGTGCCGCGCGACGCGCACCCTGGGATTCCAGGAAAACGAAGGCGGCGAGCTGACCGAACGGGGCGAAGGCCGTGGTTTTTCGCCAGTCGCAGCCAACCTCGCCCTCGACGGGACGGGGCAGGGCGGCGGCGGCGTCGGGCCGATCCCGGAATTTCCAGCGGGCGTAGCGGTGTCGGAGGCGATGGTAGCGATAGCGAAACCGGGTTCCGTAGCTTAGCCGGCGTTGATAGCCGCCAAGCTCCAGCAGGCCGTTGACGTTGACAAGCGAGCGGCATGGCCCGAATCCGTGGTCGGAGACGGCGACAATCGCGGCATCGCGTCGCGCGGCCAGCTCAAGGAGACGACCCACGGCCTCGTCGAGTGCGCGGTAGCAGGCTTCGACCTCGGCGACCCAGGCCGGGTCGGGATTGGCGGAGGGATCGAGATCGATCTCAGGCCAGACGCGGTGCTGGAGGCCGTCGAGGAGGTGAAAGTGGACGAGCAAGGCTGACCAGTCAGGCTCGTGAACGTCGGCACGTTCGGCGGCCTCGGCCTGGGCTCGGAAGATGGCCTGGGTCCGCAGCGACAGGTCACGCAGTTCCTCGAGCGTTTTAGGTCGAGTTTTCCAGATGTTCTTCACGGTGTAGGCCGGAACGTCGAGGGCCAGCTCGCGGCCAAACCCCGGACATTGGCGGAAGGCCGACGCTCGGTCGGGCGATTCGGCACCGGAGACGACCAGTCCCTGAATCCGTGGAGCGGGGTAGGTCATCGGCAAGTTGAGGCTGATGACGGGCCGATCGAGTCCGTCGAGCAGGTGCCAGAGCGTGGGAACCTGGACACGATCGGCGGTGTTTGAGCCGACGGTGCGAGTTCGGGGGTCGTACCAGCAAAAGTCGTGGATGCCGTGGCGGACGGGGGAGCAGCCCGTGAGGAACGAGGTCCAGGCGACGGGCGTGACCATTGGGGTGGTCGAGCGTAAAGGCCCGCGGGCCGAGCGGTTCCAGAAGGCGGCCAGACGGGGCATCCATCCCCGCGCGAAGAGCGGCTCGAAAACGGTTGTGGTGCCGCCGTCGAGGCCGAGAAAGAGGATTCGCGAGGTGGTGGGCGGCATGCGAGCGACGACCCGGGGTTGGCCCAGCGCGACGGCGAGCACCTTCCGTGGCGACGCGTCTCGGAACGCCGGGTTTGTCTCGAATGGGCGGGGAGCGAGTCCCAGCCGATCGAGGAGATCGGGCGGGAACCTAACCCGCGTTGCCGATTCGGTCAATGCCGGCTTTGAGAGGTGGGAATCGGGTTTGCTCAAGTGTCGAGGGTCGTCCTGCCGATGGGTCGTGATAAGCCCGTGATCGCTTGCGCGCAATGGTCGCGCATCGTAGTCGCTGGGCGGCCGTCGGCGAGAAGAGGTGCCGATCGATGCGCCCGCGGTCAATGGATCTCACCCTGAGTTCGCGTCTCCTGGTTGGCCTCCTTGCCCTGGCGATGGTGCATGGAATCGGCGGTTGCAAGGCGTTGGATAAGCACCGAAATAAAAAGGTGCCCCAGCCTGGCCAGTACGACCCCTACCAGCCGCGCGAACTGAATAAAGTCTCCTTGCCGGCATATATCATCGAGCCGCCGGATGAGCTGGAAATCGCCGTTCGGCCCGCCACTCTCGATCTGCCGGTCTCCAATGTCATTGTCCGCCAAGACGGGGTCGTCGATCTGGGGTTTCTGGGCGAGATTTACATCAATGGACTGACGGTGCCCGAGGCCGAGCTGAAGATCGCCCAGCATGCCGCGGCGCTGGCGTCCGCGAAGAAAGTCACCGAACCGATACAGGCTTCGGTCCGCGTGGTGAGCGGCGGGCGGAGCAAGCAGTATTACGTGGTTGGGGCCGTGGCCGCGCCTGGTGCTTATCCCATTACTGGTAACGAGATGGTGCTTGACGCCGTGCTCAAGGCGGGACTGAAGCGCAACAGCCTGCCCGACAAGGCGTATCTCGCCCGCCCGCATCCCCAGGGCGGACCGGAGCAGTTGCTGCGCATCGACTGGGAGTGCATCCTCCGCGGTGAGACTTTTACGAACTATCAGCTGATGCCCGGTGATCGGGTGGTGATTCCGGGTGGTCGGGAGCCGGGATTGGCTCAGACATTCTTTGGCGGGTGAGCCCCATTTTCACGAGGTCGATGCCATCGGCTTCGAGGAAAGCCTCCTGCTCGAAGCGATTGCCCAGGTAGGCGTTGTCGCCACGTAACCAGGCATTCAGGCTGGAAATTAGATACACAGGGATAAAGGCAATCCCCCAAAGCTCGGCTTGTCGGACGTGGATGTGCTCGTGTCGACGATAGCGTTCAAGTCGCTCGGCGTCCTGGCCCAGAATGACGTGACCCAGCGTCATCGCCGAGGCACGCACCGGAGTACGGTCGAGCACCCACTGGCAGAATCCACCATGAAATTCAAGGACTCCCGCGACCTGGCGCACATGGCCACGGCTGAGTAGCGTCACTCCGCCGACGACAAGGCCGAGTGCGGTTGTGGGGCTGGCCCAGGCATAGGCGGCCGTGCGTGCCAGCAGGGAGCGTTTTGCTCGGGGATACGCGGGCGTCGGCTCAGGTTTTTGCGACATCCCAGGTAGGCTCCAGGCCGAATCGTTCGCATAACTTTCGATTGCCGACCCCTTGCGGTCAATGCCCGACACGCACGCTCTCGTCTTTCCTTGCTGGCTTGGCTATGTTGCAAGGAGTCTTTTCGGATGCACCGCCAAACTGCCGGGATGCCCAGAACGATGCTTTTTCAACGTCTCCATTGGACCACTCGCCACCTCGGTCTCGCCTGGCTTGGGGCGATTGCGGTGCTCGGCGCTGCCGCCACGACGCGCGGTCAGGCCCCGCCGGCCACAGTGACGGTAGCGGCACGTCCGGAAGCCATCACTCCCGCAGAATATGCCGAGCGTCGGAAAGCATTACGGCAAGTGATGCTGGGCCAGAAAGAGGAGGAGCGCGAGGAGGCACGGGCCGGAAAGGCTCGCCTGGCCTTGTTGCGGGGAGCGGATGTCGGCGATCGGCAGGATTACGAGGAAGGGCGGTTTTATCAGGAAGCCAATTTTTCTTACTTGACGGGAGTGGATATCCCCGGTGCCTTTGTTCTGATCGACGCCAACGCGGATCGCGACACGCTCTATCTTCCTGCTCGTCGCCTTGGCGATGCCGATCTTGCCGCCTCGCTGGGCTTTGCCGAGGTGGCTGTGACCGACCGCCTGCTGGGCGACCTGTTCACGCGACTCGGCTCGGCACCACAGGATGCTCGCACGCGTGGTCGAGGGCACACCGGCGCGCGGCTCTTACTTTTGAATCCGCAACCTGGAGAGAACGCGACGTCGGCCGAGGGCCGGTTTGTGCGATGGCTGCGCGGGGGTGCGACCGGCGTCGAATATGCGGAGTTAAGCCCGCTTCTGGGTGAGCTGCGGAAACCCAAGACCGGGGCGGAAGTGGCGATTCTTCAGCGTGCGATCGACATCACGGGCGAGGCGCAGAAGGCCGCGGCGCGGTCGTTGCGTCCCGGGGCCTATGAATACAGGCTGGAAGGCGCGATTGCGAATGCGTTCCTCGCGGGCGGTGCGATGCGGCCGGGATTTGCGTCGATTGTCGGGTCCGGACCGAAATCCTGCATTCCTCATTATTTCGAGAATGATCGACAGATCGAGGACGGCGATCTGGTCGTTGTGGATATTGGAGCCGAATACCGCCGCTACACGGCCGACATCACCCGGACCTATCCGGCAAACGGCCGATTTTCGCCCAGGCAACGCGAGTTGTATCAGGCGGTGCTCGACGCCCAGCGCCATGCCGAGGAACGGTTCGAGCCGGGAAAGACGCGGCTAGGCGAGATGACGGGTTGGGTGCGGACGTATCTTCGCAACTTACCGCTAAGGGCCCAGGCCGGCGACGGATCGGAGCAAACACTTGATCACTTCTTCATTCACGGCCTGAGCCATTACCTGGGCCTGGACGTTCATGATGTGGGCAACATCGGAGTTGCCATGCAGGCTGGGGAGGTTTTTACAATCGAGCCGGGATTGTACATTCCCGCCGAGAATATCGGGATTCGGATCGAGGATGATTATCTGGTCACCGAGCAGGGTCTGGATAAACTCTCGAAGGGGATTGCCAGCGAGCCGGACGCCGTGGAGGCCTTGATGGCCGGATCGCGAGAGAGCGAGGGAGTCGGCATTGGCCGGTGATTGAGGAACGCGCGTTTACAGACATTTCACGGAGGATGATGGAATCATGGATTTTGATCTCTCGGCGGATCAGGCGCGTTGGCAAGAGGAGACGATTCGGTTCGCTCGCGAACGACTGCAAGATGAGCGTCTTCGCGAGCGTGACGAGGCCCGCGAATTTTGGCGCGAGGGTTGGAACCGCTGCGCCGAGCTGGGCATCCAGGCGTTGCCGGTTCCGTCCGAGTTCGGCGGCAAGGGGCAGGGGCTGGGTGTGACCATCGCCGCGATGGAAGGGCTTGGTTATGCCTGTGGAGATATCGGCCTGATCTTCGCGATCAACGCCTCCACCTGGACGAACACGGTCCCGATCTTGCGCTACGGGACGGACGCTCAGAAAAAGCGCTGGCTTCCGCCCTTGTGCGACGGCACGTTGGTGGGGGCCAATGGGGCGAGCGAGCCGGAGGCGGGGTCGGACATTTTCAGCATGGCCGCCACGGCGAGGCGGACGGACGGCGGCTGGATTCTCGATGGCCGCAAGATCTGGGTGACGAGCGGGCCGGTGGCGGATCTTTATGTGTGTTACGCCAGGACGGCTCCGGATCGCGGGGTCCTGGGGATTTCGGCGTTTATCGTGCCGCGCAACGCCGAGGGGTTCCGGGTTGTCCGCGAGATACCCAAGATGGGTGTGCGCACGGTGCCGATGGGAGAGCTGGCATTCGAGAACTGCACGCTGCCCGCCGACGCCTTGCTGGGTCGCGAGGGACGCGGGGCGGAGGTGTTCAATTGCTCGATGGAGTGGGAGCGCGGGGCGATACTGGCGATGGCATTGGGGGCGATGCGTCGTCAGCTTGAGCAGTGCATTGATCATGCCCGGAAGCGCAAGCAGTTTGGTCAACCGATCGGCAAGTTTCAGGCGGTGAGCCACCGGATTGTGGAGATGAAGGTGCGGCTCGAAACGTGTCGGCCGCTGGTCTACAAGATTGGCTGGCGGAAGGATCGAGGCGAGGACGCGATGCTCGACGCGGCGATGGCGAAGCTGCATGTCTCGCGAAGCTGGGTCGAAAATAGTCTGGACGCGGTTCAGGTTTTCGGGGCGCTGGGGTATATCTCGGAGGGGCCGGTGGAAAAGGACCTGCGCGATAGTGTCGGCAGCCTGATCTATTCGGGCACGAACGATATCCAGCACAACCTGATTGCCCAGGCCCTGCGACTCTGAAAACGTGAGGCGATCGTTCGGGTAAGTCATTGCGGCGACGCGCGCGGCTCATTATAGATGAGACATTCGATTTTGACGCTCTGTGACGAGCGATCCTCGTCGATCGTCCGATTCGCCCGAACTCTCCCCCGTCTCTCCCCGCGGAAAGGGATGGTCAGATGCCGCATGCCGAAGCGACCTCACCGAACGCAAAACGCCTGCTCTGGGCGGGTTTCATGGCCATTTTGGCGTCGGGGGTCGGGTTCTCGATCCGCGCTGGGATTCTCGGTCAGTGGGCCGAGCAATACGGCTTTACTCAGACCGAGCTGGGTGCCATCACGGGCGGCGGCTTGACGGGTTTCGGGATCATCATCCTTTTGAGTGCCTTGATCGCCGACAAAATCGGCTACGGGGCGTTGATGGTCACGGCGTTCGTCATGCACCTGACCTCCGCCGCACTCACCCTGGGTACGGGTCTGGCCTTCGCCTCAGGCGGCAAGCCCATGGCCTTTCAATGTCTGTTCTGGGGCATGTTCTTGTTTGCAGTGGGTAATGGAATCGCCGAGGCGGTGGTGAACCCGCTGGTGGCCACGCTTTTTCCCAAGGAACGCACGCACTATCTCAACATTCTGCACGCCGGCTGGCCCGCCGGTTTGATCATCGGCGGCCTGATTTCTGTGATTTTCACCGGCGAGGATCTGTTCGGCTGGAAGCCACTTGAGAAGGCCCTGGCGTGGCAGGCACAGATTTCGTTCTTTCTGATACCGGTGGTTTTGTACGGCGTGATGATGCTGGGTCAGAAATTTCCCAAGTCGGAGGCCAGCCAGCGCGGAGTTTCGTACCGCGACATGCTCCGCCAGCTTGGCATTTTGGGCGCGGCGGTCATCTGTCTGTTGCTTGCACTTTTCCTGAACAAGGACCTCCGACTGCCCGAGATTGCGGCGATCGGTATCGCGGCCGCGCTTTGGCTGGGTTTTTCCTACTACATCGGCTTCAAGCTCGGCCCAGTGCTTCTGGCGGTGTTGCTTGTGACCCATGCCCTGGTAGGCTACGTCGAGCTGGGTACCGATTCCTGGATCAGCAAGATCACCGGTGCGATCATGGAATCGAAGCAGCGTGGGCTGCTGTTGTTCGTTTACACGTCGAGCCTGATGTTCATCCTGCGATTTTTCGCCGGGCCGATCGTCGAGCGGACCTCGCCGCTGGGATTGTTGTTCGTCAGTGGTCTGCTGGGTGCGCTCGGGCTGACGTTGCTGGGCAACGCGGCCGATGTCTGGATGTGCATTCTGGCGGCGACGGTATACGCCTGTGGCAAGACATTCCTCTGGCCAACGATGCTGGCGGTCGTCTCCGAACAATTCCCGCGCGGAGGTGCGATCACCATTGGCGCGATGGGCGGAGTGGGAATGCTCTCGGCGGGATTGCTGGGCGGGCCTGGGATTGGGTTCCAGCAAGACCATTTCGCCTCGGAGCAGTTGCAACAGGCCAATCCCGTGGTGTTCGAGCGCTACAAAGCACCGACCGCGAATGAGTTTCTCGGACTGAAGACGGTGGGTCTCGATGGTGCGAAAGTCGGCGTGCTCGGTGACGGCGGTAAGGAAGCCGAGCGTGCCTTGCAAGTGCTTCGCGACGACCCCAAGGCATCGCCCACGGCCATCGAGGAGCAGGAGCGGCTGGTGAAGTGGTGGGGTGATGCTCAGGCCACGGCAGTGGCCGATAAGAAACTCGTGGATGACGCGAGCCTGCACGGCGGTCGAATGGCCTTGAGGATCACGGCCGCGGTACCGGCGATCATGTCGTTGATCTATCTTGGTATGATCCTCTACTTCAAGACACGTGGCGGCTACAAGCCTCAGATCCTGGTTTCCGACAAGGAAGAGATGGAGATGCTCAGTGGTGGCGTGGCCGGACCTTCGGGGTACTGATTCGGCGTGCCGCCCCGGTTCACTCCCGTTCACGACGTATTGACATGGCCCAGATGACCACGGCAAACGCAACGCCATCCGAGCTTTTGCCGTGGTCGAAAGGCCTGGCGCCACGCTATATCGCCCTTTTCTTGCTGGTGGTCTTTTACGACCAGCTAGCGCCTCGAACGCTGGCTCTCGCGGGATTGCTGCCGTCGGTGGCTGGTTTGGTACTCGGCGCGGCCGGTGCCTTTTTGCTGTTCTTCCGACCGATCGCCTTGTTCGGCCAGAAGCGCCGCGCTCGGTTGGAGGAGGTCTGCGCCTTGGCGTTCGGCCGCCGCGCGGGGTGGTTCTTTCCGGGCCTGCTGATGGGGCTGATTCATGTCGTCTGGTTCGCCGTGGCGATTTATTACGCCGCGGACCTCGCGCTTCGCGCTTTGGTTGCCCTGGGACTGCTGCCCGCGGCCCAGCTCGTCACGCAGACCTTTCTGGGCCGATCGGTTTCCAGTCCTCTCGTGATGCTTGTGAGTCTCATTTGGCTCTTGACGTCGGGCTTCCTGGGGTTGTTCACTTATCGTCTGGTTGCGGCCATCATGGCGGGCTATCAGCCGTTCGTGGCGATTGCCCTGGCGGTGGTTGCCGGTTTGATGTTTCCGACCGCCGGCTGGTTCCTCCCTCTAGGTTTCGATCCGGTCACGTCGGCCCCAAGCGCGATGCCCTCAATCGACGCGATGGCGCGGATGATCGAGCTGGTTCTTGGATTTTTCGCGACGCATGCCGCGCTCGGTGCGGATTGGGGTCGGACCAGTCGCGATCGCTCCGATATCGATCTCGGCGGCTTCGCCGGGATCACGCTGGCCGCGGTTGCCACGGGTTGCCTCGGTCTTTTGACCGTGGCCGGCTACGAAGGCGGCAAGGCTGTGGACGAACCGCCGATCGAACGATCGGCCGCCTTGTCGACGGAGGCGGACTCAACTGCACGCTTTCATGTGCGTGACGCCCTATCGAACGGAATTCACCCTGGGCTCCTCTCGGGAATCGTTTTGCTCACACTGAGCGCGGGCCTGCTCGGACCCGCCTGTTTCGCGCCGCTGTTGGTCGCTCGGTTCCTGGGCATACTGCGGCCGGGATGGCCGCGATGGTCCTGGACCCTCCTCGGTGCAATCGCGGCATTTCCGATTCTGGCGTTTCGCTTACCTGAGAGGCTCGATCTCATTTTTATGGGCCTAGGAACGCTCGTGGCCCCGCTACTAGGGGTGCTGGCGGCCGAGTGGACCCGGACTCGTGGTGAAAGCCAAGAGCAGGAGGGTGTCGTCTGGCCGGCCGTTCTGGCCTGGGTCGTGGGCGTGAGCCTGTCGGGCTGGCTGGCGTTCGCTCCTGTGGCTGAAGCGGCTATCGGCCTTGTTCCCAGCCTGGCCGGATACGCGGCGGCGTGGATCATCGCGTATGTGGTGCGTGGTCGAGCGATGCCGGCCGTCGTCCGATCAGTCGATTCGGTGTGATTTCGCTCAAGGTGTGGCCGATCCCAGATTTTTCAGGACCGTCTTTACCGCGGCGATTACCTCGCTTTCGACGCTTTCGCTCCAGCGTGTGGGCTGGGCATAGTAGACCATCGCTCCGCCACCCTCATATCCGCCCTCGTCCCAGACTCGGCGAGTGGGAATATAGGCCATCACGTCGTTGCAATAGGCGGCGATCCACGTCCGCTCGTTGCTAAGATTTCGCTTCAGCCGCAGGGCATAATCGACAACGACTTCTCCGCCCAGGAAGATCCAGAGCGGCCCGTCCCCCAATTGCCAGGCGGCGACAGGGTAAGGGTAGGTCGGACTGAGCGGACCATCGGCGTCGATTCGTGCCAGAAGAGCCTTCGCCCGATTCGCCTCGTAGACGTTGTCTGACTGGGCCGTCGCCTCCCAGTGGGATTTTTCGGGGAGGGTGTCGAAGGTGAGGGGCGACTCGCCATAAGCGCAACGTAGAGCGCCCGAAATCTCCTTCGTGCCGCCGCCGTCCACGACGGACCGCACCGCAGCCGCCAGTTCGCCGCCGTGCTGTTTGGCGAGTTCGATCGTGCCGCGGGGCAGGGGGTTCTGGTCGCCACCGCAGCCCGCCCAGAAAAACGTCATGGACTGGGGATACGCTGCTTCCAAATCGACCTGGGCGAAGCCCGCGTAGTCGTTGCAAAGCTGCTGAAAGCTCAAAGTCGTACCGTGGCAGGCGTAGCCGAACACGATGGCCTGGAGGTCGCCGGTCGCGGTTCGCGCGACGAGGACCGGGACATCCGGATCGTTGGGGCCGGCGAGCGCCAGCGCCTCGCGTAGCTCGGGCACGCGCGTTTGATCATTGTTTCGCCGGTTGACGCCGAAATTGGCGCGCCCAAGCCCCCAGCTCAACGTGCCCTCCGTGCGATTTTTCAAAGCCTCGTCGACGGCGTCTCCCACGGCGGCTTCGAGATGTCGAGTGTAGGCCGTGATCCGCTCGCGTTGTGGTTCGTCGAGTGGATACATGGTTATAAGATTATGCCCAAGCACAGGCCCGCAGTGAGTGTGTGAGCAGGCGAGGACGACCCGCTCCGATCCGAGTGCGTGATCCGCTTCGATCTGATGCCGGATTCGCAGGGAGAGCTCGCGGTCAATGCCGCAGACGTCCAGTGTGACGAGCACGCCCGTCGATCCCTTCTCGTCTTCGATCGCCAGGGCACGGACCCAGAGCGGATGCACCGCGCCTTCACTCGGTGCCGTCCGGGCGCTGTAACCTGCCATCCAGATCGGCTCGGTCGGCGTTACGTCTCGTCGCGCGACGCCGATCTTCCAGCCCTCGGCCGCGTGGATGTCGTGGGTTGCGATCCATATCACGAAAAACGCGAGAACGAATCGATCGCGCATCCATCAACCTCCCATCAGGCCCGACAGGATTGAGACATAAGCCATCACGAAGGCGATCACGATGAAGCCGACGATCGCGCCAAGCACGATGATGAGCAGCGGCTGCACGAGCGCGCCCAGGTTTTTGGTCATGACGTCGACGCGTTCCTCGTAGTCTTCGGCGACCTTGAGCAGCGACTCGGGAAGGTTGCCGGTCTCCTCGCCCGTTTCGGCGAACGCGATCAGGTCCGGCTCAAATCGACCCGTTTCACGCAGGGCCGGGGTGATTTCCGATCCAGCCTTCACCGAGGCGCGGATATCCTTCACCGCCTCCTGAAAGGGCACGAACTGGACGGCCTCGGAGGTCAGCGCCAGGGAACGATCGAGAGGCACGCCCGCTTCGAGCAGATCGCCGAGGGTGCGAGCAAATCGGGCGGAGTCGATCAGTGAAAGCAGCTTTCCCATCACCGGAAAGCGGACCATGATTCGATCGAGGGCCGATTTGCCGCCAGCGGTGCCGTACCAGCGTTTGAGAAAGAATGTCCCGCCCACCAGGAGCAAGGGCACCAGCCACCAGCCGAATGCCTGCATGAAGTCGCTCAGGGCCATCAGCATTCGGGTTGGCAGCGGAAACTCGAAATTTGGCTTGTCGCGCACGACATCTCGAAGGATTCCGATGAGCTTGGGCAAGACGAACATGGTGAGCAGTGCGCCGACGGCGAGGGCCACGACGATCACCGCGATCGGATAGACCATTGCCGAACGGGCCTGACGCCAGAGGCGTTCCCGCGTCTCGTAGAGCGAGCCGAGGCGCTTGAGTGTTTCGGGCAGCCCCCCGCGCTCTTCGGCCACTCGGACCATGCTCAGGAATAGTCGATCGAAGACCTCCGGCTCCTTCGCCGCCGAGTCGGCGATCGACTGGCCGCCCTTGACGGCCTCGATCAGGCGATCGATGACGGGGGCCATCGCCGTACCGGCCATCGGCTTCTTCAGGCTGGCCAGAGCGCGATTGATGCCGACGCCCGAATCTAGGTAGACGCCGAGCTGTCGGCAAAATACGGCCAGGTCACCGGCTTTGACTCGGCCGAAGACAAGCGTCTTGCCGCTCTTGCCACTGTCCGATTCCGCAGACGAAGCGGGTCGCGGACGCTTGGGACGCACGGCACCGCGGCTGGAGAAGTCCGGCTCGGCCTCGGCATCCTCCACCGGCTCCGGGGGTCGACGCCGCTTGGCCCCGGACGAGCTCGACGAGGAGCCTCGTCGAACGGTGGGGCTGGGCTGGAATGTGGAAGGCTCGTCGTCGAGGTCGTAGTCGGGCACCGGGGGGCGCTTGGGCCGCCGGGGCGGCAGCGGAGTCGGGTCGCCGTCGGCGGGGTTCATGGGTTGGGTGCCTTTCGATATGCTCGCACTCGAAGTCCGGAACGGGATGACCGGCCGTGTGGTCCGGTGCCATGTGTCTGGCGATTATCCGGGCCGACCGACCGCGATGCAATCGACCACGCGCTCTTGTGTGCTCAGTGGCGGTACGTCAGTCTAGGGCCGCGATCGCGTAAGGCGTCTGCTCGCGGCCCAGTAGTGAGGAGATCGAAGTGGCACAGAACGAGACTCCCATCGGCGACTCGGGCTCGGAGCCGGAAGCTCCCCGCATCGGTGGGCTGCCCTTGTATGTCTGGGTGTTGATCGCCGTTGTACTGGCGTTGCCCGTCGGCTGGCTGCTTGGTGTCGATGCGACGGTTGCCGAAGCCTGGCCCGCTCCCCTGCGCTCGATTCTCGGCGCATTCGTGGGAGCGCTCGATCTGGTTCCCCAGCTTATCATCCGTGCGCTGACGGCCTTCGCCGCGCCGCTGATCGTCCTGGCGATTTTGACTGCGATCCTCACGAACGACATTCGCGGGCGGCAGGGTGCGCGGATGATGCTTTATTATTTGATCAATACTCTGGTCGCGATGGTGATTGGCCTGAGTCTCTCGAATCTGATCCAGCCGGGCCGTAACGCCCGCTTTGCGGGTTCGTCGGCGGTTGATGGCGTACCTCGGCTCATCGACGTACTCTCGGGCGAGCCGGCGCGGAAGATCGACCCGCCCAAGCCGAAATCGTTGCGTGATCTGCTGACGGAGCTGGTCCCCAAGAACATCGTTCAGGCGTTTCTCGAGAACAACCTGGCTCAGATCGTGCTGGTGACGATCGCCGTGGCGATCGCGCTGGCCTTGATCCGCAACGCGCAACGGGAGAAGGGCGAGACCGCGTACAAGACGCTGATCGACCTGGTTTCGGTCGGGTTCGAGGTCGCGATGCGCGTCTTGCTCTGGATCATCGCCCTGGTGCCGCTCGCCGTTTTCGGAGTGGTGGCGACGAGCCTGGCGCGACAGGGCGTTGGGCTATTCGTCAGCCTGGGCGGCTTTATCGGAACCGTGCTTCTGGGGCTTGGCTTGCAGCTTTGCTGGTATCTCTTGCAGCTTGCGGTGCTCGCTCGGATGAGTCCGCGGCGGTTCCTCGGCGGCGCGTCGGATGTGATGGCCACGACATTCAGCACCTCCAGCACGGCCGCGACGATGCCGATCACCATTCGAGCCTTGATGGACAAGCTCAAGATCAGTCGCGAATCGAGCCAGCTCGCCGCGTGCGTGGGCACGAATTTCAACAACGACGGCACGGCACTCTACCAGGCCGTGGCTGCCCTCTATTTCGCACAATCGACGGGAATGAGCCTCACGTTTTCGGATCAGCTGGTGATCATGCTCACAACACTTGTAGCCAGTGTGGGGGCGGGCGGGATTCCCTCGGGGAGTTTCGTGACCATGCCACTGATCTTCGACGCCGTACGGATTCCGCCGGCCAATTTGCCGATTCTCCTTACAATTGATTGGTTCGTTGATCGCTGCCGCACGACCTCGAACGTCCTCGGCGACATGACCGTGGCCGTTCTCCTCGACCGCGACCCGCCTCCGAAGCCGCATCCCGGCTCCGAAGCGAAGGAATCCTGAGAATCGTCCCGTTGCGAGTGCGATCGGACTCAGGTTCTGACGCCCAGGGCGGCCTCACGTTCGCTCTCGACGATGCCTTGCAGGATCGACCGATAAATCGCCTGCACATTCGGTCCGAGAGCATTGCCCCGCTGGCCGGAATACCAGTTCATCTGGCGAAGGTGATCAACGGGTGTCGATGTTAATTCGTGTCCGAACGCGGCTGCGGAGCGTGCGGGCACGAGTCCATCGTTGGGGCCGATTTCCCTGAGCAAGAGCGCGTGTGTACGGCGGAGCACGCGGCAGACATCGTCCGGCGGGGTGATTCCGGCCACGTGGTGGCAGGGAATGTGATCGGGAACCGCCGTCTCTTCGTGCCATCGCATCGCGCGATCGGGCAGCAGTTCCAGGAAACCTTCGTGATCCCAGTCGAGGGCGCGGAGCACCTCGTAGACCGGCCCCAATTTTCTTTGAGCATGTTCGGCGAGCGGGGAGCCGAGGTGCGGCGTGCCGATGGTTGTGAGCGAAAGGACTCGATCTTCCCAGCCGGGCAGGTTGACAAGCTCGCGGGCGTCGCGACCGCCCATGCTATGGCCGATCAGATGAACTCGTTCGCCGGGAAAGACACCATCGATTCGCTCCGCTAACTTTCGGGCGCGACGAGCAGCACCTGCCGTCGGGTGGACCCTGGGGACGTACACTCGCCGGCCGTGGGCGCGGAGGAACTCGGGGACGCCGCGAAAGTACGTGGCTACGGTCAGTGGGCCGAGCTGGATTTTCGTGAACCCGAACAGGCCGTGCGCGAGCACGATCGGGGCCAACGTCGAGGTGTCCATCAAGGAGAGTGAATCCAGTGAAGCGAAAACGCCCGATGGCCCGCCTTGGCCCGTTGGCGTCGTTCATACGACCGAAGATCCGTCCAGTTGCAAGTCACGGGACACTATTATTATGGTCAATCAGCGCTCGCTTGCATCGGGTCTACCCACCGGGGAATTCTCCGGTTCTAGCGATCACGCGGCCGGGTGGGCAGTATTCGGGCCGGGAGGCAGGCATGCAAGAGGAGAATGGCTCATGCGAATCCGTGGGATCATTCGGAGTGGCGAGCTGGTCGAATCGCGCCACGACTCGAATCAGGTCGAGTTGATCTTGCAGCTTCAGGGTGTCGGGCCTGCTCAGCCTCGGCGCGTCGTTGTTCCTCAGGAGGTGCTGGTTCGCGAGGATTGGCTCGATCCGGATCAGGTCGCCGGTCACGGAATCGAGGCGGAAGTCGAGCTGGATGGTGACGGGCGATACGTGGTCGTGGAAATCCAGCTTGGCGGTGGCCGGGTGTTGCGAGAGCCGGATGCGTGATCGTCGATTACGCGCGGTGCTCTTCGATCAGCCGCCGGTAGAGCGTTTCGTAACGCTCGATGACTTTTTCGATGGAGTAGACCTCGCGTACCCGTTCAAGTGCGGAGTTACCCAGCAGCCTGGCCTGTTCGGGGTTACGAATCAGCTCGATAAGGGCCGTGGCCCAGGCGTCGGGCTGGTGGGGTGGCAGGAGTCGACCGTTTTGGTTGTCTTCGATCAGGTCCTCGTTGCCGCCGATGGCCGAGACGAGGCAAGGGAGGCCGGTGGCCATTGCTTCGAGGAGCGAGTTGCTCATGCCCTCGGCGATGCTGGGGAGGACAAACGCATCAACCGCGCGGAGATAAGGCGCGGGATCGGCCACTGGCTCGTGGATCTGGATCCAGGGTGAGAGACCGCGTTCCTCCACCAGGACCTCGATGGCCGCGCGTTCCGGACCCCAGCCGAGCAGGATCAGATGGGCTGGAGCTTCTCGAACGATGCGCGGCCAGGCATCGAGCAAGACCGGCAAATTTTTCTGGGGATGAAACCGGCCTGTGAACAGAACCCGGGGTCGGGGCGGAAGGGCGGCTTCGACTTCCGGGTCCGACTCACCGGGATGGAACCGAGAGGTGTCGACACCGCTGGAGATCCGCGTGAGCCGGTCCCCGGGCACGCCCAGGGCTCGCCACTCGCGTTCGATATCCTGGGAGATCGCCACGAAATGGGTGTTCGCCAAAATCAAGCGGCGGAGAATGCGCGAGCCACGGGTGCGCTGAAGCTCCTCGGCCTCGCCAAAGGGGCCTGAGCTTGCGGGTTGCACAATCGTGGGGATTGCCCCGAGCCAGGGACGTGCCAGCCCCGTGCCTGCGGCTTCCCAAAGCCCTTGATGGGTTTGGATCAGATCGAGCTGAGATCGGAGCTTCGTGACCGCACTCACGACCTGGGACAAGAACGAGGCGGTGAACAGCCGGCTTTGATCGTGGACGCGAAGACAGCGATGGACCTGAATGCCCGCGATCTCCTCCTCATCGGGCAAGTAAGCGACGTGGCGGGTGATGACATGGACCTGGTGGCCGCGACGGACCAGCTCGGCGGCCTGCACCAGCGCTTGACGTTCCGCGCCGCTTTCCAGCGGGTGGAAGTAACTGACGACGTTGGCGATTCGGAGCCTGTCCAGGTTCGGTCGATTCAATGGTTGAGCATCTTTTGGAACAGGAAAGGCCCGGTGCCCTCGCTTCGCGTCTGCGAGTGAGGACAGCCGGACCTTGTTTCCGAGCAAAGCCCCGAGAACTCAGGTGAGTTAGTGGTTGAGACGAAGGCTGGAGACGGTTCGGTCGCGATCGTCGAGAAAACGGCCACTCGCCGACGTAACGGAACCGAAGGGAGTGAGCTTTCCGTCGGCTTCCTGAATGTTTACCACCCAATCGCCGTTGGGCAGCAGGACCTCGAACCGGCCCGAGCTATCGGTCAAACGCTCGCGGTCGCGATAGGTTTGCCGGGAGTCGGTGAAGACGACCTTGACATCGGCCTTTCCGGTACCGCTGGTGGCGGAAACCACGGTGCCTCGGAGTGCCCCGGCGACCGATCCCACGGGCAGGGCACTCATCTCGGTGGCGGCGGGCTTGTAGGCGGTGCGAGAGGTTTCTTCGCCCAGCGGAGGAATCGGCGGCTCCTCGGCTGGGCCTGCGGGCGGCTCGACGGCATCCTGACTTCCACCTGCGGAGCCGGCCCCTCTCTTGGACGCACCCGTGGCCGAGTAATCCAGGCCGGG
>JBGSYY010000672.1:0-2018 GCA_041750675.1 Isosphaeraceae bacterium | reverse complement strand
GGTGAGGTCGGTGGCGCGTCGGTGTTCGCCGCGGGCGATGTAGGCGTCGGCGTTGTCGGGGTTGGCGGCGACCATGCGGTCGTAGACGGTGTTGGCCTTGTCGGGCTGGTTCAGGCGGTCCTGGTAGAGGGTGGCCAGCTCCTTGTAGGCCTCGATCTGTTTGGGCTCGGCGGTGATGGCGCGCTCATAAGCGCTTTCGGCCTCATCGAACTTCGATTGCCCCGCGAGCGACCGGCCGCGTTGAAGCTCGGCCCAGGCCTGTTCGGCGGGTTCGGCGAGGGCGCCTTCGGGCATGTTGTCGAGATAGGAGAGGGCCCGGATGAACCAGTCGGTGGCCTTGTCTGGGCTGCTCTGGTCGGTGCGCCGGCCGGCCTGGACGCAGAGGTTGACCAGGGCCTTGCGGATATTGATGTTCTCGGGATCTTTTTGAAGCGCCTTGGAAAGGATGGGCAGCGCCTGGCTTCGGGCTTGCTGCGATTCTTCGGCCATGCTGTCGAGCAGCAGGCCGTATTCGGCGAGAGCGCCGTAATCGTCGGGCACGTAGGCAAGGTAGCGCTGGAGGTGGATGGCGGCTTCGTCGAGCTTTTGCTCCGATGTGGCGGACTTGGCGCGTTCACGCTCACGATCGGCGAGCTGAGGAATCCGGCTGCGCTGGAGCAGGAAGCCGCCGATGGCGACCAGGATGGCCGGAAGGATCAGTGCCAGCAGGAGCCGGGTATTGAGCTGCCGCTTCATGAGGGGGGCCGTATCAGTTTGGTGTGAGAATCAAGGGGTAAGGGGGCGGCGTCGATGAGGACGACGGTCGGTATTGTCGAGAGAGAGAGACTGATTCAGGCGGCGGCCGCCGGTGGGGCGGGCTGGGTCTCTGGTTGGGCGGCCTGGGTTGGTGCCGGTCCAAAGAGAATGGTGTTGATTTCGGGTAGGCATTCGCTGATGAAGCGGGTGGCGGCGTCCTGGCTGCCCGAGAACAATTCGGACGTGGAGTCCTGGGTGACGTAGATCTTGGTGAGGGCCATGTACGAGCCGAACGTGACACGGGGGTCGTCGACGGCGATCCAGCCCTTCTCGTTGGAGTGCCAGGACCAGTAGATGGTGATGGCCTGGGGCACCGCCGAGTTGGCCCGGGCGAATTTGCAGGTGGCGAAGATGGGTTCCGAGGAGGTTTTGGCGTCGGCCGCCGTGGGTTTGCCGGTCTGGGGATCAAGCTCGATCGGGACGAGTTTTTCCGGGGAGACTCGATTCCAGGCGTTGTTGTCGCCGATGCAGGTTTGGGGTGTGTGGGTCGAGATCGGCCCGGGGCGTCCGGTGGCGACGAGCAGGGTGATGACCTCGCCGGTTTTGGTGTTGCGATAAACGCGCGAGACCATCTCGGCGATGGTGCCGCGCTTCTTGAGGCGTTGGGTCATGCGTGGGTTGTCGTCGTCGGTCCCGACCCAATCACCGATGACAAGCGGGATCGCGGGCAGGCGCTGGGACATCTGAGCGATTTCGGTGGAGGTGTACCAGCGATTGTTGCGGAGGCCGTAGGCGATGCCGGTCCCTAGCAGGAGTGCGACGGCCACGGGAATCGGAAGCCAGCGGACCATCTCAGGTGTTCTCCGTCGAGGCCCCGGCCAGGGGGGCGGTGTAGTAGTAGTCGGCACCGTACTTTTCGAGGCGTGTGCCGGCGACGACGGCGCCGAGGATGCGGATGCCCAGTGACGAGAGCCGTTCGCAGGCGGTCTGGACCTTGGGCACGCGGCTGACGTCGCGAAGGATGGAGAAGAGGGCGGCGTCGACGTGCTGGCCGATCAGGAGGGGGTCGGAGACAGGCAGGATCGGCGGGGTGTCGACGATGATGAACTCGTACTGGGTGCGAAGCCGCTCGAAGATTTCGCGGATCGGGTCGAGGCCGAGGGAGTGGAGCGACTGAACGTCGCAGCGGCCGGCGGTGATCATGCGCAGCTCGCCCAGGGCGATGGGGTGGCTGGCTTCTTCAAGGGCGACCTCGCCGCGGAGGACTTCGCTGAGGCCGGGCT
>JBGSYY010000671.1:0-5653 GCA_041750675.1 Isosphaeraceae bacterium | reverse complement strand
GGCGATGACGGCGTGGAAGAGACGGCCGCAGGAGCAGCGGTGCTCGCCGAAGGGCTGGCACTCGATGCAGTGGCCGCCGATCTCGCAGCCGGGGTGCGGAGTGCCGCAGCCGAGGCTCACGGAGTCGAGGCTCATGAGGGTGGTAGGGCCGGTCGGCTCGGTGGGGGCAATGATCGTCGGGGCAATCGTCTTCTTCACAGCCTTCTTCTTGGGGGCGGCCTTCTTGGCGACGACGACGGCCGGCTTCTTGGGGGCGACCTTCTTGGCGACGGCAACGGCCGGCTTCTTGGGGGCGGCCTTCTTCGTGGCGACCTTCTTGGGAGCGGGCTTGGCCTTGGCCTTGACCTTGGGGGCGACCTTCTTGGCGACGGCAACCGCCTTCTTCTTGGGCGCGGCCTTCTTGGCGACGACGACAGCTGCCTTCTTCTTGGGAGTGGCCTTCTTGGCGACGACGGCCTTCTTGGCGACCACCTTCTTGGGGCTGGCCTTCTTCACAGCGGTTTTCTTCGGAGCCGCCTTCTTGACGACAGCCTTCTTGGGCGTCGCTTTCTTGACGGCGGTCTTCTTCTTGGCCATGGGGACGGTCCTTGAGGGAGACGGAGACGGGCGTTCTCGCCGTCCGCGACGGATATTCCGGTTTTGCCAAGGGGATGCCGGCCCGCCCTCCGGGTCGCATCGCACATATGGCGGTCACTAGACATGATGGCGCAGGTTCTGTGAAAAAACCAGCAAAAATCCAAAAGAACGGTCGGGCAAAGGGTATGGATGGGCGGGATTGACGATTCTAGCGGGTTTTGAAGGGGTCTTGCGGGGTGGGGGGACGTGCGGCTTACGAATTTTGCGGAATGGCAAAGCTGAGGTGGTGGGCGAGATGGATGCGCTGGAGGTGGTCCCATTCGGCTTTGGTCAGCGGGCCGAAGATGCGGTGGGGGATGGCGGGGCCGGTGGGGGACGCCTGGTAGTGGGCGATGGCCTGGCGGAGGGCTTCGGCTTCTTCGGGGGCGCTGAGGGGTTCGGTTTCGGGGGGCATGATCTCGGGTGGGCCGGGGATTCCCTCGGGGAGTTTGCCGGAGTCGAGGACTTTTTGCTTCTCCGCGGCGGAGACCCACTGGGAGGAGTCGGCGGGTGTCGAGGCGGGCATGTCGACGACGCGGCGGAGGACGGTCGCCAGGTGTCGGCAGATCTGGGCGAGGGACCAGTGGCCGACGGTGGTGTGGCCTTGGAGCAGGCGTTCGACGTCGGGCATGACCTCGTCGAAGGAGGTGAAGGCGAGGGGTCGGCGGTCGGAGGTCATGGCGGGGTGCTCCGTGGACGTGGGATTCTCAGACATGGGAGGGGCGGGGCGTGATCCAGGCGGCGAGCCAGGCGGACCAGAGGTGGGCCTGGATGAGGATTTCGGGCTGCACGATGAGGTGGACGCGGGGGGTGAATTCCGGGCGGAGGTAGACGAGGCCCTCGATGGTGCCCGGGGCGGCGACGGCGGTGGCCCAGTAGCCGAAGATGAAATACAGCCCCGCCAGGGCGAGAAAGCGTCGCCGCCAGGACCAGGCGGCGACGGTGCTGTGGAACGGCCAGAGGGCGGCGGCCATGAGCAGGCCGCGGAGGAGCTGGGCGGGAAGGAACCAGCGCATCACATGCGCCCAGAGGGCGGGGTCGGCCGGGGTGCGCATGAAGCCGGCGAAGAGGGGGTCGGGGCCTTCGTAGAAGGGCTTTGTGATGAGCTGGTAGGCCAGCGAGCCGACGACGAAGTAGGTGACGGTGTGGGCGATCATGACCTTGACGGCGAAGCCGATGAAGGGGACGTGGCCAGGCTTGGGCATGTCAGGTGGGTTCTTGCTCGGTGGTGTCGGGCATGGCGAGCGGGTGACTCCACGAGGCCGGTGGGTCGATCGTTGGTCGGCTCAGAGCGATGCGATTCAAGCCCGGACCAGATGATAGGCTGCGAAGGCGACAGCCGAGGCGACGGCGGTGAAGCCGATCAGGGCTGCGCCGGTACGGCCGGCCAGGCGTTGGGCCGCGACGAGCAGGGCGAGGGAGGAGAGCCAGGCAGCGGCAGGCCGCCTGGCGTCGTGGGACATTTCTTTGAACGATGATACGTTCACGTGAAGATATCCGAGGAACAGTCGCCGCCGGGGTAGCGGACCTCGTGGGCGCGGGCGGGGCCGAAGTCGACGTAGAAGCGGTCGTTGAGGGTGAGGCCGCCTTGGTTGGTATCGCAATCGACCTGGAGCAGGTGGGAGCCGTGGGTGGCGAGGTCGGGATAAAACTGGTCGTCCCACTTGCTCAGGAGCGAGTTGGTGACGTAAAGGCGTTTGCCGTCGAGCGAGAGCTGGATCATCTGGGGGCCGCCACGGAGCGGGTTCTTGTCGCGCCTGGGGGCCTTGCCGATCAAGCCGCCGACGAAGATCCGGCCGGCGAGCCGGGGATGGGCGGGGTCGGTGATGTCGTACTGGCGAATGTCGCCGTGGAGCCAGTTGGAGAAGTAGAGGAAGCGGTCGTCCATGGAGATGAGGATATCGGTGATGAGGCCGGGGAGCGGCTCGCCACCGCCGGGGGGTTCGACGGGATCGACGGCGATGACAGGGGCTGCGGCCCACGGGCCATCGGCGTCTTTCTTGTGGAAGTGCCAGATGGTGCTGGAGAGCGCTGCGCCGACGTAGCCGTGGGTCGAGTCGGGATTGTGCTGGAAGCGGACTTCGAGGGGGATGAGACCGGTGTCGCCGAGGGAGATGGTTTGGGCGATGCGTCGGTCGGCCCAGTTCCAGAAGTGGATTTGTGAGCCGTATTTGCCGGCGGCGACGTCGGCGGGATTGAAGCCGGACCAGAAGGTGTTGGGCGCGGCCCACTCGGTGGAGACCATGACGTTGTGACGGGGTTGATACCAGAAGTCGTAGTTATATTTCATTCCGTCGAGATTGTTTTCCCAACGGCCGGCGATCTCGAAGGAAGGGTCGAGCAGGAGGAAGCCGCCGGGGCCGTTGCCCTGGGCGTCGCCGAGCATGGAGATGAGGATATGGCCGTCGGAGAGGCAGTGGGCGGTGTGTGGGGTCGAGAGGTTCACCTTGCGCTTGATATCGTCGCCGTTGATGGTTTTGACAAGGCGGGGCTGGGCTGGGTTGGCGGCGTCAACAATATGGATATTCGTCGATTTGAGACCGGGGACGATTAGATAGCGGCGCTCGGGATTTTCGAGGGTGGAATCGGAGTGGCAGGAGGAGCAGATGTTCCAGCCGAAGTGGTGGAGTTCGTCGCCGATGGTGGGCATCGGCAGGCGCTGGGTGATGGTGGAATAGGTGGGCGAGGCGGGGTCGGCGTCGATGGTGGCGAGGTAGTCGGGTTTGTCGACTCCGGTTCCGGCGTGGAGGGCGACGGTGAAGAGGGTCGTTTCGCGGGGAGCCTTGATCGCCTCGGCGGGGGAGGCGAAGCCGACGCGGGGGCGCTGACGAAGGGGAAGTGCCGGGAGGGCGCCGGCGGCGAGGGTCGAGGCGAGAAAGTGGCGGCGGTTCATGGTCTTTCTCCTATTGAGCTTCAGACAGTCCAGTTCCACGGATGTCATCCCCGCGCAGGCGGGGATCCATGGTTTTCACCGCTCTCGCACTGGGTCCCCGCCTGCGCGGGGATGACCTCGGGCAAACCCATATCGGAACCGAACAACCTGAGGGTCAATAAAGTATGAATCGCCCCGCTGGGTTTGGGAAATCGGGAAGTTCAAGCACCAAAGGTGCGATTGATTCTCGCCTGGGGCAACGCCCCAGGAATGGGGAAGAGAAACTCTCCCCTTCTCACTCACTCACTCGTGAAGGTGAATGTGGTGCGGTGGAGGTAAAGCTCGCCGGGGTGGAGGATGGTGGTGGGGAAGTTGGGGTGGTGGATCGAGTCGGGGAAGTGCTGGGTTTCGAGGCAGAGGGCGCTGCGGCGGGGGTAGAGCTTGCCACCCTTGCCGGGCAGGTCGCTGAGGTGGTTGGCGGTGTAGAGCTGGATGCCGGGGTGCGAGGTGGCGACGGTCATCACTCGGCCGGACATGGGGTCTTTCAAACGGGCGGCGAACCTGGTTTCGGGGGTCGCGGTATCGTCCGCGGCGCGCATGCCGCCGGTGCGGCTAAGAACAAAATTATGATCATATCCACTAAACTGAGAGTCGTCGAGCTGGGCAATGCGTGCGCCGACCTTGGTGGATTTGGTGAAGTCGAGTGGCGTGCCGGCGACGGGGGCGATCTCGCCGGTGGGGATGAGGGAGTCGGTGGCGGGGGTGTATTCGGTGGCGGCGAGCTGGAGCGAGTGGTCGAGGACGCTCGGCGTGCCCGCGCCGGCGAGGTTAAAATAGGAATGGTTGGTGAGATTGACCAGCGTGGTCTGGTCGGTGGTGGCTTTGTAGAGGATCGACAGCTCGTTCTGGTCGTTGAGGGAGTAGGTGACGGTCACGTCGAAGCGGCCGGGGTAGCCTTCTTCGCCGTCGGGGCTGGAGTAGGTGAATACGATGCCGGATGCGCCGTGGCCGTCGGCGTCGGTGAGGGGTTTGGCGTTCCAGACGACGCGGGAGAGGCAGCGTTTGACGCCGCCGTGGAGGTGGTTGGGGCCGTTGTTGAGGGCGAGGGAATAATCCTTGCCGTCGAGGGTGAACTTGCCTTTATCGATGCGATTGGCGACGCGGCCGACGGTGGTGCCGAAGAACGGGTTGGTGGAGGCGAGATAGCCTTCGAGGGAGTCGAAACCGAGAACGACGTCGGCGACGTCGCCGTTCTTGTCGGGGACGAGCAGGTCGGTGAGCGTGGCGCCATACGTCATGATCTTGGCGACCATGCCATTCTTGTTCGTGAGCGTGTAGCGGACGACCTTCTGGCCGTCGGGCGTGGTGCCGAAGGGTTCGGGGCCGTTGACTTGGGAGGCGTGGGCGGCGGTTGTCATGATGAAGACCAGCGCGAGGGCTTTGTGGAGAGGATGGAGACGCATGGGAGAAGGGTCCGGAGGAAGGTGTTCGTGTCCGGTTGAATGGTCGGATGATCTAGGCCAGTCTACGGGACGGGATGCGCGGGGCAAGACCATCGAGAGAAAGGGGCCGACCTCGTTGCCGCTGGGGCTCTGAGGACGCCGATGGTGGCGATGAGCATGAGGGCGAGCGGATCGGCGGCGAGGGCGAAGGCGACGCCGGTGAGGGTCATCAGAAGGGAACCGAGAATGATCATAACATTACGACTTGGATGGTCGGCGGCGAACGCGACGGGGTGACCCAGATAAGACGAACGGCCGGGGGACCGCGTGCGCAGACCCCCGGCCGTCATCCGTCGTCATAGCGAGTCAGTCGCTCACGACCCCTTGGTGAAGTTGAGCGGCGGGGCCTTGTCGCTGGTGCCGAGGGAGCTGAAGGTGAGCTCGCCGGGTTTGGGCAGGGCGAACTTGCCGACGAGCGGCGGGCCTTGCTCCTGGGTCAGGGCCAACTCGTCGAGGCGGACGAGGGCCTGGCCGGTGATGGAGGTGGCGGGCTTGCCTTGCGGCTCGACCTTCCAGGTGAAGTCGCCGCCGTCCTGAATGATCAGGGTGATGGTAACCTCGGGGGTTGGCTTGGCGGTCCAGGTGCCGACCATCTCGGCGGGCGGCGGGGTTGGCTCGGGGCCTTGGTCGCCCTCGTCGCTGGCCAGGGCCGAGGGCACGATGC
>JBGSYY010000670.1:0-2729 GCA_041750675.1 Isosphaeraceae bacterium | reverse complement strand
CGCCGAGCAGGAGGGGGTCGAGGCCGCGGTCGAGGAGGGTGCCGGAGACGTCGAAGGTCGCGGTGCTCGTGCCGGTGCCGGGGCTGTCGACGACGAGGGAATAGCGCCCGGGGGTGAAGCTGCCGCTGGAGGTGGCGTCGTGCTCGGTGACGCGGAAGGTGGGCACGAACGAGGCGTCGACGCGCTGGCCGTCGGAGAAGAGGTCGGAGACGATCAGATTGCGGAACGCGAAGTAGTCGGAGACCTGGAAGTTGAGGGTGTATTCCAGGGTATCGCCGGGCGAGGGACCGGGCGCGCCGGTGTCGTTGACGATGGCGACCGATTTCTGGATGGCGACGGACTTGGCAGTGAGGATATGATCGACTGGAGAGGCATCGCTGATGGCGATCGTGGCGAGATCGCGCGGGTCGATGGGGGTCCAGGAGCCGGACGCGCGGGCGTCGTCGCTGATGGTGAGGTCGTCGCCGGTGGTCGGATTCAAAACAGGTGTGGATGTTGCGGAGTCGAGTGGGACGTAGAAGTTGAAGAGCAGGACCGCGTCATTCGCAGCGGTGGTGCCGGTGACACTGGCGAAGCGACGGGTGAGCGTGCCGCCTGGGGTGGTCGAGCTGGGCGTGTCGATGTCGGTGGTGGTGGCGGGGCTACCGCCAACCGTTGTGGCGGCGACGGATTGAAACTGGAGCGTGGGTGGGAGGAGATCGGTGAGGTCGAGATTGGTGAGTGTCTGGCCGTTGGCGAGATCGACGGTGATCTGATACTGGCGTGGGAAATTGGGTCCGGTCGTGGTTTCGTCCTCGGGACCGAGGTAGGTCTTTTTGAGGGTAAATAGGGTTGGGGTGACGGAGGCGGTGGAGGCCGGCGATTGGACGACGGAGGGATCGGTCGCGGGGTTGTTGAGGGCGTCGTTGCCGAAACGGAAGCCGCCCACGGCGCGGATGCTGAGAGGCGTGCCGACGTCGGCCAGATTGCTGACATTGATTGTCACGTCGATCGGTGCGGGCGGCTGGTTGGGAGTGAAGCTGCCGAACGGGAGCTGGAGGACGGCAACCTGGTCGCCGGGGGTTCCGGTCAGGATGAGCGGAATACCGGCCGCGTCGACGGCATAGGGATGGGTGGCCTGGCCGGAGGCGTTGAAGGTGAGGACGGTGGAGGTGACCGGCGTGCCGAAATAGGTGGCGGAGGCGAACTGGATGCCGTCGTCGATGGCGGCGCCGGCACCGTCGGCCCCGGTGACGGGAAGATAGAGATCGACATAAGGGCCGTAGCCGGTGTCGGTTGGCGAGATATTGTCGAAGGTGACGCGGAGATTGGAAGTCTCGCCGATGAGGACTTCGGGGGCGACCTGGATTGAGGCCAGGGGCTGGGCGGCGAGCAAGGTGCGAGCTTCGAGGTGCTCGGCGAGAGCGTGTCGACGGCCGCGGTTGGTGGCGGCAGGGGTGGATTTTCGAGGCCGTCGTGAACGTGGAGCGTGCGTTGCCTTCATGGTGATCGAACCGACCCTTGGGGAGCGGGGAGAGCGAGTCGTGAACCGCCGAATCGGCGATTCGATTTAGGCAAGTATAATACATGGACGGCCATAGAAAGCATTTATGACCGGGTGCGCGGATGCGCTGGACCGGCCTGGCCGGGCGCGGCGTCATCACCCGTCTGATCGGGTTCCCAGGGTTTGTTCGCGGGATGGGGTGAGGGGCGGAATCGTGCGCCGTGAATCCCCGCCTGCGCGGGGATGACTCGTTCGGGAGGCACCTTGCGGTCGGCCCGCGATCGTGACGTGGGTTGCGTAAGGGTGGAGCCGAGGCCGATTGTGCCGAATCGTTGCAAACTGTGTTTTACTTTGACTTCAGGCACGGGCAGCGAGCAGGTAAGCGGCCATTTCGGCGAAGCCTGGGCCGTGGCTGGCGGTGGTGATATAGGCGGGAGGGTGATGGAGGCGGGGGAGTGCGGCGGTGACGTTGGCGACGCCGATGGAGGTGGGGAAGAAAGCGAAGGCGTCGGCGTCGTTGGGGCTGTCACCGATGAAAAGCCAGCGGTTGCGGTCGGCATCGAGATCGAGATTAAGGCACTCGCGGGCGGCGTGGACGAGGCCGGTCGCCTTGTTGGCTTTGCAAAGCGTGACATGGGCCTGGACGCTGGAGACCAGGCAACGGCCGCCGATGGCCTCGACGCGGCGGGAGATCTCGTCGATTTCGGGGGTGCGAAGGAAACGGCCGGGGGCGTCGACGGTGAGGTCGACGAGACGCTCGGGGCCGTCGTGGGAGATGCGAAGGTCGGGGATGGGGCCGTTGCGGAGGGATTCGAAGAGGGTGTGGAGCTGGTCGCGCTGGTGGGTGCGGGTTTTGGCGTCGTCAAAAAATCCTTCGATGCGGTGGTCGTGGCCGGGGAGGGATTGGACCCAGGATCCGCCGTTTTCGGCGACGGCGAGGTCGATGGGCCAGAGGCCGGCGATCACGCATGCCCAGACGTGGGGACGGCCGGTGGTTGCGACGAGGCGAAGGCCGGCGTCGGCGAGTGACCAGAGAGCCTGGTAGGCAGAGGGGTCGAGACGGCCGTGGCGGGTGACGGTGTCATCGACGTCGAAGGCAACGCCCTGGAGAGCCTGGCAGGTGGTTGCGTCGAGGTCCGTGAGGGGGCGGGGGTGGGTCGTCATTTACGGATCTTACCGCGGACGCTGGGACGTAGCCCACTGGGCGGCCGCAGGTTTGCCGTCGGCCGCCCGAGCCGGCCTGAGC
>JBGSYY010000669.1:0-31880 GCA_041750675.1 Isosphaeraceae bacterium | reverse complement strand
GTGAACGCGGCGGCGCGGTGGGCGTTGCGACGACTGGACGACGGTGGGGGCTGAGGTCGTCGGCTTATTGCGACCAGTCGGTGGGAGAACGGTCCCAACGGTGGTTGCGGAGGCGGCTCATCAGGGCCGGGTCGAGCGCGGGCTGCCCGCTGGTCGCGCAATTGGCTTCGACGTTCCTGGTGCGACGCATGCCAGGGATGATGGTTGAGACATCGTCGTTTTGGAGAATCCAGCGGAGGGCCAACTCGGGCATGGTCATGCCCTGGGGGACTTCCGCGCGTAGACGCTCGGCGCGGGCGACACTTTGCTTGAGGTTCTCGGGAACGAAGTAGGTGTTGCGCCAGTCCCCGCTGGGCCAGGTGGTTTCGGTGGTGAGGGTGCCGGTGAGGGTGCCCTCGTCGAAGGGGACGCGGGCGATGACACCGACGCCTTTTTCTCGACAAATGGGGAAAAGGGCATCCTCGGGGGCCTGGTCGAACAGGTTGTAGATGACCTGTACGGAGTCGATTTGGCCTGTGAGGATTGCGCCCAGGCCATTCCACGGTTCCCAGCGATTGACGCTGACACCGACGGCTCGGATGACGCCCTCGCGTTTGAGGTCGTCCATGGCACGCTGCCAGGTTTCATCGCGTGCCCAGGAATCCTCCCAGGTGTGAAACTGCTGGAGGTCGATGTGGGGCAGGCCCAGGTTTTCCAGGCTTTTGTAGGTGGTTTCGCGGATGTAGTCGGCGGGGTAATTGTCTGCCAGGGCATACCCTCGTCGGGAGGGCCACTTGCGGCTTTTGGGCGGAATCTTGGTGGCGACGTAGAGCCTTTGATCGGGATGCTTGCGGACGAGTTCGCCGAGCAGGCGTTCGCTACGGCCTTCGCCGTAGGCGAGCGCGGTGTCGAAGAAGGTGACGCCGAGCGCGAGGGCGCGATCGAGGCTCGTGCGCGACTCGGTGTCTTCCGAGTCGACCCAGCCGGCCATGCCCCACATGCCGTAGCCGATTTCGCTGACTTGCCAGCCGAGGCGTCCGAAGGTGCGGTTGTTCATGGAGATTCGATGGTCCGAGGTTCGGCTCTCAAAGTTCTTTAAGGTAGATATTGCGGAACTCGAGCGGGTTGCCGTGGTGTTGCAGCTCGATGGTGCCTTTTTCGGGGATGGGCGAGACGTAGAGAGGGTAGTGTTCGAGGGGCACGTTGTCGACGACCAGCTCGCCATTGAGGTAAACGGTGACCTTATCGCCGACCATGCGGATGCGGAACGTATTCCACTCGCCAATGGGTTTGTCGGCGACTTTGAGGGGGTTGCTCGGGCCTTTCTTGTTGTTATACAGGCCGCCTGAACCGATGTCGGGGCGGTCCCAGATCTGGATCTGCGGCAACCCGCGGACATAGATGCCCGAGTCGGCGTCCTTGCCGATCTTCCAGTCAACGAATAGCTCGAAATCGCCGTAATCCTTGGCGGTGCGGAGGCTGTCGCCCTTGCCGTCGTAGTGAAGGATGCCGTCGCGGGCGGTCCAGTGCACGCTGGCGTCGTGGTCGTCGGCCTGCCAGTGGGTCAGGTCTTTCCCATTGAAGAGGGCGATGAAGCCGGGCGGTGGTGTGTTGAGTTGGGCGGTGTCCTGAGCGGTTGGGAGAATGAGCAGGGCGAGAGCGAAGGCGAGGGGAGTCATGGCGGGAGAGACCTCGTAGGACATTCGGAACGATCGGCGACTCCACCGTTGAGTTCTCAGGCGGGTCGACACTCTCAGTAAATCCGATCCGAGCCGTTGTGTCAGCCCCTTGGCGGGGATGGTCGGGCCTGGAAACAGTGCGAGGCGGGCACGAATGGCCCGCCTCGCATGGGGGGAGTCAGACGGCTCTGACCGGTGAAGCATGCTCGGTCAACGATCGTCGGGGTGCAGATAGTTGAACGTCAGGGCTGCGACGGCACCGCCGACGAAGTTTGCCAGAATGTGAATCCAGGCCTGGCTGCGCGGGATTAGGTTCATGAAGGCCGCGCCCAGTGCGACCGCCGGATTGAACGCGCCACCCGAGATGCCGCCGACCGCGAATGCACCGACCACGACGGTGAATCCGATCGCCAGACCGAAATAGGAATTTCCCTCAGTGGCCTTGGCGGTGGCCACGTTGAGGACGACGTAACAGAGGGCGAAGGCGAACAGGAACTCGGCGGTGAAGGTGGGAATCAGCTCCAGTGCCTTGGGCTCGGGCGGGGTCTTCTGGATCAAGAGCTGGAGCGCCACGAAGCCTGCCAGGATTGCCCCCAAAGCCTGGCAGAGCATGTAGATAGGCGCTTCCTCGGGTTTGCACTTACCTCTCAGCGTGACGGCGAGAGTGACCGCAGGGTTATAGTGGCCGCCTGAGATGTGGCCGCCGGCGTAAACCATGATCATGAGAGCCGAACCGATGGCGATTGGAGGGATGATGCCCTTCGCCATTTCCATGTTCAACGTCCCGGGCAAGACGGTGCAGCCCACCGTGAGCACCAGGAAAAAGGTGCCGATAAACTCAACAAGATACTTCCTTAGAGCCATGACCCGCCTCTCGTTGTTTGGGTGCGACTTGCAGTTTTTGGTCTCGGAAACGATCTCAGCGGACACCGTTGAGATACTAAATTCGAGGAAATCATGTATCTGCGCGTCAGTGCAAACGTCAAGTGATGTCCGGTTGATTCGACACGGGGGTTTTTGTACACTAAATGCAACACCGCACTTGCGAGCGGGCCGAAGAATCGCTAATTCTGTCACTCTTTGACTTGACGGATGGGGGCGGATTGCCGCAAGGAATTCGGGGCACTCGATGGCCAGACGAAGGAAACAGGATGTGGGGCCCGAGGGGGGGCGGCCCAAGGAGCGGATTGAGTCGATCTCGCTGGCCGAGGCGACACGGACGCGTTATCTGAGCTATGCGCTGAGTGTAATTACCTCGCGTGCCCTGCCCGATGTGCGTGACGGTCTGAAGCCTGTGCAGAGGCGCATTTTGTATGCGATGTGGAACGACCTGAACATTGGGGCGGACACGCGTTACGTCAAGAGTGCGGCGGTGGTCGGCGAGGTGATGAAGAGTTATCACCCGCACGGCGATTCGTCGATTTACGACGCCCAGGTGCGGATGGCGCAATCGTTCTCGCTGCGTTATCCGCTGGTGGAAGGGTACGGCAACTTTGGTTCGATCGACGGAGATCCGCCGGCGGCGATGCGGTATACGGAATGCCGTCTGACGCGTCCGGCTGAGGCGCTGCTGGCGGAACTGGGCCAGCAGACGGTCGACTTTCGGCCGAACTATGCAAGCACGACCGAGGAGCCGGTCGTGTTGCCGGCGCAGATTCCCAACTTGCTGGTGAATGGGGCGCAGGGCATCGCGGTTGGGATGGCGACGAACATACCGCCGCACAACATGGGCGAGGTTTGCAAGGCGCTGATCGCGCTGCTGGACAACCAGCGGGACCTGCCGATTGAGAAGCTCCTCAAGCACATTCACGGCCCGGACTTTCCGACGGGGGGAGTGATTCTGAACAGCCCGGCGGAGATTCAGCAGATTTATGCGACCGGGCAAGGCAGCATCAAACTGCGCGGGACGTTTGAGCCGGACCCGGAGAAGCCGAATCAGATCATCATTCGATCCATTCCTTATAGCATTGAGAAGGATGCGTTGGTGGCGCGGATCGGCGAGTTGATTGGCAAGGGGCAGGTTCCGCAGCTTGTGAACGTGAAGGATCTTTCGACCGACGATGTGCATATCGCCCTGGAGTTGAGGCCGGGTTCCAGTGCGCAGGCGGCGATGGCGTATTTGTTCAAGCACACGCCGTTGCAGGTGAACATTGGGGTGAATTTGACGTGCTTGCTGCCGGCGGCGGGGGCCGAGGTGGCGGTGCCGGCCCGGCTCGATTTGAAGAGCATCCTGATGCACTTCCTCGACTTCCGGATGGACGTGGTGACACGTCGGCTACGGTTTGAGCTGGAGAATTTGCTACGGCGGATTCACATTCTCGAAGGCTTCGCGATTGTTTTTGACAATCTTGACGAGGCGATTCGGATCATCCGCGGCTCGGACGGAAAGGCTGACGCGGCGCCCAAGTTGATGGCTCGGTTCGGACTGACGGACCTGCAAGCGGATGCGATTCTCGAAACGAAGCTGTATCGGCTGGGCAAGCTGGAGATCAAGGAGATTCTGGCGGAGCTGAAGGCGAAGCGGACGCGGGCGAAGGAGGTGGATCGACTGCTGCGTGACGAGGCGGGGCGGTGGGCGATGATTCGTGAGGAGCTTGTCGAGATCCGACGCAAATTTAGCGATGCGAGACGCACGCGGATTGAGGTCGAAGCCGCGCCGGTCGAATTTCGTGAGGAGGAATACATTGTTGATGATGACGCCTGGGTGATCGTCACCCGGGAGGGCTGGATCAAGCGGCAGAAGACGTTCACGGACATCGCGTCGATTCGGGTGCGCGAGGGTGATACGGTGGGCTGGGCGTATCGAGCGCGGGCGCGGCAGACGATCACGCTGTTTACTGACCGAGGGGTGGGTTACACGGTGCGGGTCAACGATATTCCGTTGACGACCGGGCACGGCGACCCGGTGCAAAAGTCATTTGCGTTTGAGGATCAGGAGCATGTGATTGGGGTGGTCTGCCACGACCCGCGTTGCTTGCCGGCGGCGGACGCGCTGGAGCCGCCTTCTGAAACGAACGGTAAGGCCATACAAGGGCGACTTCCGGGCGAGTTGGGAGAGGTCAACGGCGATGGGGAATCGCATGTGCCGAGTGGGCCGCTGTGCGTGGCGATGACGGCGGGCGGAAAGGTGCTTCGGTTCACGCTGTCGACGTTTGCGCCGGTCTCGACCAAGAAGGGCCGGCTGTTTGCGCGGCTTGATCCGGGGGTGGAGGGCGATCTGGTGATTGGCGTCGAGGTATCGACGGGGCGCGAGCGGGTTTGCCTGGCCACACGGATGGCGCGGGTGCTGGTCTTTCCGCTGCAGGAGGCGAATTTGGTATCGGGCCCGGCGAGAGGGGTGCAGGCGATCAAGCTCGATCCGAAAGATCGCGTGCTGGGGTTCAAGCTCTGCGACCACAAGCGTGATGGGTTGACCATCCGGACCAGTCGTGGAGCGATTCAGGTGGTGAAGGCGAGCAAGTATCCGGTGACGGCGCGTGGGGGCAAAGGTTACGCGATCATGCAGCGGGGTTCGATTGAATCGGTAGTGCTTGAGGACGCGGAGCCGATTCCCTCACTGGAGGAGGTCGCGGAGGCCAACGGGCCGGAATGAGTGAGCGATCGACAGGACGAATGACGCGAACGTTTGCCTTTACTCAGGAGCAACCCGCCGGCCATGGCCACAGGAACTTATAACGCCGAATCGATCACCGTGCTGGAGGGCCTGGAGGCCGTTCGGCGCCGGCCGGGTATGTACATTGGGGGCGTCGACAAGGCGGGCTACCATCACCTGCTTTGGGAGATTGTGGATAACGCGATCGACGAGGCGATGAATGGTCATGCGTCGCGGATTACGGTGACGCTGCACACCGACGGCAAGACGATAACGGTGGCCGACAATGGGCGCGGGATACCGGTCGACAGGCACGCCAAGAGCGGCAAGAGCGCGCTTGAGGTGATCCTGACCACGCTGCACGCGGGCGGCAAATTTGACAACGACGCCTACAAGGTGGCGGGCGGGTTGCACGGCGTGGGCGCCTCGGTGGTGAATGCGTTGTCGAAATCGCTGATCGCCGAGGTGCGCCGGGATGGGTTCACATACACCCAGAAATTTCGGCGCGGGAAGCCGCTGGGGGCGGTTGAGAAGGGTGAGCCGACGCGAGCGACGGGCACGAGCATCAGCTTCACTCCCGACGACGAGATCTTTACCGAGCAGGCTTATGACACCGGGCTGATCGCCGAGCGGCTGGAAGTGAAGACGTATTTGAATCGTGGTCTGGTGATTCTGTTCGAGGATCTTAAGGCCAAGACGTCGACCACCTATTACCACGAAGGCGGGGTTGCCGATTTTCTGGACGCGATCAACGCCCAGCGCAACGATACGCGGGTTGCTCCAACGGCCTTTGTCCTCGAGCGCGATGACGACGAGGTGCGGTTGAGCGTCGCGCTGGCCTGGACCGAGGCGACGGACGAGGATGTACGCTCGTTCGTCAACACGATCCCGACGCGCGACGGCGGCACGCATGAGCAGGGTTTGCGTGAGGCGGTCGGCTCGGCATTACGCAAATATGTGCAAACGCATGAGCTCAACAAGAAGGGCCCGGAGATCAAGGGCGAGGATATTCGCGAGGGGCTGACGGCCGTCCTGTCGGCGTGTGTGCGCGAGCCGCAGTTTCAAGGGCAGACGAAGGGACGCCTGAACAACCCGGAAGTGCGCTCGCAGGTGGAGACGACGATCCGGCCGGCGCTTGAGAGTTTCCTGCTGAAGAATCGCTCGATCGGCGACGCCATCGCGCAACGAGTGATTCAGGCGGCGAAGGCGCGTGAGGCGAGCCGATCGGCGGCGGCGCAGGTGAGGCGCAAGACGCCGGTTTCGGGGCGGCTGAATCTGCCGGGCAAGCTGCATGATTGCGACAGCTCGAACCCGGAAAATTCGGAGTTGTTGATTGTGGAAGGGGATAGCGCGGGGGGGTCGGCCAAGCAGGGCCGCGACCGTGATATTCAGGCGATATTGCCACTCAAGGGGAAGATTCTGAATGTCGAGCAAGCGGTGAAATCGAAGGTGCTCGACAACAAGGAGTTGACCGACATTGTGAGCGCCCTGGGGTGTGGGATGGATGAGTCGTTCGACGCCGGGCGGCTGCGTTACGGCAAGATCATCATCCTCACGGACGCGGACAGCGACGGACATCACATCGCGACGTTGTTGTTGACGTTCTTTTATCGACATCTGACCGCGCTCATTGATGAGGGCCGGGTTTACCTTGCGTGCCCGCCCCTGTTCAAGATCGTTCATGGCAAGGAGACGTACTGGGCGGCGTCGGACCAGGAGCGCGACCGGATTTTGGAGAAGTTGCCCAAGAACGCCAAGCCGACACTCACGCGGTTCAAGGGTCTGGGCGAGATGCCCCACAAGCTGCTCTATGAGACGACACTCGATCCGGCGAAGCGGCGTCTGATCCGCGTGGTTGTCCCCGACGACGATCGGCCGTTCACGGAAAGTACCGTCACTGAGTTGATGGGCAAAGATCCCGAGGCGCGCTATCGTTTCATCATGAACGAAGCATACACTGCGCGTGATATCGACATTTGACCAAGCAGGGAGCTGAGTTGGCGGCGGTCCCCCTCGAACCCGAGCGAGAGGAATTCCTTGGCTCACGAAACACTGTTTCAGCTTACCGGCATCCTGGCGCTGGGCATCTTGGCGCAATGGACCTCGTGGCGTGTCCGATTGCCGTCGATTTTGTTTTTGTTGACGGCCGGAATCCTGGCTGGGCCGGTGACGGGGTGGCTTCATCCTGATGAGTTGTTCGGCGACCTGATGTTTCCGCTGGTGTCGCTGTCGGTGGCGGTGATTTTGTATGAGGGCGGGTTGAACCTGCGGCTACGCGAGCTGAAGAGTGTCGGTGTCACTTTCGTGCTGCTGACAACGGTAGGCGCGGCCATTTCGTGGGCCATCGGCGCAGCTGCGGCGCACTTTATCCTGCGGTATAGCTGGCCGGTGGCGGCGTTGCTGGGAGCGATTCTGGTGGTGACGGGTCCGACGGTGATCGGCCCGATTTTGCGGCATCTGCGACTGCGCGGGAAAGTGAACGGGTTGTTGAAGTGGGAAGGAATCATCATCGACCCGCTGGGAGCGATGCTGGCGCTACTGGTCTTCACGACGGCCCAAGCCGAGACGCACGGTGATGGGCTGGGCGTGGCCCTCAAGGAACTGGGCCTGACACTCTTGATTGGCATGGTCGCGGGTTCGGCGGCGGCGGCGATCTTGATTCTGGCTCTGTCGCGTTACTGGATACCGGACTCACTGCACAACCCGGTTTCCCTCACGTTGATGTTCGTCGCGTTCACGGCATCGAACCTGATTCAGAAGGATTCGGGACTCCTTACGGTGACCGTGATGGGAATCATCCTGGCGAATCAGAAGTGGGTTTCGATCCGCCATGTGATCGAGTTCAAGGAAACGCTGACGGTTCTGCTCATCTCGTGTTTGTTCATCATTCTGGCGGCCCGCTTGAACCTCAGTGATCTGCGCGGACTGGGGCTGCGTAGTGTGTTGTTCGTGCTGATTTTGTTGTTCGTGGGTCGGCCTCTTTCGGTTTTGATTTCGACCTGGCGGTCGCCGCTGACGTGGCAGGAGCGGGCGTTTTTGTGCTGCATGGCGCCGCGGGGCATTGTGGCGGCGGCGATTTCGTCGGTGTTCTCGGCCAGCATGGTAGAGGCAGGGTACCTTCAGGCGGTGGAAATTGTGCCGGTGACGTTTCTTGTTGTGTTCATGACGGTGTTGATTTACGGACTTGCGGCGGAGCCGCTGGCGCGGTGGCTGGGGCTGATCCAGGCGAATCCGCAAGGCGTGCTTTTCATCGGGGCCGACGCCTGGGTCCAGGCACTGGCGCGAGCGATCCAGGAGGAGGGGTTTCCGGTGTTTCTGATCGACACGGATTGGCAGAACATCCGACGCTCGCGCATGGCCGGACTGCCCAGCCTACACGGCAGCGCGCTGGCCGAGGAAACCCGTGAGGACGTGAATTACACGGGTTTGGGACGTATGCTCGCGGTGACGTCGAACAATGAGGTCAATTCGCTGGCGTGTCTGCGCTATGCCGAGGACTTCGGCCGGCAGTCGCTTTATCAACTGCCGTTTTCGACCGAACAGGAGGGCCGGCACGAGGCGGTGCCGCCGGAGCATCGCGGCCGCTTCTTGTTTGGTCCGGATTTGACCTTCCATGCACTCGCGGCCTGGGCCGGCGACAATCCGCAGATCAAGAAGACGAAACTGACCGACGCCTTCGACTACAAATCCTTTCTGAGGACTCATCAGGACGCGGTGGTGCCGCTCTTGTGCGTGAGGCCGGACGGTTCGCTTCTGGTCCGGACGATTACCGACTCGTCGCCGCCGAGTGCCGGCGATCTGGTCTTCAGCCTGGTGCGGGGGAAAGCGAAAGTGCCGTCGATCGTCCTTGAAACGGCCGTTTCTTCGGTGCCTCCGTCTCTGCCCTAGAAAGGTTTAGGGGTTGGGGGCGCGGTATGAAGCAATGCGTGGAGCGACCTCCTTCAGCGGGGGGCGACACGAATCAAGACCTTACGGGCGCCTGGTCGAGCTGCCGCGGCGAAAGCGGCTTCCGACTGGATGAGCGGGTATTCGGCCTCGATCAATTTTGTGACGTCGAAGCGGCGCTCGATGAGTGCGGCGATTGCCCTGTCGAACGGACCGCAGCGCGATCCAACGAGCCGGATTTCGTCGATCACGATGGGAGCGAGATCGATTTCGTAGCGGCCTGCGACGGTGGTTTTGAGGATGATGGCACCCATTGGCCGGACCAGACGGAGCGCTGTGGACAGGCCGGAAGGTGATCCGGTCGCGTCGACCACGTAGTCGAAAATACGGCCCAGAGTGGGGGCATCGGCGAGGAGGGTGGGTTGAATGCCGTCCCCGGCGAGTGCCAGTTTTGCGGGGTGCTTACCGACCCAGGTGACGGCGGCGCCGGCCTCGCGTAAGACCCAAACGCAGAGGAGGCCGAGCTTGCCGTCGCCGACCACCACGGCCTGTGCGCCGGGACCGATAGGGAACTGCTCTCCAATGCGGAGAGCGGCGGCGAGCGGTTCGATGAATACGGCTTCGGAATCGCTCAGGCGATCGGGGAGGAAATGGAGGTTGCGGCGCGGGACGGCGACGCGTTCGGCCATCGCTCCATCGTGGCCCACGATTCCCAGAACGGTGCGGCGGGGACAGTGGTGGGAGCGGCCGGCGAGGCAGGTTGGACATGTTTCGCAGGCGTTGTTGATCTCTGCCGTAACTCGCTTACCGTTGGGCATTTGCGCGACGAATTCGTGACCGGGCACGCCCTGAAATCCGAGGTAACCTCGTGCGAGTTGGAGATCGGTCTCACAGATGCCGACGAGCTGGACATTGACGACCACCTCGTCGTGGTTGGGAGCCGGATCAGGCAAGTCTTGGCGTAGTCGAATGCCATCGCTCTGACAAAAAACACCGATCATCGCCGCTGCTCCCTAGCATTACCGGATGAACTGGATAAAAATATCCTTTGCAGAACCCCATTGGCGAATAGGGGCTTCCTTTGTAAACTCTGGCCCCATAGGGACCAGACCCGCGTTCCGGGCATCGACCGAAAATGTGGTCGGCGTGGAGGGCGGGAAGCGATCAGGAACCGTCCCACCGTCCTATACAGAGATCTTGATTTCGGTTCCCACCCGCCCAGTTTGCTGGCCGCACGGCCCAAACTTTGCCCACTCAAGCCAACGCACCTGAAATTATCCCGCCCATCTCACGGCCCCTGAGATCAAAGACCCACGAGGACGCAGCATGAGCACCACTTCAGCCGCAGGCACCGAGAAACAATATATCGCGTGGGCACCCGTGGTGTTCATCGTGTTTGTTCACATGGGGGCGTTGCTGGCCTTCTTGCCACGGTTTTTCACATGGCAGGCGTTGTTCGTCTGCCTGTTTCTGCACTGGCTGACGGGTGGAATCGGGATCTGCTTGACGTATCACCGACTGCTGACGCATCGCAGCTTCGTACTTCGACCAAAGTGGCTGGAATACATCCTGACAATCATTGGCTGCAGCTCGCTGGAAGGCGGGCCGGTTGGCTGGGTTGCCGATCACCGGCGCCACCATGCTTATTCCGATGAAGAGGGCGACGTACACAGCCCGAACCAGGGGTTCGGCTGGGCCCACATGTTCTGGTTCATGACCCCGGACATCACGTCACGGCACACGCCTGAGTATCTGAACAAGTGGGCACCTGATCTTTACAAGGATCCGATCCACCGGTTCTTGCAGAGCTGGAATATCCTGTGCGTGCTGGCCCTGGCGGGGCTGTTGTTCTGGATGGGTGGTTGGCCGTTTGTGGTTTGGGGCGTTTTCGTGCGGACGATTCTTGTTCTGCACACCACCTGGCTGGTCAATTCGGCCGCACACGTGTGGGGCTACCGGAGCCATGAGACGCGCGACAAGTCGACGAATTTGTGGTGGGTCGCGCTGCTGACATATGGCGAGGGCTGGCACAACAATCATCATGCGTTCCAGACCTCGGCACGTCACGGGCTGGCGTGGTGGGAGATCGACCCGACGTACATCGCCGTGAAGGTGATGGAGAAGCTGGGGATCGCTTATAACGTCAAGTTGCCCAGGATTCAGAAAAGCGACGTGAAGGCGGTCGCGCCGAGCGATGTGGTCGAGAGGGTCCGGGCCGGTCAAGTGGCGGCGGAGACGTTCGCTCCGGCGGCGGAAGGCTGACCTGTCGGCAGTCTGCTTTGATGAACTTAAGGGCGACGTTCTTCTCAATCGGAAGGCGTCGCCCTGTTCGTTTGGCTGAGGGGTATCATTGTTCTGAGAGGTTCCCGTGTCTTGAAGTACAGGGCGAGGGAGGTCATGATACGTTTCCTCCTGCGGCCCTAGCTCAACGGCAGAGCAGGGGACTCATCAGTGAAAATGGTGACTCCGGCGGGTAACCGTCGGTTGCAAACCGGGTGAATTGCGGGAACCCTAAACCGCGTGGCGGGCCGACTGGCTCGTGCGTGGCACGGCAATCCGCAGCCAAGTCTGGCCGGGCTTTGAGGTGGCCAGGAAGGTTCAGAGACTAGCGGGGTGAGTCCCAACAATAATCCCCGCCGATGAGCGCCCGGCCTCCCTTGGTGAACCTGACCGGCGGACACGCAGGTTGTGGTTCAGGCGAGGGAGGATGAGATAGTCCAAGCCTCGGGGAAACTCGGGGGCGTCTTGAATCCCTTGGTTGCAGGTTCGAATCCTGCGGGCCGCACTGCTTGCCGACTTGAGTTCGTGAATCGACCGGGATTGGGTTCTCGTTTGCTGGAGTCGCTTCGTCTGTGACTGATTCTCCCGCGCCCGGACGGCCCCCCCTGCCCTTATCTTGGGCGTATTTGCTCATCGGCCTGGGACTTTGCGCGGTTCACGCGTGGGCAATTACCGTCTCGTGTGGTGGGCGTGAGGAGTTACTCAGTTCCTGGCCGATCGCCAATCACGATCATCCGGTTCATTTTCATAGCAGCACCGTTAGCCCGACGTTTTTCCGGATGTCGGGCACGAACGCCGGATATGATCCGTCGTTCATGGCAGGGTATGCGAAGAGTGTGATTTTTCCGCAATCGGCCACGATGTTTGACGTGGCGGCATTGCTGACGGGAGGCCGCGCGCCTGCGCAGGTTTACAAGCTGACGGCTTTCGTGGCGGTCGCGGGGTTGCCGCTGCTTGTCTTGGGGGCGGCGTTGCTGGGTGGATTAGGGACGGCCGTGGGCGCGACGGCGGTTGGATTGTTTTTGCTCTACACCTGGACGTTGGGCGGCGAAGGCGGGTTTCCGCTCAATTACGCGATGTTCGGGATGACGACCTATCTGCTCTGCGTGCCGCTCGGACTGCTGGGACTGGCCTCGTTCTCGAACTACTTGCGGCGGGGCGGGTTTGGCCGCTGGCTGGCGACTGCCGTCCTGGGGATTTTGCTCTGGATGGTCCACATCACGACGCCGATGGTGTTCGGGCCCGCAGCGTTTCTGGCGTACTTCGCGGCGTGCCGTGAGCGTGAGCCGGATGGTCGGCGATTGCTGCCGTGGTCGAGGCACCTGGCGACATGGGTGCTGCCGTTTGTGGTGATCGCCGCGAATGTGTTCTGGTGGTGGCCGGGGATCGTGCTGTGGGAGACGCGTGGGGAGAGTGGCTTTGTGCTGGCCAACACGGAGCCGGTGCTGGATCGACTGGCGGATGTCGTGTGGATCGCGCCGCCGATTCAGGTGGTGATTTATGCCCTTGGGCTAGGGGGGGCGGTTGTGCTGGTCAGGCGTCGGCCGATTCTGGGGTGGGGCGTGGTCACGATGCTGGCGGCGGGCTTGAGCTGGGGGTATCTGGCAGGCGCGGTGCGCTGGCTCGACTTCCTTCAACCGGGGCGTCAGACCTACGCTCTGCATGTGGCCGCGGTGATGCTGGCGGCGGTGGGTTTCGTGGCGGCGCTGGAGCGGCTTTCGGGCGGGTCCAAGCGGATGGCCGCCGTCTGGCTCGCGGGGTTGATGCTGGTGGGCATCCGGGTGTTCGGGCCGACACTGGTGGAGGTGGTACGGACGAGGTTGGGCGGCTCGGGCACAACGCCGTTTCTGTCGAGTCGGCCGCCGGATCGATTGCGGTGGGTGGTCGACCAGCTCAAGGCTCACGTGAAGCCGGGCGAGCGTGTGCTTTATGAGGAGGGGGGATTCGACATCCCTGGGGAGCTGGACCCCTTTGAGGGGGGACGGTACAGCGGCTTGCTGCCCTGGCTCACGGGCGTGGAAGTGCTGGGTGGACCGTATCTGCATGTTGCGTTAAAGACGAATTTTACGCAATTTGGCGAAGGGCAGCTTTTTGGGAAGGCTGAGTGGACTGAGGCCGATTTTCGCCGGTTTGCGGAGATTTATCGGCCGTCGGCGATTGTTTGCTGGACGGCGCGCTCGTTGGCGTTTTGTGAAACGCATCCGGAGTTGGTGGAGGTGATCTCGCGGGACGTGCGTCCGGTTGCGGTCATCGACACACGGACGCGACGGCCGACGACTTATGAAACGCGGGTTCTCTTTGGTCGGATCAAGGGGTATGGCGGTAGCACGGTTCGGGGCGAGGCGGAGGTGGAGGCGAGACCGGGTCGGCTGGTGGTCAAACCGAATGCGGAACGCAGGGCTGAGCTTGACGATCCGGTGGTACTCCGCTATCACAACGCGCCCGGCTTGATGGCCCGCCCAGCGGTCGCCATCGAGCCGATTCCACTTGGCGGCGATCCGGTGCCGTTTATCGGCCTGCGGCCGCCACCCGAGGGAGCAACGCTCGAGCTTTCGTTTCGACCCGGATCGTGACTCCTGAAATCGCGGTGATCGAGACGTAGACCGACGAGCGACCCTCGGCCCTCGAAACAGGACTCCATGGAGGGAGCCGGTTGTGCCGGAAACTGCCCGCGACAGTCGAGTTTCCTCCGAGAAGTTTTACGGAGTGCCCTTCGTCCCGATGGTCTGGGTTCTTTGGACCTTGATCATGCTCGGGGGGGCGTTCGCCTATGCCTGGAAGGCTGCCGATAGCCGCAGCGCGTTCGTTCGCTGGCGTCACCAGGTTCTCGACCTCCGCGACGGTGTGAATATCTGGGATCGCTATTACTTTCCCAATCCGCCCATTCTGCCGATCTTGCTTTATCCGTTGCTGGCTTTGCCGCCGATATTGGGGGCCTTGTGCTGGTACGTGATCAAGGTGGGGATGGTGGTTTGGTCGACCAAGACGCTGGTCGACATGGCGCGTGGGCCGCATGGCCCCCCCCTGCCCGGCTGGGGCCTGGGTGTGATCCTGGCGATGAGCCTGCGGCCGATCTTGAGCGATCTGCAGCATGGCAATATCAACATATTGATTTTGTTTTTGGTGGTCGCCGCGTTGGAACTCTGGCGGCAGCGCCGTGATCATTGGGCCGGGCTGACGCTGGCCCTGGCGATTGCCACCAAGGTGACGCCGGCGCTATTTGTTCCTTACCTGATCTACAAGCGATCGTGGCGTGCGGTCGGGGTATGCATGGTGGGGATGGTGTTGTTTTTGCTGGTGATCCCGAGCGTGGTGCTGGGTCCGAAATTCAACTGGGAATGCCTGATGGAGTGGCGGCACAACATCATCAGCCCGTTTGTGGAGGGCGAGGTGATCAAGAGCACGCAGGAAGTGAATCAGTCGATGGTGGGCGTATTGACGCGGTTGATGAGCGAGTCGAAGGAGCTCGGCGAGCATTCCAACGGCGGTACGGCTCATGATCTGAACCTGGTGACGCTGGAACATGAAGTGGTGGCGTGGATTGTGAAGGGGGTTTCGCTGGGTTTTGTCGGACTCTTGGCGTTGTTTTGCCGAACGCGGGCAACGCGGCGTGATGATCCGCGAATGCTGGGCGAGTTCGCGCTGGTGGTGTTGACGATGCTGTTTGTGAGCGAAAGAAGCTGGAAACACCACTTCGTGACGATTTTGTTGCCGTTAGTCTTTCTGGTTTACCAGCTTTTCGTTGCGGCGATCTCGCGGCGGGAGCGGGCCGGGATCGGGGTGGCGCTTGGGGTCTCGGCGTTGTTGATGGCCACGACTTCAGACGGCGTAGGTGGTTGGTTCGCAGGCGGTCTAGGTCATGAATACGCCTTGTTTTATGGGATGTTTTTGTGGTCGACGGTGGTTTTGTATGTCGTGTGCGCGTGGCGCGTGACGGCGCTTCGGGAGACGGAACCGGGCAAAATGTTCGTTGAGCCGGAGGTTCGGCCGTCCGTGGGGCCGCCTGCGCCTCATATGCTTGGCGAGGTGGGACGAAGAACGTCCGTTTGAGTTGAGTTTGCGGATTGCGAGGGATTTGCTCAAGGGATCGGTCAGGCCGGTCGATACCACAGTAGAGACCACGCGAGCGGCGGACGACTCCGGAGTGGAGTGGTGCCCGCCGAAATGCCGCGAGGTTTATGGATTTGAGATCCGCCACGGGATGCGACCGAGACCGCCCGTGCCCTCGATGGGGCACACGGCCTGGCGCAAGGAGGCCCCATGAAGCCGTCGACTGATCCGAAGCATGGCCGCCGCGCCCTCAAGCCTGGTGCGGAGATGCTTGAGACCCGCCAGGTATTGTCGGCTGGCGCCGGCAACACGATCGCCATCATGCCGCACTCGATTGGTACGGCGGGCAAGCCGGAGCAAGTCGAGTTTCGCGTTGGTCCCGAGAGCGTCACTACGGGTCGCGGTGGGTCGGTGCTCCTGGGCATCGACGTGGTGCCGACGAGCACCTCGGCCGTGAAGCCGGTGGTGACCACGGTCACGGATTCGAGCGGCAAGAAGGTGCCGTCGAGTACCTATGCGACCAAGACGCCGATCACATTCAACGGTCAAGTGATCACGCCGGCGGTGGTCGCACAGATTCGCATGGGCGGGCGGCGTGGGCCTCGGGCGAATGCTCAGCCGACGCAGAACTTGCGTGCGCAGGTGGTCGGCGAGCAGCAGTCGGTCGGCGCATTCCTAACCGGCTTTTACCTAGTCGGTGATGTGAACGGCGACGGCGTGGTGCAATCCAAGGACATCAATCTGGTCCGCAAGGCGTTGAATTCGAAGGTGGGCGAGACCAATTACAGTTTTGACGCCGACGCGAACCGTGACGGGCGTGTGACCCAGCAAGATCTGCGACTGGCGCAGCAGAATCTGGGCGCGAAGACGACCGTCTTGCCGCTGGTGACGGCGGATCTCGATCCGGCGAGCGACACGGGCGCTCAGGATCGGGTGACCTCGGCGACGACGGCGACGCTGACGGGCGTGGCGTCGGCAAACTCGGTGATTGCTTACTCCGAGAAGGATAACAAGTCGCCGACCGTTCGCGCTCAGGCGGACGCGACGGGCCGATATTCGATCCAGGTTCCCCTGGTGGAAGGCTCGAATACCTTCGTTGTGACGGCTTCGGACGCCTTCGGGCAGAGCATCACGGGTTCGATCGCGCCGATCACGCAGAAGCCGAATGCGACTTGAGGATGGATCGAGAGGACTGGCTCCGATGGATTCGCGAGCCAGTCCCCGCTTCCTTGATGGCTATTGCCGAGACGTTGCACTTCGAGCAAGACATGCCGGTATACGCATCGCTGAACGCGAGGGCGACCTACCCTGGATCTTCGCTCTCAATGGTGTCGGCGTACGTCGCTTGCAAGCCGTGACTGAGCACGTTCGAGGGTGAGGTTCAGCAGATCGGGCCGTAGATATAGGCAAGAAGCTGGCGGTTCTCGGTTTCGGCGCGGTCGTAGAGCAGTCGGACGAGATCGCCCACGGACACGACGCCGATGACCCGCGACTCGTCGTCGACGACGGGAAGCTGGCCGATTCGACGCTCGCTGAGCAGGCCCATCACGTCGTGAATGTCGTCGTTGAGCGTGCAGCAGACAGGTTCCGCAGTCATGACGTCGCCCACGCGTGCGTCGATAAAGACGCTGCAATCGGCGGCGATACCGTGGAGGATGTCGCGCTCGGAAAGGATTCCGATGGGTCGACCGGCCTCGTTGACGACGGGCAACGAGCCGATGTTGTACATGTTGAGCCGTTGGACGGCCTCGCGTACCGTGGAATCCGGCTCGACGACGATGGGCCGCCGATTTTTCTCGTTCAAGACGTCGCGTACGCGCATGACCGCGTTCTCCGGCAGGACGAGGGATGAGGCAGACAGAACGTTGAGACGTGCGTCCGAGCGACCATTCCGATCGCCCGTCCAGCCCGCCATTCCGGGCGAGCACCGTATCGTGGCACACGTCGATTGCAGACGCCAGCAAATTCCGAATCGATTGATCCGAAATTTTTTTCATGGATGTTCGCATGCGTGAGATGGACTTGAAGCGGGAGTCGAGGATCGTTCGCGCCTACAAGCAGGGCTGGCCCAGGCTCGCGGTTCACACGATGGCGATGAGCAAGCTGAAAGGCGGATTTCGCGCGTTGCGAGGGCAGGGAGTGGAGCGATTGCGGGAGGCGTTGGAGGCGGATTCCAGCGGGGTGGTTTTGCTGGCCAATCATTCGAGCTGGTGGGATCTGTTCTACGTGCATTTTCTCAATCAGACGATTCCGCTCGACGGCTACGGGATGATGGAGCATTTCAACCTGACGCGGTTTGGGTTTTTTCGGCGGATCGGCGCGTATTCGGTCGATCGGACGGACCCGGCCTCGGTGCGCGAGTCGATGGATTACACGATTGAGCTGCTGGCTCGACCGCGTGCGGGGGTTTGGATCTTTCCTCAAGGTTCGATCCTGGGTAACGATGTGCGGCCGATCGAGTTTCAGGGGGGACTTCGGGTTCTCTTGAAACGGGCGAAGCGGCTGCGGGTGGTGCCGGTGGCGTTTCGGTATGAGTTCTGGCAGGACGAAAGGCCGGAGGCGCTGGTGCGATTCGGTGAGCCGACGTGGGTGGATGCGACGGAGCGGCGCTCCTTGATCGAGAGTTGGCAACAACGACTGACGGCCGAAATCGACGCATTGAAAGCAGACTCGCTCGCGCAGGACGCTTCTCGGTTTCGGGTACTGCTTGAGGGGAAGGGTTCGATCAATGAGAGCTTCGCCCGAATTCGTGCCAGATTCGCGGGCAAGACGCCGGGTGCGCCTGATGAGTATTGATCGCAGCCATGCGATGCTGTTTCTGATAGCCGGTGCAGCCTTGATGCCTTCGCTGCTCACGCTGGGGCAGCCGATCGTGGAGAATTACGTGGGCCGGCAGGTTCCCACGGCGATGGTGGCGCGGAACCTGGATCGCGGCTCGGGATTCTTGCGGCCGGAGCTGGACACGGGGCCGTTTCCGAGCCTGTTTCTGGTCGAGCCGCCGATTTACGCGACGGCGGTAGTCGGGGTAAGCCGCATCACGAGGCTGGAAATCCGTGAGGCGGGACGGCTGACTTCGACGATCGCGGCCGGATTGGCGGCGATCGGGTTGTGTGGGTTGGTGTCGCGTCGGCGCGATTTGGGGGCGGGCTTGCTGGCGAGTGCGTTGTTTCTCTGGCTACCGATCTCGCTGCGTTATGGCCGAGCCGTGCAGCCGGACATGCTGGCCCTGGGGTTGGCGACCTTGGGGCTGGATGCATGGGATCGTTGGGCGCGGAACGGTCGGGCGAGATGGGCGGCCATCGGTTGGTCGCTGGTCACTCTGGCCCTGGCGACTCGCGTGCTGTGGGCGTTTGTGCTGATTCCGCTGGGTATGGTGCTGGAATCTCGGTCGAGCTTGGGTCGCTCGCCGTGGAGGCGGATGGTGGTGCTGGTGAGTCATCTGGGCCTGGCGGCGGCCTGGTATGCGTATGCAGCGCCTTTGGCCGCGGGATCGGCAGCGGCGCTGGCGACGGCACGCGAGTGGTCGACCGCGGTGGGACCGGCCGCTTTGCTGGACTTCGAAACCTGGAGGTGGATCGGCCGGTTCGGGTTGATCCGCGCGTTCACGCCGCTGGGGGTTTGGCTGACGCTGATGGCGATCGGATGGCGGAGTGTCGACCGCGTGTGGCTCGGGTGGTTGGCCGGGGCGTTGGCGACCTTGGTGCTCGTTTCGGGCAAGTTGCATCATGAGTATTACTGGCTGCTCGCCGCGCCGGCGGTGGCGGAGGTGGGTGCGGCGGCGATTTTGCGCTACCTCGATGCCGCCCGGTGGGAGCGGCGCGTGCCGATGGTGGCGACTGGACTGACGCTGTGCCAGATTGGGCTCGGGGTTGGGCTGGCGTGGTCGACTTGGGAGACGCCTGAGGAGTGGTCGACTTTGCCGCTTGCTGCGGATGCGATTGCGGGATTGCCTGCCGACGGCTTAACGATCGCCCGTGAGGCGGTGCTTTATCATGGGGATCGTCGTGGGATGCGTCTGGAACAGGAGCCGGCGGCGCTGCGGCGAGCACTCGCGGAGTGGGGTTTGAAGGTGGACGAGCGCGACGCCACCCCGGAGAAGGCCCTGAATTGGTATCATCAGCATGGTGCGAGGGCGTTCGCTGAAGTGGGTGACCCGGCCGTTGGCCCACTCCATACCGAGTGGGCGGATGCGGCACGCAGGCAGGCGCGGCGGATCGTTCGCGACGAGGCTGGACTTCTGGTGATTGAGCTGGTTGAGGTGCTTCGAGATGGCGACTAATGCGGCGGCGCGAACGAATCGATCGATCGAGCAGAACAGCCCGGTGGGCCTGGGTGATTTCGCCAGGTGGAAGGCGGAGAGGCGGCCGATCCGGGTGTTGACGGCTTACGATTTTACGATGGCTCGATTACTGGACGAGGCGGGCGTGGATTGCCTGCTGGTGGGCGATTCGCTGGGCACGGTGGTACAGGGGCATGAGACGACGTTGCCGGTGACGCTCGACCAGATGGTCTATCACGCGGAGATGGTGGCGCGGGGGTCCGGGCATGCGTTCGTGGTCGCGGATTTGCCGTTTTTGAGCTATCAGGCCTCGATAGAGCAGGCGATCGGTTCGGCGGGGCGGCTGCTCAAGGAGACGCGGTGCCAGGCCGTGAAGCTGGAAGGCGGCGAGGCGATGGCCGAGACGATCCGCGCACTGGTGCGGATCGGGATACCCGTGATGGGGCATATCGGGCTGACGCCGCAATCCGTGCGTGGGCTGGGAGGCTACAAGGTTCAACGGGACGAGGAGAGGCTGTTGGCGGATGCGAGGGCGGTAACCGAGGCGGGGGCCTTCTCCGTGGTGCTGGAGTGCATCCCGTCGGGACTGGCGCAGAAGATCACGGCGGAGCTGGCGATTGCGACGATCGGCATCGGGGCGGGGCCGGAATGCGACGGGCAGGTGCTGGTGACGCCGGACATGCTTGGCTTGTTTGAGTCGTTCAAGCCGCGATTCGCGAGGCGGTATGCCGACCTGGGTGAGGTCATTCGCGAGGCGGCGCGTGCGTATGTCGAGGATGTCGCCGAGCGTCGGTTTCCGGATGCCTCGGAGAGCTTTCGTTGAGAGCGGCCAACCGTTAGGAAAAGGGCAACACGAAGGGTTGTCGCCGGTCGCCGTTTTGTTCGAGGTCTTGAGTATTCGATCCGATGGAAGTCATTCACGCGGAGATGCTTCGCCATGAACAGGACGACGCTTGATGAGCTACGCGGCAAGAAGTGCGTGCCGTGTGAGGGTGGGGTGCCCAAGCTCACGCGGGAGGAAGCGGAGCGATTTCTGGGAACGGTCACGGGCTGGAAACTGACGGCGGATCAGCAAAGAATTCGCAAAGAATGGACGGCGAAGCACTTCATGGCGGCGATGGAGTTTTTCGGTAAGGTGGCGGAGCTTGCCGAGGCGGAGGGGCATCATCCGGATTTGCACCTGGTTTCCTATCGCAATGTCGCGATCGAGATCTGGACCCACGCGATTGGCGGCCTGAGCGAGAACGATTTCATCCTGGCGGCGAAGATTGATGAATTGCCGATTCGACTGAAGGGCTAGAAATCGAGAGTTGAGGACTGGATCGGTATGGGGAAAGACCGTCATCTGCCGTTTTCGATTGAGCGGGAGCCGCTGGTGGTGAACCGGTCCGGTTCTCCGGTCGAGCACGGCGACATACCGGTTCGGCTTCGGAAGATACGCGGCGACGACCGAGAGGATCGCACGTCGTTTTTGCTTCAGCACCTGTCATGGCTTGGGCTTGCTTGTTTCGTTGTGGGGTGCAGTACGTTTACGATCTCGACGCTGATCGCCGCGACCTCCTGGCTGTCTGACGGTGGGATCTTCGAGGCACCTGAGTGGTTTGGGCAGTTCCAAACGCCGGCGCGACGAAATCAGATGCTAGCCATTTTTCTGGGAGGGTGGTTCCTTGTTGCGCTCTCCCTGGTGATCTCGGTGGCGCAGCGAAGGCGGGTCCCGCTCGCCACCTTGTTGATGAACGCCATCTATCTGGCCGTGCTCATGATTGGGGGGATTGGGACCTTGCTGGTTGCGTTGAGATTTTGAGAGCGTGGTGAGGAGATTGGCTCGGAACGCCTCGCCGAATGGATCGCCCGTGCCTACATTCCGGGGACAAGATTGACGAGCTTGACGAGGGGTGATTGAGGATTCGCGAAGGCTGAGATCGTGAGGGTGGAATGAGCCGACGAGCGGTGGTGATTGGCGGCGGAGTGGGGGGGTTGGCCTCGGCGTTGGAACTACGCCGGCATGGGTTTGACGTCATCTTGTGCGAGCGGCACGGATATGTCGGCGGCAAGGCTCGTGAGCGGCGAGCGGATGGTTTTCGCTGGGACCAGGGGCCGAGCATTCTGGTGTTGCTCTGGACATATCGCGAGTTGTTCAAGGCGAATGGGCTGGACTTTGATTCGTATGTGCCGATGCGTCGGCTGGATCCGGCGATCACGGTGCGACTCTCCGACGGGCGATTGCTGCCGATTCCCGTGGATGAGGCGGCCCTGATCGACGCTTTTTCGCAGATTGATTCGGCAGATGGCGCAGCGTTGCCGCGATTTCTCCAGAAGCTGGATAAGTTCGCGGGTATCATGGGTGCGGCGTATTGCGATCGGATTCTGGAGAACTGGCCGCAGGTGCTGCTGTCGCCATTGATGCTGTCGGCGGCGATTCTGCCGCCTACGAAGCCATATGTGGAGGAGGTCAATTCGTTTTTTCGCTCACAGGCGGTGCGCGAGCTGCTGTATGGATTTCCGACCTACTCCGGTTTCGATCCCAAGACGGCCCCGGCTTCGCTGGCGGTGATTCCCTGGACGATCATTCGCGAAGGGGTTTGGTACCCGGTCTCGGGCGGGGTTCATGCGATTCCCAAGGCGATTGCTCAGGCGTGCCGCGATCGGGGCGTCGATCTGAGATTGAACATTGAAGTTGAGACGATCGAGCGCGACGCCACGGGACAGGTTGTCGGGGTGGGGACTTCATCGGGTGCGATACCCGCTGATGTGGTGGTGTCGAACAGTGACTATGTTCATTCGTTCAAGATGCTACGAGGCGGCGGTAAGCTGGCAGCGGAGCGAGAGACGGTTATGGCTGGAACCGCGGAGCCTTCCACGTCGTTCTTCACGCTGGAGCTGGGATGCGACCGGACCTGGCCGATGTTGGGGCATCACCTGCTTGGTTTGACGAAAGGCTCGGATCTGGTTTACGACGAGGTTTATCGACGTTGGGAGTATCCAAGCGATCCGCCTCTATATGTCAACACAACATCGGCCACGGATTCGAGTGATGCGGTGCCTGGAGGATCGAACCCATTTGTGGTGGTCGGAGCGCCGCCGTTACGGCCCGGTCAGGAGCGGGACCGGGAGGCGGAGGACCGGTTTGCCGAGCGATTGATCGACACGATCGAGCAGTCGGGCATGGACGGGTTTCGGGCGTCGATCGTGAGCCGGCATCAAACGGGCCCGGGAGATTGGAAGACCGACTTCCACGCATATCGGGGGTCGATTTATGGTCTGGGGACGTCGCATAACGTCTTGATCGGCAGCTTCCGGCCGTTAAACGTCTTGCCTGATGTGCCGGGTTTGTATCTGGTCGGCGGGGGTGTTCAGCCCGGGCCAGGGCTGCCGATGGTGGTGCAAAGCGGCCGGATCGTCGCCGCGCGAATCGCTCGCGATTATCGCATGGCGCGGCGAGCATGAGACGGCGCGAGCCGTAGTCGAAGTTAGCGTGTGAGTAGGTTCCGGATCGCTTCGGTGTAGGCGGTCTCGGTATCGGTGGCGACGAAGGCGGCTGTCGGCTCGTAGCCCCCTTCGGCGAAGGAGCGTTTGAGGGGGATATACCAAGGGCCATCGTCGCCGTATGCGGCGGTGGCGAGGGTTGTGTCGGGACGAAGGGACTGTGCGGCGAGCTGATACTCGACGAAGGTCTCGCCGGGAAGATGGAGCAGGGTTGCGCCCGGGAGGTCGCAACGGGTGAGCACAATCGGCTTCTGGCTTTGGACACGTTCGAGGAAGGAAAGCCGCATGGCCGCGGTGTGGCGGGCGACCACGGAGGAACCGGGCGCGGCGATCGTGGCGAGGAGGGAGTCGCGATCCAGGCTTTCCTGGGGCCGGAACTGGATCGACTGGGCTTTCCAGGCGAGATGGTTGAAGGCGTGGCGGGTGCAATCGGACTGCGCGTCGGCGGCGACCATGCCGGCGTGGAGGCGATCGGCCAGTGCGGGGCGGGTGGCTGGGGAGCCGTCGTTATATTTACCGGCGGTGATATTGCCGGCGCATCCGGTGAAATAGATGTGGAGCGTGTCGGGTTCGGCCTGGTCGCGGCGGGAGCGGGCGATTCCCACGAAATCGGCGGTCACGCGGCCGTCGCCGTAGTAGCTCATGGGATGGGTGGTGTAGTAATGCAGACGGGCGAGCGGTTGGTCGTCGGCGCCGTAAAAGGAAACGCTTCGTATGGTGGGGTCGATGGTGCCGAGTGGGGCGGCGCGGACCTCGGGATCGGTACAGGCGCTGTAACGGACATGGGCGACTTTACCATCCGGCCCCATCACTCGGCGGTTGCTAGCGACTTCCTTCACCTCGGCGATTCCCGATCCGACGTGCGTGACCGGGACGGCGGACGCGAGGGACTCGCGGACCGTGGCGCGGGCCTGGTCAAGCAGTTTGTCGTGAAATGGCTCGTCGAAGATTCGGGTATCCGAGCCAGCGTTTTTGAGCAACTGGTTGGCATCGTGGTCGACGAACGGCGCATTGTGCTGATGGACACAATGAATGGCGACGCGGTCGGGGGTGGTGCGGGCGGCTTCGGCGAGGGCGTTGCACCAGATTTCCTGAGAACGGTTCATGAGGCCGGTCCAGTCGAGCGCGGCGAGGACGATGGGGGGGCCTTCGGCCTGCAAGACGACGCCGCGGAGCCACAGCGGATCATCAACGGCGGTGGCGGGAGTGATCCAGCCGCCACAGAGCGGATGACCGAGGGGTGGGGTGGCGTCGAGCTTGAACCGGGCGAGGTGGTAGGCGAGCATGGAGCCTCTCGACATCAGGACGCGGCGTTGATGCGATTTTCGGAGTGTAACTCTCGACCCGTCTGGAGGCCAGCGAGACGCCATGAACGATGTGACGAGGCCGGCCGTCGAGTGGCGTGACGTGACGAAGCGCTATGCGGATGGGCATCTCGCGCTCGACTCTGTGAATTTGGCCGTCGCGCCGGGTGAGTGCCTGGCGATTCTAGGGACGAGCGGATCGGGCAAGACGACGCTGTTGAAGCTGGTGAATCGGCTGATCGAGCCGACTTCGGGCGTGGTTCTGGTTCACGGCAAAGCGACGACGGAATGGGACACGATCAAGCTGCGGCGGTCGATTGGGTATGTGATTCAGGAGAGCGGCTTAATGCCGCATCTGGATTCGAAAGAAAATGTCGCACTGGGGCTGCGGGTTCGCGGGGTCGGGTCCGGTGAGAGGGAGCGGAAGGCCGAGTCGATGCTGGAGCTTGTGGGACTCGAAGCGGCTCGGATCGGGCCGTTGCGTCCGCATCAACTGAGCGGAGGGCAGAGGCAGCGAGTGGGAGTGGCGCGGGCGTTGGCGATCGAGCCGGACCTGATCTTGATGGATGAGCCGTTTGGAGCGCTTGATCCAATCACTCGTCGCGAGCTGCAAAAGGAGTTCGATGCGCTGCGAAAGCGACTCGGGAAAACGGTGATCCTGGTGACACACGACATCCGCGAGGCATTCGCCCTGGCGGATCGGTTGGCGGTGATGGATCAGGGGCGGTTGGTTCAGGTCGGCACGGCGGAGGCATTGATGGCTCGGCCGGCGAACGCATTCGTCGAATCATTTCTCGAAGATGCGCGAGCGGTTCCAACCTCGGCGGGACGGACGGGGTCATGAGAGAGTTTGGGGAACTTGCGTATTCGCTTCGAGGCGAGTTGCTCAATGCCACGGCGGCGCACCTGGTTCTGGTGCTGGAGGCGGTCGGGATTGCGGCGTTGATCGCGATTCCTCTGGGGGTCGCGGCGAGCCGGTCGGCGGTGGTGGAACGGGTCGCGTTGACATTGGCGAATGTGTTGCAGACGATCCCCTCACTGGCCTTGCTGGGATTTTTGTTGATCGTGTTTCGGGGTGCGATCGGCAAGCCGCCGGCGCTGGCGGCGCTTGTGATCTACGCCTTGTTGCCGATCGTGAAGAATACGCTGCTGGGATTGCGTGGGATTGAGCCTTCGATTGTGGAGGCGGCGCGAGGGTTGGGGATGACATCGCCGCAGAGGCTACGGCATGTCGAGCTGCCGCTGGCAGTACCTTCGATTTTGGGTGGGATTCGGTTGGCGACGGTGGCGTCGGTGGGAATGGCGGCGATCGCCGCACTCATTGGGGCGGAGGGGTTGGGGCGATTCATATTTCGAGGGGTGTCGCTGGCGGATTCGCGGCTGATCTTGCTGGGGGCGGTGCCATCGGCATTGCTGGCGCTGGCGTGCGACGCGGGATTGGGCGAGCTGGAGCATCGACTCGACCCCAAAAGCGGGGGCGCTTCGGCGGGATGGACAGGGCGTTTGCGGATGGGATTGATCGCCGTGTTGGCGTTGCTAGCGGGTTGGGGCTTTTTGAATGAGTGGCGGGCAGCGGGGACGGCGGAGAATGTCGTCCGGATCGGTTCGAAGGACTCGGCTGAGCCGATATTGCTCGGTCACATGCTGGCCGATTTGATCGAGGCCGAGACGGGTCGGCCCGTGGATCGTCGGCTCAATCTGGGTGGGACGCTGGTTTGTTTCAATGCCCTGGAGCGTGGGGGTCTTGATGTTTACGTCGAGTATACAGGCACGGCCTTGACGACGATTCTGGGGCAGCCGCCTGTCAATGACCCGATTGAGGCCCGCGAGATTGTGGCGCGGAATTTGGAACCGCGCGGGGTTCGGATGCTGGAGCCGCTCGGTTTCGAGAATACGTTCGCGATCCTGATGCGGCGGACCGAGGCAGAGGAGCGCGGGGTTCGGACGATTTCTGATCTGGCGGGCCAATCGTCGTCGCTGCGTGCGGGGTTCGGTCCGGAATTCATGAATCGTGCCGATGGGTATCCGGGGCTGGTGGAAGCGTATGGCCTTCGGTTTGCGGGAGCGGCGCGGGAGATGGATCGCAACCTGCTCTATGAGGCCGTGCGGCAAGGCTCGATTGACGTGGCGGCGGGCGACTCGACGGATGGCCGCGTGGCTGCGCTGGACTTGGTGGTGCTGGAAGACGACCGACGGTATTTTCCGCCGTATGAGGCGGTGCCACTGGTGCGGGCGTCGATTCTCGAGAACGACACGAAACTGGCGGAGACGCTCAACCGGCTAGCGGGACAAATCGACGCGGCGACGATGCGGCGTTTGAATGCGGAGGTGGATGGAAAGAAGCGTGATCCGCGCGAGGTGGCGCGGGAGTTCCTGCAAGAACGGGGCTTGCTGGGGCCATGAAACCAGGCCCATCGGAGATCCACCGAGAGCGGCTGGACTTCCGTGGGCCTGGCAGTAAGCTGGGCGACGTTGAGCAAATCAGACGTGAGCCGCGGAGGACATTTTCTTGACCTCGCCGATTTCCTGAGGTTTGAACAGGATGGCGAAGGCCAGGATGCTGATCAGAGTGAGGGCGAAGGGCCCGGCCCAGATGATGGCCCAGTTGTCGTTGGTGGCCTCGCGTAGGGGGCCGACGATCAGGTTGCCGATGACGGTGCCGATGCCGTAGACGACAAAGACGAGCAGGTTTTGCGCGGTGGACTTGATGTCCTTGGGCGCTGCGTTGTCGACGAACATGAAGGCGACGACGAAGAAGAAGCCGAAGCAGAAGCCGTGGAAGGTGATGGTCGCGATCATCAGCCATTGCGGCTGGCCGACGATCGAAAGACCGAACCGCGCGGCCCAGAACAAGGCACCGACGATCATCGTGTTCTTGACGCCGAGCTTGGTGACGGCGAGCGGGACGAAGAACATGACAAGCATTTCGACGATCTGACCGAGAGTCATGTAGCCGCCGATGTCGTTTTCGGGAACGCCGATGTGTTTCAGGAATGGGCTTTCGGCACCGAAGTAAAAGGCGAGCATGATGCCGATGACGCCGGCGGTGATGACCAGAACGGCGAACGAGCGGTTCTTCATCAACTCCAGGCTTTCGAGGACCGCTGACTTCTTGTCGATGGGGTCGGTGGCTTTGGCGGGTGTGGGTGGCGTATGCGGCAGGAACAGGCAAAAGACCGCGTAGACCATGGAAATGTAGCCGGCGATCTTGAGTGGTTCGAGTGCTGGCGTGGAGGGATTGGTGTTGAGGTACCAGGCGAAGAAGAGTCCGGCGGCGATCCAGCCGATGGTGCCCAGGTTACGGAACCAGGCGAAGTACTTCGAGTTCGTTTCGCCGAGGGCCTTGAAGGTGACGGAGTTGGTCAGGCCCATCGTCGGCATGTAGAGGTTGCAGTAGACGAACATCACCAGAAAAAGGGGCCAAAATTCCTTTAATGTGGCCGCGTAGACGAGCAAAAGCCCGCCGAGCAGGTGGGCCACGGCCAGCACTTTTTCGGCGGCGAAATAGCGGTCGGCGATTTGTCCGACCACGAACGGGCCGAGGATCGCTCCGAAGCCGTAAGTGGCCATGATCATTGAGGTTTGGCTGGCGGTCAAACCCAGGTCGCCAAGTTTCAGGGGAAGGATCGGAAGCCAGATCCCCCAGATGAAGTATTGCAGGAACATCATTACGAGCAAGCGGACGACGACGCTGGGATTCATGGGGATTGTCTCGGAGAAGCGGCGGACGTGACGCGGGTGGGTTGGCACGCGAACCGTGGGCGGGCCGTGTCCGGTAGCGCGGATGGCCGGCGGTCGCACATGGCGCAACTCTAACCCGCGGAACGTCGTCTCGCCAGAATCTACTGCGTGGTTTGCCGGTCCAGGGCGTCGAGCAGGCGTTGCGCGGTCCGCTCGCAACTGTTCGCACGGGCATAGGCGTGGCGCGAGGCCGAGCGACCGTCGTCGGAGTCGGCCGCGAGGATGGCGTCAATCGCCGCCAGGAACTGAGGCGCGTTTTCAGCCACATGGAATCGATTGGCGTGGAGGCGGCATTCGGGGACCGCGGTCGCCACGATGGGCCGGCCCGAGCCCATGTAGTCCATGATTTTGGTGGGGTTGCAGGCTCGATTGAATGGATGCGCGACGTCGTAGGGGATCAGGCAGACATCGAAGGCGGCAATATAGGCGGCGATTCGCGCCTGATCGCGCCAACCCAGGCAGCGGACGTTGGGGCGGGCCAGTGCTCGGGCACGAGAGCGGTGCCACTGCTGGGTTGCGTCGTCAGGTTCAGGGCGGCCGATCAGGACGATGGAGGCGTCGGGCCGATGGACGGCGAGCTGGTCGAGCAAATCCCAATCGACTCGATCTTCGAGGGAACCGACATAGCCCAGCCGGGGGCCGGGGATGGCCGAGAGGTCGTGGGGAGTGGACGCGGGGCACGCGTGGGGCGAGTCGGGGATGGTCGCCTGAGGCGCACCATGCGGGAGATGGAGGATCCGCGAGGCGAGGTGAGGAAGCTTGCGAGCAAGCTCGTCGGCCCGAGATTGGGCGACGCAGGCTGTGAGAGTGGCTTTTTCGATCGCCCGTCGCTCAATGTCCGCGACCTTCTCCGCCTGCGCGGGCCAATAGAGTCGGTAGTCGTCGACGTTGAGATAGATCGAATGGGTGGGGGCCAGTTGTTCGTGAAGCGTGAGGTAATGGGGATAGGTCATCACGAGTGCGAGTTCGGCGGCGTCGGCGTGATTAGCCGTCCAGCGGCGGACGGCGCGGGCGATCGGTTTCATACCGAAGTCGGGCCAGCGTTTCATCCAGCCGGTCGGCAGGGCGAGGTCGCACTGCCAGAGCCGGTCGCGGAGGAGGCGGGGCGGTGCGTTCCAGCTCCAGGGTCTGGCTCCGCGGCGCCAGGCGTTGCGCCAGTCGAGACAGGTGAGCAGGAGAACGGCGGTATCTTCGCGGTCGAGTTCGGTGAAGAGGCTTGAGGTTGTGAACCAGCCGGCGTCGGCGACGACAAGGGCGCGGGTGATCTTCGATTTGCGAGCGTCTTCCCTACAAGCCGAGGGTGGGCGGGTGGTCCTCGTCAGTGGAATCATGGGCGTCGTGCCATGGATGGTGGGTTGAGTTTTCTCGCAAAGGCTCAAGGGCAAGGTACGAGCGCGAACGTGAAGATGTCAACGCCTGGAGTGATTGCGGACGTAGGATCAGTCGGCAGGCAGACGACCTTCGAAGTGCTGCCGCTGGACGAACGAGCGTTTCGATCGTGGTAGTGTGAGGAAGCCTGACGCACGCTGGCGTTTTCTCGGAAATGCGGGAGGCGGTTGCGTCGTTTCGAGGCGCTTGGCCGTGCGGTAAACCAAGGCCCCCTGCCCTCTCTCACCAGGAGAAACCTCTCATGTTTCGCTTACGTCGAGCGTGGACTTTCCTGTCGTTTGTCGCGGGGATGGTCGTCATGGCGGTGCCCAGCCTGGGGCAAGGGCTGATCATCGACCGTCGGCCTGATCGGCCGATTGCCGGGTCGTTTGAGGTCCGCAAGGTCGAGATTGATGCCCGAGTGCGTGACCAGGTGGCCGAGGTCCAGATCACCCAGACTTTCCATAATCCCAACTCGTTTGATCTGGAGTCGGAATTCCTGTTTCCGGTTCCCGATGACGGTGGGATTCAGAATTTTGTGTTTCTGGTGGATGGCAAGGAGCTACCGGGGCGTCTGCTGACCAAGGACGAGGCGAGAAAGATCTATGAGGAGATCGTGCGCCGCAAGCGCGACCCCGCGCTGCTGGAATACATGGGCCAGGGTGTGATTCGTACGTCGGTCTTCCCGATTCCGCCCCACGCCGACCGCACGGTGACACTAAGTTACACGCGGCTTTGCAAGCGTGACGGCGACGTGGTTGAGTTCGCGTACCCGCTTTCCACCCAGCGCTATAGCGGCAAGCCGATCGAGCGATTGGAGATCACCGCGCGGCTGGAGAGCAAGGAGCCGATCAAGTCGATTTACAGCCCGGATTCCGATGTGGAGATCGATCGTGACGGCGACCATCGGGCGACGGTGCGGCTGCGTCAGCAGGATGTGGTTCCGGCTCGGGATTTTCGACTCATCTACACGTTGCAAGATGGTGCGGTAGGGGCCTCGGTGCTGAGCTACAAGCCCTCGGATGGTGAGGATGGCTATGTGCTGGTGCTGGCCAGCCCGGAGGTGCCGCGTGAGAGCGAGGAGCGGGCGTCGAAGTCCGTTGTGTTCGTGCTCGACCGATCGGGCTCGATGACCGGGAAGAAGATCGACCAAGCGCGGAACGCCCTGAAATTCGTGATGAAGAACCTGCGAGAGGGGGATACGTTCAACATCCTGACCTATGACGATCGAGTCGAAATGTTCCGACCAGAGCTGCAACGGTATGACGCGGGGACGAGGGATGAGGCGCTGAGGTTCGTCGAGAATATTCGACCGGGCGGCAGCACGAACATCGATGATGCGTTGCGAGACGCGTTGAGGCTCGTGACGGACCGAGACAGGCCGAGCTACGTCCTGTTCTTAACCGATGGGCTGCCGACCGCCGGGAATACGAATGAGGCGGAGATTGCCAAACATGCCAAGGAAGCGAATCGGTCGAATGCGCGAATTTTTGTATTTGGCGTGGGGGATGATGTGAATGCGCGGCTGCTCGACCGATTAAGCGGCGGCAATGGCGGGACGAGCGAATACGTGCGGCCCGAGCAGGATATCGAAGCGGCGGTGTCGCGGTTTTTCCGGAAGATGACCAGCCCTGTGCTTTCGGATTTGAAGCTGGTTTTTGAGGGCCGCGACCTGAACCGAGGATATCCGCGCGACATTCCCGACCTGTTTGAGGGTGGGCAAATGGTGTGGGTGGGCCGCTATCCCTCGGGCGGACGTACGGAATTGTCGATCGAAGGCCGGATTGGCGGCGAGCGGAAGCGGCACACCTTCCCCGTCGAGCTGGCGCGGGAAGGCGAGGGAGGTCCCTACCGCTTCGTCGAGACACTGTGGGCGGTGCGCCGGGTGGGCGACTTGATTGATCAGATCGACCTTCAGGGACAGAATCGCGAGCTGATCGACGAACTGGTGGCGTTGAGCAAGCGGTATGGAATCTTGACGCCTTATACGTCGTTCCTTGCCGACGAGCGGACAGACTTGAACGCTCTCGGTGCGAACGTGAGGCTGACCGAGGAGCGGCTGGTGAGGTTGCGAGAGGTTGAGGGGAGAGCGGGCGTCGCGCAGCGAGAATACAAGGCGATGGCGAAGCAGGCGGATCGGCTTCAATCGTTTGACTCGTTGGCCGGCGCGCCTGCGGCATTGTCGGCATCGGGTCGATCCGCCGGCGGTGTGGGTGGCGGAGGGCTGGGCGGGATGG
>JBGSYY010000668.1:0-3547 GCA_041750675.1 Isosphaeraceae bacterium | reverse complement strand
CCAGCCGGCCAGGCCGTTGGGTCCAAGATAGACGAGGTTCGAGCCGCCGCCCCAGCGGTCGATCCGCCGAATGGCATCGCGCTCGAGCCGGAGGCGACCGAGTTGGGAAGTTTGCAGCTCTGCGGCTTGGCCGTCGAGATTGACAAGCGTGCCAAAAAGCGTGTCGCCACCGTGAAGCTCGAACCTGAAGTCGCCGTTGGGCCGGAGTGGAGGTTGTGCCGGAGGCCATTGGATCGAATCGACGGACTTGACCTGGAACCCAAACGGCTCAACGAACGCATCAGCCTGCCAGGCCAGAATCTCCGGCCGATCGGACGATACCAGATGCCCGGCCGCCGTGCCGCCGCCGACCAGGCGAAGCACAGCGGCTTCAGGCTCGTCGGGCCGCGCCGCGAGTGGGCACAACCCAAACATCAGGACACAGAGAATAAGTGCACGCCCAGATCGTAGGCTTCTCGGCGGGACGCCTGGATAACTCATTGTTATACTCGCATATTTCTATTATCAGCGCTCGTAGATCGGTAGAAAGCGATAGTTCAGCGCGAGCGCTAGCAGCGACATGGACGTGTTGAACGCCGGCCCCCACTGGCCGCGAAAACTGCCGTCGGACTGTTGAAGCTGCTTGAGTTGTCGCACGAGCAGCTTGTTCCATTTTTCCCAGGCCTCGATATCGCCCTGAAACAGGGCCTGCGCCTGGTAATATCGAGTGTATTCGGGATACGCGTTGTTGCCGCCTTCTTCGAGCTTTTGGCTGAGAAACTTGATCGTCGATTGAAACTGAGGCAGATCCTTGCGCCGCGCCAGGGCATAGACGAGGCAGCCGATCGAGGCGCGGGCGGTCGAGTCGTCGAATCCGCCGATTCCCGAATAGGCTACCTGGCCGCCGCCCGAAGTCATGGAGACATAATACTTGATCGCCTTGTCGATCGACTCGTCGGGCACCTCAATACCTGCATTTCGCGCCGCCAGGAGGCCGACCAGCACTGCGCCGCTCACGGATGTGTCCGCGTCGGACGAATCGGGCGAGTAGCGCCAGGCACTCAGTGGGTTTTTCTTCTGCGAGGTGACGGCGGCGCGCACGGCCAACTCTAAAGCCTCGCCCAGCGAACGCGGGGCTTTCTCCCCGGCCCAAAGCGAACGCTCATCGATCGCGCCATACGCCTCGGCCAGCGCCAGCATCGAGAAGCCGTGGTGATACATGCTGTCGCCCATGATGCCCGTGTCGGCGTTCTGAACCTTGACGATCGAGCGCAGCGCCTTGCGCACGTTGTTGGAATAAATGCCGAAGTTGGGATCTTCGCCCGAGGCCAGGAACGCCAGCAGAATGATGCCGGTCCCGCCGGGTCCGCGCTCGGCGCCGCCTGAGTTCCAGGTGCCGTCCTCCTCTTGCGAGGAGGCGAGATATTGCAGACCCTTGTCGTAAATCTCGCGTACGTCGCGGGGAACGACCTCGCCGGTGCGCGGCCCGGGGGCCTGCGCCGGGGCGGCGGTCGCGAACACAGTTGGAATCATCACGGACAACACGGCCACAAGCACCGGAAGTCGCCAGATGGTGATCGTCTCATCCAATCGCCGTATCACTCGGAATCCTCCTTGGCGTTTTCCTCGGCTTTCGATTCCGACTTTTCGGTGGTCGTCGTGTCGTCGATGTATCCTTGCTGCTCCAACATCTCGCGCAGTCCGCGTGCCTGCTCTAGCTGCAGGGCAAGAATTTTCCACTGGGCATCGTCGATGACCGTGCGAATCTTTTCCTCCGGCACTGTGGAGAGCCGGTAAAGGACGGCGTAATGATCCATACGTCCCAGGCTGCGGGGCGGTGGGCCGGATTCGATAATCAAGGTTTCGATACTTGAATACTGGTCGTCGGACAGTCCGATGCTGCGTGAGAGTTGGTTCAGTACCTGATCGATCTTGGACTCGAATTGAAATCGGCGGCGTTGGAGCAACATCTCGTCGTAGAGGGCGGCTTGTTCAGCGTCGAGTACGTGACGCACGCTGCGAGCCAGGAGCGAGCGATCGCCGAACAAGCCGTTCGTGTATTCCTGGCTCAGCGGCTGAAATTCCTGATAGACCTCGCCAATCTTGTTCTGGTCGTAGGATTTGTTCAGATGCTTACGTCGGACCTCGTCGACACGGTCGAAGAAACGCTCGATGTCGCCCCAACCGGCGAGCCTCAGCTTGCTCTTTTGGGTGGGGGTGAGGTCGCACAGCTCAACCAGGTTTTCGATCTGCATGCCGATCTGGGTCTCAAACTTCGTTCTGGCCCCTGCCGCGTCCTGCCCGTCCGAGAATATCCAGCCGTTGAGCTGAGCCTCGTTCATCTCAAACTCGTTGACCATGCCCATGACCATCATCTCGTTGGGCTGAACCGCGTCGGCCAGGTCGTCCTCGAACGCGAAGGGGTCGCGTGCTTTGATGTCGTCGGCGGCGGCGACGGTTTCCACGTCGTTGCCGATGACGAACTGGCGGATCTGGGCCTGGGCGGATGGAACAAGCCCAGACGCGAAGAAGCCGGAGAACACCAGACCGAGAGTCAAGATTCGTGTGCGGACCATGTCATATCGCCTCGTCCTGTGGAGGATCGGATTGCCTTGCTGTCTGGGGCAGAGTCATCGATCATCCTTCTCATCAGCCGCCTTTTCCTCGACAGTCTCGGCCTCCGCCGCCTTCTCCTCAACAACAACATCCTCCACCATCATCACCCCAACACCCATGCCGACGCCCTGCTGGATCATCTGATCCTCAACGGCCGGCTCCAAGCCGCTGTTGTCGAAATTCGAGTGCCAGAAGAAGCCGAAGATTTGTTGATGGTTCCGCTTCTGGTCGCTCCAGAGCTTCTTTTGCCGTACGTTCAGGTAAGGCTCGACGACGGTATCGCTCAGGCGCGGAAGATACTGCCGGCCGAACTGAGCCACCGCGAGGGCGCGAAGCCAGCCGTCCTGCCAATTTTCCTCGATCGCCTGCATGATCTTCGCTCGCTGGTCGGTCGTCAGTCCAAGCTCTTCATCCAGCGCGCCGACGAGCAATCGCGTGGCCGAGCGCCGCTGGCGGGCGATCTGTTTACGGCGCTCGGCAGCGTAGAGAGTCTGTTGATCGGGCGTGAGATGGGCGCTGGAGAGCTTCTCCACCTCCTGGCCAATCGCCTCGACGGGGTCTTGCGATTTGTCCAGATTCTGCATCCCGCCACGCATCTGCTTGACGATCAACCGCGCGGCGGCGATGACCGCCTTGTTCCCATCGGCGGCGATGGCCTTGATCTGGTCGTCGCTGGCCTTCGTCACCAGACGAAGCCGATGTAGCTCCGCGCGGAGAATCGGGCGAAGCTGCTGTACATACTGGAGCAACTCGGGATCGATCGCCTCCGCCTTTTCCTCGCCTTCGGCTTTGGGTGTATCGCCTGGGGCGGCCACCTCGACGGCATGGCTGACGGCCACCTCCGCATTGTCGGCGACCTCGGCCTTTTCCGCGGGTTCACCGTTCTTTTGGTCGACCTTCGCGGCCGGCTCTTGCGCCTTGATCGCTTCCTTGCGGACCTCGACGGCGACGG
>JBGSYY010000667.1:0-2301 GCA_041750675.1 Isosphaeraceae bacterium | reverse complement strand
CCGCGCTCCACCAGCCGCTCGAACGCTTCGTCCCAGAGCGCGTCGATCCGCTCGGCGAAGGCCGCCAGCTCGGTGGCCAGCCCCAGCCCCAGGGGGCCGAAGAACAGGGCGTACACAAACCGTGCGCGATCGGGATCGTCGCGCACGAACGCGAAGTTCCCATCAAGCAGACACTCGACCGCCCGCCTTGGATCATCGCCCGGCGCGGCTTCATCGAGAATCCGCCGCATCGAACGGCACAGCTCGTCCAAAGGTCGCGTCACCAGCGCCTGCGCCAGGCCTTCCTTGCTGCCGAAGTGGTAATACAACGTCGGCTTCGTGACCCCCGCCGCCTCGACGATCTCGCGCACCGAGGTCGCGTCGTAACCCCGCGCCGCGAACAACCGCGCCGCCTCCCGCGCGATATGCCGCGCGATCGTCGATGACGACTGAGCCTCGATCATCTCGCGTTTCTCGACGATCCGCGTCATGGTCAACCTGGGAATTTTGGAGAAGCTCTATCGCCGAGATCGAACCGTGTACCGAACGGTAGGTATTATGCAATGGTGGTGGCCGGACGGCAAGGCCGAAACGGAAAATGGGGCGGGATGACAGGCTATCCAATTCCACGTTCGCCTTTGCGAAAATCTCCAGAGGCTTGTTTGCGGATCGCACAAATAAGGGGAGCGACCTGAGCATGGGCATGATTCTGACGACCACGCCGAGTGTCGAGGGACGCAAGATCATCCGTTATGCCGGCATCGTCACCGGCGAGGCGATTATGGGGGCGAACGTCTTCAAGGACATCTTCGCCGGTATCCGCGACATCATCGGCGGCCGATCCGCCGCGTATGAAAGCGAGCTGCGCAAGGCCCGCGAGACCGCCATGTACGAACTGGAACAGCAAGCCAACGAGCTGGGCGCGAATGCCGTGGTCGGCATCGACCTCGACTACGAGGTGCTCGGCACCGCCGGCGGCATGCTGATGGTCAGCGCCAGCGGCACGGCGGTGGTCGTCCAGTGAACCGCCGCGATTTCCTCTCCGCGACGGCCGCCCTCGTGCTGCCGTGTCCGGCAAACGACCTTGGCGACGCCGTCATTCGCGCCCCGGCGGGCGATTCGGAGATCGTCATCACGACGACCGCCCGCCTGGCGGGTGCGATTCACTCCGTCCGCTGGGGCGGGCGCGAGTTCATCGACAGCGCCGATCATGGCCGCCAGCTTCAGACCGCCGCCAACTTCGACGGCCCCGGCACCGGAGGCGTGATCCACGCCGAGACCTATAACCCGACTGAGGCCGGCTCGCTCCGCGATGGCGCAGGGCCAACCTCGTCGAGTCGACTCGACGCCTGCAACTCCGGTCCCGATCGACTTTCCACCCGCACCCGCCCCGCCTTCTGGCTTGCTCCCGGCGAACGCTCCGGTGGGCAGCCGGCGTTCAACACAACGGTTCTCTCCGATCACGTGATCGCCAAGACCGTTCGGATTGGCTTGCCGGGGCTGCCCCACGCGATCGCCTACGACCTGTCGTACACACTGCCGCCAGGCAGTCGCCACAACCACGCTGTCTTTGAAGCACTCACCGGCTACATGCCGCATGAGTTCGACCGCTTCAAGACGCTCGACCCCGCTACCGGGCACCTCGACCCCATCGACCCAGGCCCCGGTGAGCAGCCCCGCCCGCTGATCTTGTCCGTTGCCGGCGGCACGCACGCGATGGGAGCCGTGGCCCTCGACGCCACTCCCGGCGGTCTGTCCGGCCCCACCTACGGACGTTGGCGGTTCCAGGCTGAGCGGGTGGTGAAGTGGAACGTCGTTTACCGACTCCGCGACAAGGCGGGCATCGCGCCGGGCGATTTCCGCTTCCGACTGGTCGTCGCCGTGGGTACTCGCGACAACGCGAGACGGACGTTGATCGAGGTGATGCGGCGTGGTTGAGGTGTCTGCCGAGGCGGCAGGCTCGCCGAGGATCGCGTCGACCACAGCCAGCAAGCCGAGCATGGCAGGCTCGGCCTCAGCCGTCTGACCCCGGCCGTAGCTGACGGTCCGCTCCGGCGAGTCGGCACGATATACAGGGATTCGCTCGCCCTCATATAAGAGGCGAGTCGTCGTGCACGTTCAGAATCCGGTCCTGGCTAATTCAGGGCGACCCCAAAGCTCACCAACCAGAATTTACGCCGGCGTCTCCGTCTTGCTTCCCCTCAGCAAATCCTGCAGTGCGAAGACCTCAAAACGCCCGCCATCCTGGTGCAGACGTTCCAGGGCCGACACGGCGGCGCGTGCGCCGCTCAACGTCGTGATGCACGGCACGCCGTGGCTGAC
>JBGSYY010000666.1:0-6757 GCA_041750675.1 Isosphaeraceae bacterium | reverse complement strand
CACCAGCACCCGCTCGGCCAGCAAGGGGATGTCAAACACGAGCGCCCGGTCCTCCGCCTCGTCCGGTTCGAGCAGATCCACCAGCAACGTCGCCAGCCCCGCCCCTTGCAACACCTCCGCCACATGCTGGTTCCGCGGGCTATACCGACCGCTCCCGCTCCCATGCGCAAAGACCACCAGCCCCGCCGCATCGGGTGTCGGCCTCGCTAACGTCCCCCGCACCCACCGCCGACCCACCGCGAACGCCACTTCCGTCGACATCCCACCCAGCTTGCGATCCATCTCCGCCTCCTTCCCTATCCCGACTCCCTCAAGGCCCCCAATAGCTCCCGCACCTCATCATCCGTCGTCTGCCCGAAATCCGCGTACCACAACCCCACCGCGCGAAACGGCTCCGGAGTCATCAGGCACACACACGCGTCGGCGTCTCCTTCGCCGCGAAGCTCCGCGCACGTCGACGCCGCCGCCACCGGCACCGCCACCACCAGCGCCCTCGGGTTCTGCGTTTTCAAACATTTCAAGGCCGCCCGCATCGTCGATCCCGTCGCCAAACCGTCGTCCACCAGCACAACCTCTTTCTCCGACACATCCACCGCCGCCCGCGCCCCGCGATACACACGCTCTCGTCGCCTCAGCTCATCCGCCTCTCGACGCACCACCTCAGCCAGTTCCGCCGCGTCTATGTCGAGCGACCGCAATACCTCCTCATTGCGCACCACCGCTCCACCGGCGATCGCACCCATCGCAAGTTCCTCCTGACCCGGCACGCCCAGCTTGCGCACCACCAGAACATCCAAGGGCGCACCCAAGACCCGCGCCACCTCCGCACCCACCGGCACACCGCCCCGTGGCAAGGCCAGCACCAGCACATCATCGCGCTCGGCCAGACCTCGCTCCCTCAGGGCCTCGCCCAATCGCACGCCTGCCTCGCGCCGATCCCGAAACCGTCCCAGTTCGTCCATCTTCTCAACCCCCTCTCCCAAACCTCCATGCTACGCCCCATCCTCCGCCCAAACAACGCCGCCGATGTGCCCGCGCAATCCACCTCCCGTTCCCCCCAGCCCACCTCGGCCCTATACTGTCTCTTTGAACAGACACGCCCATCCGCGTTCGTGTCCGATCAGACGGAGCGCTCCGGACGAATGCCACGCTGCAACCAGCCACCTCACCACACCCGCGCCGCCCAGCTCGTCGCTCTCGCGCTCCTCACTCTCGCCGCGACGGCCGTCACTGTCCGCACTATTCGGCTCAGCCCTCAATCTTCCGACAAAACCCCGCCCACTCTCCGCCTCAACCCCAACACCGCTCCGCCCGAAGCGCTGCTCGCACTCCCCGGCATCGGTCCTGTACGCCTGGCGGCGATCACAACCGCTCGCGACGAACGTCCGTTTGACACCCCCGACGATCTCGACCGCCGCGTCCCCGGCATCGGCCCCAAAACGCTCGACCGCCTCATCCCCCATCTCCGCTTCGATCACGACGAAGACGCGCCTCTCGGAGCCGATCCCCAATGAGCAGCAAACCCTTCGAGCTTGCCGCCCCCTTCGAACCCGCGGGCGACCAGCCCCAGGCCATCGACGCCCTCGTCAAGGGACTGCAAGAGGACAAAAAACACCAGGTCCTGCTCGGCGTCACCGGCTCCGGCAAAACCTTCACCATGGCCAACGTCATCGCCCGCATGAACCGCCCCGCGCTCGTCCTCTCCCACAACAAAACCCTCGCTGCCCAGCTCTATGGCGAGTTCCGCGAGTTCTTCCCTCACAACGCCGTCCGCTACTTCGTCTCCTACTACGACTACTACCAGCCCGAAGCCTACATCCCCCAGCGCGATATTTATATCGAGAAAGATGCATCGATCAACCAGGAGATCGAACGCCTCCGATTGGCGTGTACCAGCGCCCTCGTCAGCCGCCGCGACGTCGTCGTCGTCGCCTCCGTCTCCTGCATCTACGGCCTGGGCTCGCCCGACGACTACCGCAAGATGATGGTCCCCCTCAAAATCGGCCAGATGATCGACCGCGACGAAATGCTCCTCAAATTCGTCGACATCCAGTACGACCGCAACGACGTCAACTTCGAGCGCGGCAAGTTCCGCGTCCGAGGCGACGTCGTCGAGCTTTGGCCCGCTTACGAGGAAGTCGGCGTCCGCATCGAACTCTTCGGCGACGAGATCGAGGCCCTCTCCGTCATCGACCCCCTCACCGGCTCCGTCATTGAGCGCAAGCAAGACCTCTACGTCTACCCCGCCAAGCACTTCGTCCTCCCCGAAGAGCGCATCGCCGGCGCGGTCGCCGCCATCCGTGCCGAGCTGGACGAGCGCCTCCAGCAGCTCAAGGACCACGGCAAGCTGCTCGAAGCCCAGCGCCTCGCCGCACGCACGCGTTATGACATCGAGATGCTTTTAGAAGTTGGCTATTGCCAGGGCGTGGAAAACTATTCCCGCCACCTCTCCGGCCGCGACCCCGGCTCCACACCCAACACCCTGCTCGACTTCTTCCCCCCCGACGCCCTCCTCTTCATCGACGAATCCCACGTCACCATCCCCCAGGTGCGCGGCATGTTCGCCGGCGACTTCAGCCGCAAATCCACCCTCGTCGAGCACGGCTTCCGACTCCCCTCCGCCCTCGACAATCGCCCCCTCCGCTTCGACGAATGGGAGCTTAAGCTCGGCTCCCGCACCTATGTTTCCGCCACCCCCGCCGATTACGAGATCGGCATCGCCCAGGGCGAGGTCGTCGAGCAAGTCATCCGCCCCACCGGCCTCGTCGATCCCGTCGTCCGCGTCGAGCCGGCCCGCGGCCAGGTCCCCGCCCTCATGGCCGAATGCAAAATCCGCGCGGCCAAAGGCGAGCGCGTCATCGTCACCGCGCTGACCAAGCGACTCGCCGAAGACCTCGCCCGCTACCTCAAGGAACAGGGCCTGCGCTGCAAGTGGCTGCACTCGGAGCTCGACGCCTTCGAACGCGTCACCATCCTCCGCGAGCTGCGCGAAGGCGCCTTCGACGTCGTCATCGGCGTCAACCTCCTGCGCGAAGGCATCGACCTCCCCGAAGTCTCCCTCGTCTGCATCCTCGACGCCGACAAGGAAGGCTTCCTCCGCAGCGAAACCAGCCTGATCCAGACCATCGGCCGCTGCGCCCGCAACGTCAACGCCGAGGTCGTTCTCTACGCCGACAAGGTGACGAACTCCATGCAGCGCGCCATGGACGAAACCGCCCGCCGTCGCGCCAAGCAGCTCGAATACAACGCCGATCACGGGATCACCCCCGAAACCATCAAAAAAGCCATCCGCCGCGGCATCGAGGAGGAAGTCCAGGCCAAGACCATCGAGCGCAACGCCGCCGGCCTCGACGAAACCGCCGAGGTCACCACCGAATACCTCAACGAGCTCGAAGCCGAAATGCTCAACGCGGCCGAGAGTCTGGAATTCGAACGCGCCGCCGCCCTGAGAGACCGCATCCTCGAACTCAAAAACCCCAGCGGCCAGGCCAAACCGCGAGCCACCCCCCAGGGCACCTCCGCCCGAGACAAAGCCAAATCCAAAGGCCGCTCCACCCGCCCAAAGCCCCTGTAATGAGAAAGTAGGGTGCCGTCAGCCCGTCTTCGGGCGCAACGCACCAATTCACTGGCATGCCGTCAGCCCGTCTTCGGGCGCAACGCACCAATTCACTGGCGTGCCGTCAGCCCATCCTCGGCCTCAACGTACCAATTCACGTCTCAACCCCACTCCATGCCCGACCTGGGATCCGTTCGAGATCCCCAAGTCCCCCGTGCGCCGCTTCACGGTCGAACAGTATCACCGTCTCATCAACGATGGCTATTTCGATTTCGACGAGCGATTCGAGCTGCTCGAAGGCTGAATTGTCCCCTGTCGAGGAGTTTCCGGACATCCTGGCCACCGCAACCACTCCACGACTCTCGCGCCAACCCCCGCGCATCATCGATGCGCTTGCCCGCCCCTTCGCCGGCCCCGCATAATAAGGGGCGTCTTCAAGCCGGGGAACACCCTATGTCCGTCTCGACCGAAGCTGGCCCTCCCCAGATCCAGGCCACCGATACCCCCTACGACCTGACCATCGACCTCGTCTCCCGCATGGTCGAGTCGGGCCTGATCCCGCAGGATCGCAGGATCTTCCTCCACGACGGGAGGCTCTACGAGAAGATGGCCAAGACCAAGGCGCACGGCTCGGTAGGGGCCAGCCTCACAATGACCCTGGTGCCTAGCCTACCCGCCGGCTGGAGCCTCTGGCCCGAGAGCACCCTCCTCCTCGACCCCACCAACGCCCCGCTGCCCGACTTCACCATCATCCGGGGACGGCCTCTCGACTACCAACATCCCGACCGCTACCCCACCCCCGCCGACGTCGGCCTGCTCATCGAAATCGCCGTGACCAGCCTCCACGCCGACCTCACCACCGCCCAGGAGCAATACGCCCGCGCCGGTATCCCCGCGTATTGGGTCGTCGACGTGCCCGGCCGCCGCATCCTGATCCACACCGAGCCGCGCGTCGTCGACGGCCGAGGCGAATACGCCCGCCTCGAAACCTATCGCCCCGGCCAGTCCCTCCCCCTGGTCCTCGACGGCCACGAAGCCGCCCGCATCGCATTCGACGATCTCATTCGTTGAGAGGCCGGCGGCTGGCAGAAGTGGTTTCGAGACTCCCCCCGTGCTCGATCGATACGGGAACGCGTCCGGGAAGACTCCCACCCAGCCGGCTCGGAACGCCGACACCCCGAATCACCGATACCGAGCCTCCCGCCGATTCCCCTGAGAATTCCCGATCATCAATCCCCCGCTCCCCGATCTTCCTCGTTGAGAGTCCCGAGCGACCAAGACGCTCTCTGACAATTCCCTGAGCCGAACCAACCAGGCAAACGCCCCCACACGCTGTATTCCCGAACGACCCCAAGACCCTCCGTAAACTCAACCCATTGCCCGCAACCCGACGTTCGCGCGCACTTTTGTCCGAAAGCCGACCCGCCCGCCCCCGCCCAAACGACCCCGGCGCGGCCCCCAAGCCCCAACGGGTCGCCCACCCCCAGCCACGCGCCGGGTGCTTGACAGAAGCCGCCCGACCGTTAAACTAGTGGTCTTCGCCGGTCTCGAGCTGTGCGGCGGTGCTGCGCTGTTCTCAGAACGGATCAACCGACGAACGGACGATCTCGGTCGGCCCAGCTTCGCATCCCAACCGCGAACCAGGCCGCGACGACGCCCACGGAGGGCTTGTTCCCGTCACCATTCACGGGACAGCGCCACGACTTTCCGTCCCCGACTCTCTCGAGAACACGAGCCACCTTTTCCCATGCCCACGATCAATCAGCTCGTCCGCAAGCCCCGGCGCTCGCAGAAGTCCCGTAGCAAAAGCCCGGTGCTGGAAGCGAATCCGTTCAAGCGCGGCGTCTGCCTTCAGGTCAAGACGATGACGCCCAAGAAGCCCAACTCGGCCCTCCGCAAGGTGGCCCGCGTGCGCCTGTCGAACCAGAAGGAAATCACCGCCTATATCCCGGGCGAAAACCACAACCTCCAGGAACACTCGATCGTCCTGGTCCGTGGCGGCCGCGTCCGCGATCTTCCGGGCGTTCGCTATCACATCGTCCGCGGCGTGCTCGACTCGCTCGGCGTCGCCGACCGTAAGCAGGCCCGCTCAAAATACGGGGCCAAGGCCAAGAGCGCCGCTCCGGCCAAGGGCGCAAAGAAGCCAGGCAAGTAAGGGCATCCGCCACAATGGGGGCTGGCTCCGAATCTTCGAGGTGCCTGTCCCCACTCCGGCGGAGCGTCCAAGTAGTCAGCCACGGATTGAACTTCCTCCTCTACCGCACGCGACGATTTCAGGACCGCCTCGACCATGCGTAAGCCGACCGCCAGCCGCACCCAGCTTGCTCCCGACCCCCGCCTGGGCTCGAAGCTCGCCTCCAAGTTCATCAACTGCCTGATGCACGACGGCAAAAAAAGCGTCGCCCAGCGCGTCTTCTATGACGCCATCGACCACATCCAGAAGAAACTGCCCAACGACGACATGCTCGAGGTCTTCACCCGCGCGGTCGAAAACGTGATGCCGGCCATCGAGGTCCGCTCCAAGCGCGTCGGCGGTGCCACCTATCAGGTCCCGATGCAGGTCCGCAAGGTCCGCCAGCAAACTCTGGCAATCCGCTGGATCCTCATGGCCGCCCGCGAGAAAAAGGGCCGCCCGATGCACATCAAGCTCGCGGACGAGCTGCTCGCCGCGTACAACCGCGAAGGCGCCGCCATGACCCGCCGCGAAAACGTCCACCGCATGGCCGACGCCAACAAGGCCTTCGCTCACTTCGCCTGGTAATCGGCCACGCGTCGTCATTCGATCAAGGCAGGGGCAGGTTCCGCGCTCGATGGCCCGGCAGCCTTCCCCTTTCCTTCTTTTTGATCGATTGTGCCTTGCCCATGCCCCATTCGCTCGGTCCGACCCGGCCCGATGAAATCGACGCCCTGGGCGCTTTCCTCGCCCGCGGCTTCGGCGTGCCGAATCAAAGTCGATTCGCCGCGCGAGACATCCTCGCATGGAAATATGCTGGATCAACTCCGGGCAGTCCGTTCGGCTCCCTCGTCGCGCGCGACGCCCAGGGCGCGATCATCGGCCATGTCGGCTACTGCCAAACCATGCTCCACCTCGCCGCCGATTCTCGCCAGGCCATCCATCGCCACCCCATCCTGCACATGATCGACTGGCTCGCCGCGCCCGGCCACCCCGGCATCGGCATCGAGCTGGCCCGCGCCGCACAC
>JBGSYY010000665.1:0-14187 GCA_041750675.1 Isosphaeraceae bacterium | reverse complement strand
ACCTCGCCGAGATCGACCGCCAACGCTCCGCCGACCTCTGCTGAATTGCCGGTGAAGCTGGTCTGGGCGACCAGGAGCGGGACGTCGACGCGGAGAGCGCCTGTGCCCAGATTGTGGGTAATCGGCTCGCCGTTCTCGGTGATGACGACCTGGCAGAACAGCGCGGCGTGGTTGCCGGCGGGGGTGTCGGGTTTGGTGGTGATGTGAAAGACGAGGTCGGTGGTAGCCTTGGTGATGGTCTTGACGTCGGTGGTTGCATTGTTGGGCAGGCCGATCAGGGTGACCGCGGCGTCACCCTCGAAGTCCTTGGCCTTGGCGACGGTGACGGCCAGGTCGGTCTCCCTGCCCTGCTCGCAGGCCGCGTTTGTGTACGTCAGGCCGACGTACGGCTGATCGACGCGGAGTGTGAAGAGCTGAGAGGAAACACGAAGCGGGCCGGTGGGACCGGACGAGTCGCCGTGGACGATGAGCTTCCAGGCCCGCGGTTCCGCGCCGCCGGCGTTGATGGGGATCAGCGCTTCGGTCTGGCCTTCGGGGATGACGATCGCTCCCGAGGCACCGACGCCCGGCGGCAGCCAGGGGAAGTAAACCGAGATGGGAGCGGTGAAGCCGTCCTGGCGGGTGGCGACCACCTTGAGATTCATGGTGCCGCTATTGACGAGCGGGGCTTTGGGCTCGACGACGTCGATGGAGTAGGGCGCGGGCTCGGTAACGGCCACGGCGAGGCGGTCGACGTCGCGGGACCAGAAGTCGACGTTGTTCGCGCCGAAGACGAGAACGCTGTGATGATTGAAATCGCTGCCGGCGAGCTTCAGGTTGGCATCGACGGGCGTGCCCAGAAAGCGGGTCAAAAGGCCTCCGACGGGGGCGTCGGCCGACGCCTTGAGCAACACCGGAACAACCGGCTGGTTGGCGGGCATGACGTCAGACTCAGCCTCGACGCCGGGCGGGAGCGATTCGGGCGTGATCTTGAGGTCGCCGCCGAAATCGGCGCGGGTCGCATAGATGAGGACGGCCTGGCGGTTGCCTTTGGGGATCGCGGCGGTGACGTTGGGGATGCCGAGGGCGGCCTGCTCGCTGGGGGCGTAGGTCGTCAGGCGCGGTTCGACGGGAGTCAGCTCGATGCGGTAGAAGTGGGTGGGTCCGCCCTTGCGGAGCTGGTCGTGGAGGAAGACAACGTAGTCGGCGTCTTCGGGAGCGGTGAAGCGGAGGGTGCTGTCGGGGCCGACACTGTCGTCGGCGCCGGCGATGTAAGGGCCGCCCAGCTTCATGACGTGGAGGACCGGGTCGAGCGGCGAGCGGAGCCGGCGTGCCCAGCACTGGATGTCCCAGGCCTGGCCCTTCTTGGCGTTGAAGACGAAGCAATCCTGGTCGCCGTCCTTGTCGATGATGCCGTTGAGGGCCATCGGGGCGTCGAACCGCGTCGCCTGTTCGCCGCTATCGTTAGGCTCGACTTCCATCGCATTGCCGAAGGTCGAGAGGCGGAAAGGATTGGGATAAGGGGCCAGGCCGCCGTCGTCCTGGGCGAATAGGGCGAAGCGGGGGTCGGGTTCGGCGGGGAGTGTGACCTGAGTCGTGCGTTCGCCGGCGGGGTCGCCGAGCCAGCGGAGGCTGATCGTCTCGCCGAGTTTTCCACCGGCCGGAAAGACGACGGTCGGGCGCGGGAAGGTGCCGACGTGGAGCCGGTAGAGGCAGGCTCCGTTGCCGGCGTAAGCGCTCTCGCGGACCTGAATGATGTAGGGGCCGTCTTCGGGGACGATCAGGGAGGCGAGGCCGTCGACACGAACGAGGGGGGCGTCGTCGGAGGAGGCCAGTTCGAATCGTTTGGGATTGAGAATCGCCACGTACGGGTCGAAATGGGTGATGCCGAGCCGCAGGCCCTCGACCTCGACGGTGAGCCGCTGGCCTTTCTGGGCCTCGACGACGTAATAATCAACGTCCTCGTTGTCGGCGATGCCGTTGACGACGGAGCCGAGGGGGATCGGCTGTGGCGAGCTGAAGTCGTTGTTCGGCTCGCTCTCATTGGTCTCGGGATAGAGGCCGACGCTGAAGGTGCGCAACTCGCTCAGGCCGGTCGCGGTGCGGAGGCGGAGGTCGTAGAGGCCGGGGCGTGCGTCGGCGGCAATCTTGAGCTTGGCCTTCACGCTATTGTCGTCGATCTTTTCGATCGCGAGGGTCTCGATGCCGGGCTGATACCAGAGGATTTCCTGGGCGTCGCCCAGGCGTGCGCCGGAGAGGACGACCTCGACCTCAGTTCCGCGTTGCGCGCCGGTGGGGCGAAGGGCGCTGAGGGCGGGAGTGGAGGCGTTGGTCAAGGTCGGCAGCAGCAGGATCAGGGAGATCCCGAGGATGCGGGTCGGCATGGTGTGGAAACTCGTGGGCGTGTGGGAGGCTGCGCTGAAAGGATCAAGCGGACCAGTGTTGAGTCCCGTCGGGGGAGGTGAGCTGGATCTGGGGCCGAGGTTCGGCGGGTGCCAGGCGGAAGGTCAGTGGCAGGATGTTGCTGGCGAGAGGTTGCGCGTCATCGGGAGTCGATTTCCCGACGAGCGAGAACGCCTCCACATCGCGTGCGTACAGCTCAAGCGTCCAGGGGTTGCGATTGATCAGGAGCAGCTCGCGGACGCCGACCTTGTGATAGAAGCCGAACTTTTTGCGGGAGCGATCGCCACGACTGAGAATCTCGATGGCGAAGTCCGGGCCGCCGAGCCAGTGTGTTCCCAGATCACGCGCATGATTTCCCGGGGCGAAGACCGCAACGTCTGGGATGCGAAAATTGGATCTCCAGTTCTCGCGCTGATCGCTGATGTTGATGGATGGGTAGACATCAAAATCCGGATGCGCTTCGAGCGCCGCTTCGAGTCGCGAAAAGAGTCGACCCGAGAGTTTCTGGTGCTGATTATCTGGCTCGGGCGACATGACATAGACTCCATCCCAGACCTCGTCGCGACGATCGATGCCCTTGTGCCTGCGTTCTCGGAGGATTTCTGCGAGATCGGCTCTGGGCAGGATGAGCTTGGCCATGAATGATCGCCCTTAGAGAAGGAGCGTTGGGTCCGAACGTCGACACCGTCGCCGGCAGCCGATCTCAGGATACGACTCTCACGCCAGAAGTTCCGTTCTGACCTTGCCGCCGTCGACGATTTCGATCGGGCGGGGGCCGGGGGCGATCAGCTCCTTGTCGGCAACGATTCCGAGTTGGTGGTAGACGGTTGTGGCCAGATCTTCGGGGCCGATGGCGTCGCGATCCGGCTCGCTGGCAGTGGCGTTGGACGCGCCCAGCACAAACCCGCGCTTGATGCCGCCGCCGGCCAGCACGACGCTGAAGACCTTGGGCCAGTGGTCGCGGCCGGCGGTGGCGTTGATTTTGGGAGTGCGGCCGAATTCGCTGGAGACCATGACGAGCGTGCGGTCGAGCAGGCCGCGGCTGTCGAGGTCGGAGATCAGGGCGGCGAACGCCTGGTCGAAGGCCGGCATCTGGCCGCGCATGCCCTGGGTGATCTGGTTGTGCAGATCCCAGCCGCCGTACTGGAGCACGACGAATCGGACTCCGGCCTCGACCAAGCGTCGAGCCATGAGCATTCGTTGACCGGCCTCGTTGCGGCCGTAAGCGTCGCGGAGGGGGGCCGGCTCGGCCTCGATGTTGAACGCCTCGCGGGCCTGTTGCGAGCTGATCAGGCTATACGCACGCTGGTAGAAGGTGTCCATGGCGTCGAGGCCGTCGGACTTCTCCTTCTCGCGAAAGTGCTGATTGACGGCGTCGAGCACCGTGCGTCGGGTGTTGAAGCGGCTTTCGTCGATGCCGCCGGGGAGGTTCAGGTCCTGGACGCGGAAGCCCGCGCTGGCGGGATCGGCGCCAAGTGAAAACGGCGAGAACGCGGAGCTGAGATAACCGGTGCCGGCATAAACGTTGGGCTGACTGGGGATGCAGACGTAGGGCGGCAGGTTCTTGTTCGGCCCGTATTCGTGGGCGACAACGCTGCCCATGCTGGGATAGATGAGCGCGGGGCTGGGCTTGTAGCCGGTGAACATGTTGTGGGTACCGCGCTCGTGGGCAGCCTCGCCGTGAGTCATCGAGCGGATGACGGCGAGCTTGTCGGCGATGTCGGCTGTCTTGGGCAGGGTGTCTGAAAAGACCTCGCCGGGGATCTTGGTCGGGATCGATCCCAGCTCGCCGCGATACTCGACCGGGGCGTACGGCTTGGGATCGAACGTCTCCTGATGTGCGATTCCACCCGGCAGGAAGATATGAATGACCGAGTCGGCCTTGGCCGAGATCGGATCATATTGCTTCTGATCGGCACGCGCACGCAGGCGGAGGAAGTCGGCCAGGGTCAGGCCGAAGCCGAACGTGCCGACGGTCAAAAATCCGCGACGGCTGAACAGCAGTCGTTCGCCAACACCACGTGCGGCCATCAGTCAGCTCCTGTACGGGACGGAACGGAGAGGACGTTTCATTTTTTATCTGTTTTGTGAAGATCCGGCCCGCGCTCAGGTTTGTCGGGCGAGGGATCAACAGGGTTGACGGTGCGCGGGGGGCGGGTCGCCTGAATGATCAACTCAGGCGTTTTTGGGGGGGGGAATTACCGGCAGCAGTCGCGGTGGGAAAACAACCTGCTAGGTCTTGCGAATTCTAGGCCGAGCCTTTCGAGCGACGCAAGATTGCTCACGTGCATGTTGTGATGTCGCGACGCGACGATTCCATTAATTTGTTTAACAAATGGCCGCCGGTCCTGCAAGGGTGTACGGATTGAGCAGGGTATTCGTTGGCGCGAGGGTAGGTGGGATTTTCTTTCGGTACAGGTTGGGGTGCGAGCTGGGGTAGAGGAAGCGTGATTGCGCCGGATAGATTGGTTGCCGTAGCCAGGTCGCGACTGCGGGACGGGTATCCGTCGAGGGGGATGCCCGGGATCGAGTGGGCGGCCCAGGCGATTGTTGGCAATCTCGCAAGAGCAGGAGGGTAAGGCATGAGTCAGGCGTGGGACCGGAGCTGGATTCGTGGGGCAGCCACGATCTTCGTGGCGACCCTGGGGGTGTGTTTCTCGACATCGGGTTATGCCTCGGAGCCGGTGCGTGATCCCCATTCCTTCTCACGGCCCGATCAGATGCGGTTGACGCATCTGGACTGGCAGATGACCGTGGACTTCCTCAACAAGCGACTGAGTGGATGGGCCATGTGGCAGGTCGAGCGTCAGCCGGGAAGTCCGGCCGATGCACCACTAGTTCTCGACACGCGCGGGCTGACGATTCGCGGTATTCGCGCAACGAGTGGACCGGGCGTCGCGCCCAGAAACGTGCCGTATCGGCTGGGGGACGTAGATCCCATCCTCGGCACGCCGCTGACGATCGACCTGCCGGCCGACGCGACCGTCGTGATCATCTCCTACGAGACCTCGCCTGAGGCGAGCGCCCTGCAGTGGGTGGAGCCGTCGGGGACTGCCGGGAAGGAGTATCCGTTCCTCTACAGCCAGTGCCAGGCGATCCATGCGCGGTCGTTGCTGCCTTGCCAGGATACGCCGAGCGTGCGGTTCACCTACGAGGCCACGCTAGTCGCGCCCAAGGATCTCAAGGTCGTAATGGCCGCCGATGGGCCACACGAGGCGCAAGATCCTGGCGGTCCCGAGCCGCGATGGCATCTCGCCGCGCATCACTTCATCATGGCGCAGTCGATTCCCTCCTATCTGCTCGCGCTGGCCGTCGGCGATCTGGAGTTTCGCAAGCTGGGCGAACGAACGGGCATCTGGGCGGAACCGGCAACGCTCGATCAGGCCGCGGCCGAATTCGTCGATACGGACAGAATGCTCACGGCCGCCGAGGCGCGGTTCGGTCCCTATCGCTGGGGCCGGTATGACATCCTCGTGCTGCCCCCGAGCTTTCCCTATGGCGGGATGGAAAACCCGCGGCTGACATTCGCCACGCCGACGGTGCTGGCCGGTGACCGTTCGCAGGTCGCTCTGATCGCGCATGAGATGGCGCATTCGTGGTCGGGCAACCTGGTGACGAACGCCACCTGGGGCGATTTCTGGCTCAATGAGGGGTTCACGGTTTATCTGGAACGGCGGATTGTGTCGGATGTGTTCGGCGATCGACGGGCGGGGATGGAGTCGGTACTGGGCCGGGGCGAACTGGCGGACGCGGTTGCCAATCTGGACGCCGCCGATCAGATCCTGAACATCGACCTGAAAGGCCGCGACCCCGACGATGGCGTGACTCCCATCGCGTATGAGAAGGGGGCCTTGTTCCTGGAAACCCTGGCGGCCAAGCTCGGGCGCGAGCGGGTTCAGGGGTTTTTGAAAGGCTATTTCGATCACTTCGCCTTTCAGTCGATCACCACGGCGCAGTTCGAGGCGTATCTGAAGGAGACTCTGTTCGCCGATGGTCCGCCGCCGATCGACCTGCACGCCTGGCTGCACGAGCCGGGCATTCCCGAAGGCGCGGCGATGCCGACGAGCGAGCGGTTTGCCGAAATCGAGGAACTGGCGATACGGGTCGCCTCAGGCACGCGGGCGGCGTCCGATCTCAAGACGGACGACTGGACGACCCTGGAATGGCTGCATTTCCTTCGCAAGCTGCCCTCGCCCTTGCCGGTCGAAAAGATGACAGCGCTCGACGATGCCTTCCATCTCACCCAAACCGGCAATGCCGAGATCGCCTGTCAGTGGCTCGAAATGGCGATCAAGGGCGGATACCGGCCAGCCGACGCGCGGCTGGCTCAATTCCTGGGCTCGGTCGGTCGACGCAAGTTCTTGATGCCGCTCTATGAGGCGCTGGTGACGACGCCTGAAGGCCGCGAGCGAGCGAAGGCGATCTTCGAGGCGTCGAAGGGGGCCTATCATCCGATCGCGGTGGAATCCGTTCGCCGCCTGATCGCGAAGGGAGAGGGCGGCTAGCCGCGAGACCACGCACGTCTTTCGGCCCGGTGGGCTGGTGGGGATCATGGAGTGATTCCAGACCCTCCTGACCTGAGCGGAGCCGTACGCAATGCGTCCCCGACCCCTAGAAACTACCGTCATCGGCTCCTGGTCATTCCCGGGCTGGTACGAGGAGATGATCCGCCAGGCGGGCAAGCCCGATAGCCCGTATGGCCCGTTTGATCGGGAAGAGGCGGTGCGCGACGCCGTGCGGCTGGTGGTCGCCGACCAGCGCGAGGCCGGACTGGATCGGATCACCGATGGCGAGGTGCAGCGCGTTGATTTCAATCTCGGTTTTTATGATTACTTGACGGGTTTGGAGTCGATCCCCGCACCGCGACGGCTTGGTCCGCCGGCACATGATCAACGGAGCAAATACCGCGCGATCGGGCCGATCGCCGCGCCTGGCGGACTGGGCACGATCGAGGAATATCGCCGATTCCGTTCAACTGCCCCTGAGATCGCCACCAAGATGCCCGTGCCCGGGCCATTTACCCTGGCCGGTTGCATTGCGGGCGGCGCTGTGTATCGCGACCGAAGCGCGGTGACCGAGGCCCTGATTCCGATCGTGAACGCGGAGTTGAAGGGACTTGTCGCGGCGGGGGTCGATTTCGTTCAGCTCGACGAGCCGAGCTTCGCCTGCCACCCGGCCGATGGCGAGATGTTCCTGGACGTGATTGAGCGAACGGTCGCGGGCGTCGATGCGTATATCAGCATGCACATGTGCTTTGGCAATTATCGCGCCCGCGCCGTGGGCTGGAGGAGCTATCGGCCGTTGTTCCCGCACATTGGCCGGGTGAAGGTGAATCAGCTTGCGTTTGAGTTCGCCAGCCGCGAAATGTCCGAGGTCGAGTTGCTGGGTGAGCTGCCGGACGGCAAGGATGTGGCCCGGCCTGGTGGATGTCAAGAACACGTGGATCGAGCCGGCCGAACTGGTGGCCGAACGGCTGCGGCTGGTGCTGCGGCATGTTCCGGCGGAGCGGGTCTCGATCACGCCGGATTGCGGATTTAGCCAGACGGCGCGGCATGTCGCCGTGGCGAAATCGCGGGCGATGGTCGACGGCGTGGCGCTTGTTCGCGGCTCTCGTTGATCAACGTCGTTGGTTCGCGGGGTCGAGCGGGTGTCAGGTTGTCTGGGCGGCTTGACACGGCGGGCGGCAAGGTCGAGCATCGTAAGTGATAGCGGTGATTGCGTACGGAAGCCATTTCTTCGCATTAACATGAGGAGTCCGAAGCGATGTCCCAGATCAAGGGCAGATTGATCAAGCCACCCACAGTGTTCATCGATCACGTGGTTTTCGATGTGGAGACCGATCCGAGCGGCAAGCCGGCGCGGGGCAGCCTCGAATTAACGGTCGGGGCCGCGCTGGAGGCTGGAGAAACCTACCGCGTCGAGCTGGAGGACGGACGAAGCGGCACGGTGCGAGTCACCGGCTACAATTCGGTGAGCACGAAGGGTCTGTTCGAGGTCGTTGACGGTCTGTCGTAACGGCCGCTCATCTGCGTTGAAAGAGAATCGGAGTGATCCCCGGTGATGGCCCATTGCCGAACTCAGACACCGCTGGCGATGATCATTTGTCTGGTCGCGTCGATCTTTCATGGGCCGCGTCCGGGTATTCGAAAGCGCGTCGTGAAAGGGGCTCAGGATCGAAACCGTGTCCACGCTGATTCAACCGGTTCGACAAGGCGACGCCCTGGCGTCGGAGATCCGCGAGACCACGCCCGAGCCGGGCGGGTTGGCGGTCTGGTGGCTGGGACAGAGTGGGTTCGTGATCAAGTCGGCGTCCGGAACCCTGGTCATCGACCCCTATCTTTCCGACCATCTGACCAAGAAATACGCGGCGAGCGAACGGCCTCATATTCGGATGACGGCCAACGCGGTCGAGCCGGCGCGGCTGACCGGGGTCGACCTGGTGGTGGCCAGCCATAAGCACTCCGATCACATGGACCCGGAAACCCTGGTCCCACTGATGGGCGCAAACCCGGAGGCCGAGCTGGGCGTGCCCGAGGCGCTGATCCACCACGCCGAGAAGATGGGCTTGCCATCACGCCGACTGTTCGGGCTGGACGACGGCTGGACGTATGAACGGGCGGGCTTCCGGGTCCGCGCGATCCCCTCGGCGCACGAAGGGGTCGACCGCGATGGCTATGGCCGGTTGCTTTATCTGGGGTTCGTCATCGAAGCCGAGGGCCGTCGCCTGTATCATAGTGGTGACAGTGTGGTGTACGAGGGCCTGATCGAGGCGCTCGGCCCCGAGCCGTTTGACGTGATGTTCCTGCCGATCAACGGTCGCGACCCCGCCCGGGGCGTGCCGGGCAACATGACGACCGGCGAGGCCGTGGACCTGGCGTCGATCGTCCGTCCCCGCTGGATCGTTCCTCATCATTATGATATGTTCATGTTCAACACAGTACCGGTCTCAGGCTTTGAGTCCGAGGCGAATCGCGTGCCGAAGGGCGTCGCGTCCCGTGTTTTGAATTGCGGCGCGTGCTGGGAGATTCATCCGTGAGTGTCACCCTGGGCATTGATGTCGGCACCTCGGGCACGAAGACGATCGCCATCGACGAGACGGGCAAGATCCTGGCCTCGGCCTCGGCCGAGTATCCGTGCGAGTTTCCCAAGCCAGGATGGTCGGAACAGGACCCCGACCTGTGGTGGAGCGCGACGGTCGCCACGATTCGCGACGTGCTGGCGCAGGCGCACCTGAAGCCCTCGGAAGTGCGCGGCCTGGGCCTGAGCGGCCAGATGCACGGCTCAGTGCTGCTGGATGGCGACGGTCGCGTTTTGCGGCCGGCCTTGCTCTGGAACGACCAGCGAACCAAGGCCGAGTGCGCTGAGATCGAGGAGCGGGCCGGCGGCCGGGCGGCTCTGGTCAAGATGGTCGGCAATCGCGCTCTGACCGGCTTCACCGCGCCCAAGTTGCTCTGGGTACGCCGCCACGAGCCGCAAATTTGGGAAAAGACACGCCAGGTGCTCCTGCCCAAGGACTATATCCGCTACCGGCTCAGCGGAACCTTCGCCACGGAGGTCTCCGACGCCTCGGGCACGCTCTTGCTCGACATTGCCAATCGACGCTGGAGCGACGAACTGTTGAGCCGTCTGGAGATCGACCGCTCGCTGCTGCCCGCCTGCCACGAAAGCCCCGAGGTCTCGTCGACAGTGAGCGAGATCGGCTCCGAATCGACGGGTTTACTCCGCGGCACGCCGATCGTGGGCGGCGGCGGCGACCAACCGGCCGGCGCCATCGGCAACGGAATCGTTCGCGCGGGTGTGGTCTCGGCCACGATGGGAACCTCGGGTGTCGTGTTCGCCCATACGCCGGAACCTGGCTACGACGCCGAGGGCCGCCTCCAGCGCGGCTGCCATGCCGTACCGGGCGCGTGGCACGTCATGGGTGTGGTGCTCTCGGCAGGGGGTAGCTTCCGGTGGGTCCGCGACGAACTGGGCACGCTGGAAGTCGAAGCCGCCCCGGCGCGGGGCACCGATCCTTACGAATTGCTTTGTGAGGAGGCCGGGCTCTCCGAGCCGGGCTGCGAGGGGTTGTATTTCCTGCCCTATCTGACCGGCGAGCGCACGCCGCATTTTGACCCCGACGCGCGGGGCGGCTGGGTCGGACTGACGGTCCGGCATAGTCGAACCGACATGATCCGATCGGTTCTTGAAGGCGTCACCTACGCCATGCGCGACAGCCTCGAATTGATCCGCGCGATGGGCGTCGATCTGGAGCAGATTCGGGTCTCCGGCGGCGGCGCGCGGAGCCGCCTCTGGCGACAGATTCAGGCTGATATTTATGGTCAGGACGTGGTCACGATCAACGCCCATGAAGGCCCGGCCTTCGGCGCGGCCATTCTGGCCCAGGTCGGCACGGGCGGATTCGCCAGCGTGCCCGAGGCGTGCGACGCGACGATCCAGGTCGTCGGCCGTACGGCCGTCCAACCGAACGCACAGGCCGTCTACGACCGTGCTTATCCGATCTACGGCGAGCTGTACCGGACGCTCCGCGAGAGCTTTGGTCGGATCGCCGAACTGAACTCGCCCGCGTGAGGAACCTCGAGGCGAAACACGAGCCATGACGAACCCGATCTCCATCACGGTCATCGACGCATTCACCGACCAGCCGTTCGCGGGCAATCCGGCCGCGGTGTGCTTGCTCGATCGACCCGCGCCCGAGGTCTGGATGGCCCGGGTCGCCGGTGAAATGAATCTCTCGGAAACGGCGTTTCTTTTCCCTGAAGGCGCGGGGTATCGGCTCCGCTGGTTCACACCCAAGCTTGAAGTCGATCTGTGCGGCCATGCGACGCTTGCGGCGGCCCACTTGCTATGGAGCGAAGGGCATCTCGCGGAAAGCGAACCAGCTCGCTTTGAGACCAAGAGCGGGCCTCTCACCGCTCGTCGCGTTGATGGATCAATCGCTCTGGATTTTCCTGCCCTGCCCTGCAAGGAAGCGGGGATATCGCCGAGTGTCATCGACGCGATTGGCACTCGGGCCGATGCCATCCGCGGCGTCGGCATCAGCACCTTCGACTGGCTCATCGAGCTGGCGACCGAGAGGCATGTCGATTTCTTGCTTCCCAATATGCCGGTACTGGCGGAGATCCCTGTGAGAGGAATCATCGTCACTGCCCCGTCACGCCGGCCTGGAGTCGATTTCGTCTCACGCTTCTTTGCCCCGAAATCGGGTGTTCCCGAAGACCCTGTGACCGGCTCGGCACATTGCGTGCTTGGGCCGTACTGGGCCCAGCGGCTGGGCAAGAGGGACATGGTTGGATACCAGGCTTCAAGACGCGGCGGAACGGTGCGCGTGCGGCTGGTCGGCAACGACCGTGTCGAGCTGATCGGCCAGGCGGTGACGATGCTCCGGAGTACGTTGCTGCACGGTTCGGAGAGCGTTGGCGAAGTGTCCTCCGTCGGATAAAGGGCCGTCCTCCCCAGATCGAGGTGCCGCCACGTGTCCCGCTCCCGACGACGAAGCCAACCCCGGCCCGAGCCACCCGCTGCGCCAGGGACTTCGAACTCGCCAGCGGTGCCGACACCAACCGCCCTGACGCCGCGACGTATCTCCCTGACGGTCGCTGGTCTATTGCTGATTCACTACCTCCTCGCCGCGTCAAGCCTCATTGGCGAGAACCCGACGATCGACGAGGTCGCTCACATCCCGGCAGGTGTCACGTACTGGCAAACCGGCTCATTCCAGCTCTATCGGCACAATCCACCGTTGGCGAAGCTGGTGGCGGCGCTGCCGGTGGTCGCCATGCGGCCGGTAACGGCCCCGGCGTATCAATCGCGCGTGGCCTGGACGGCCGAATATCCGTCGCAGGCGAGCTTCGCACAGCTTTTCCTGGTCTTGAACGTCGATCGCTGGTTCGAGTTGCTTCGCGCGGCGCGGTTGGTGATGCCGCTGTGGTCGGTGCTGGGCGGGCTGGTGATCTTTGCCTGGTCGCGCCGGCTCTGGGGGCCTGTGGGCGGCTTGCTCAGCCTGGCCCTGTGGTGCTTCTGCCCGAACGTGCTGGCCCATGCACGGCTGGCGACTTCGGACATCCCCGCCGCCTCGATCGGCGTCGCCGCGACGTTTCTGTTCTGGCGATACCTCGAAACGCCGACCTGGAAGCGCGCGAGCGCCGCGGGTGTCGTCCTGGGCCTGGCACAACTGACCAAGTTCAGCCTTCTGCTGCTTTATGGCCTCTGGCCTTTGTTGTGGCTGGGTCATCAGATATTGACGCCCGAGGCCCGGCGTGAGTTCGTCAAGCGAGCCGCCCGGGCGGTGCCCCAAGGGCTGGCGATGGTCGCGTTGAGCGTTCTGGTGATCGACATCGGCTACCTTTTTGAAGGGGTCGGCACGCCGATCGGCCGGTTGGATTTCGCCAGCCGATCGATCCTGACCCGCGAAGGCGAGGACACGCGCTGGCGCACCCGCTCAAGCCAGAACCCCCTGATCGACGTTTCCTGGAAGCACCGAGTCAACCGCTTTCGCGGCACCTGGCTCGAGAACGTGCCCTCCCCCCTGCCCCGCCACTATCTGCTCGGGTTCGACGAGCAAAAAATCGAGGCCGACGGCCTCCCCATGACCTGGCTCGATCCCCAGGCCGATCCCGAAGAAACGACGGGTTATCCCGTCTATCTCGACGGCACGCTGCGCCGGCACGGATGGCGTGATTATTACCTGCGGACCATGCTTTACAAACTGCCCGAAGGCACCTGGGCACTGCTGGCGCTGGCCCTTCTGGCCGCGTTCACGTCGCGCGCGGCGCGGGCGGCGGCTTCGGCCGAGCTTCCCCTGTTGCTGATGCCCCTGGCCGTGCTGCTGGCCATGAGTTTCTTGACCGACATCAACCTCGGCCTCCGCTACGTTTTGCCGATCTTGCCCTATGCGTTCATCGGTTGCGGCCGGCTGGCGGCGTGGGCGGCGGGATTTCCGGCTCGCGCTCGACCGGTGGCATGGGCGAGCCTCGGATTGCCGCTGGCGGCGACGGTCCTGTCGACCCTGGCGATTCATCCCCATTATCTCGCCTATTTCAACCAGGCCAGCGGCGGCCCGGCGCGCGGGAGCGAGCATCTGATCGACAGCAACCTCGACTGGGGCCAGGATCTCGTCGGCCTGCGCGAATGGCTCCGTCGCGAAGCCCCCGACGAGCCAGTTGGTCTGGTCTATTTCGGGCAGATTCCGCCTTCGATTTTTGCGGTGCGCGGCGATGGTTTCGACTGGTTCCTCCCGCCAGTCCTGCCCGGCCGTGTTGAGCCGATGACCCTTGCGGGACGCCCCAGAATCGGCCCAGAGCCGCAGCTGAGACCGGGCCTGTATGCTGTGTCGGCCTCGATGCTGCGCGGGCTACCCTGGCGGCTACACGACCCGATCGCGCCGAGCGCCGATCCGGCCGGATGGCTCCAGCCCAGCTGGAATGCGAAGGAAGACGCGTTCGCGTATTTTCGGTCGCTCCAGCCATTCGCGAACGTGGGCAACTCGATCTGGCTCTATCGCGTCACCCCCGAGCAGGCCGAGTCGCTGAACGCGCGGCACTGGCCCGAATAGACCAGGCGGCAAACCCGCTCAACTCGACGCCCTCGATACCTTGTGCCGACCGGGCACGAATCGACGCCGGTCGTCGCTTGCGTGCGACCCTCGAACGGCCTTACAACGGAGCGCGTCGGAGGTCGTTGCGAGCATCGCCGAGTCGATCGCGCGCGGCCTCGTTTTCTTGGAGTCTCCGTCGATGGCGAAAGCGAATGTCGAGTCAGCCGCCCGGGCCGCCTTGGAAGCCGGCGAGGGCATCCTCCGCCTCG
>JBGSYY010000664.1:0-5290 GCA_041750675.1 Isosphaeraceae bacterium | reverse complement strand
GCGCCAACGCGATGGTGGCCGTGGCCAGCAAGGGGGCATACCACCAGACCTGGCCCCCGAAGGCCACGACCGAGCCGCCGACGATTCCCGCCAGCAGCACGTTGAGGGTCGCATCCAATCGCCGGATTATCCGCTCGCGCCAGTTCACGAAAGTCTGCTCTCCCTCTTAAAGTTCAACGGGGTGAGTTCGAGTTTGCCACTGGAGCGGGGAGGCGTCGGCGGATGGAACCGTCGGAGGACTCCTTACTGCGCTTTGGCGGGTCGAGTCGCCGCGAGTGATAGTCGCTCGACCAGTGGTGCAGATCTTCACGGAGATCGTTGAACACGACCCCGGCAAGACGGGCACGCGATTGCTCAAGTGCTTCCTTGGCCCGCCGCAAGGGATGAATCTCATGGCTACCCGACCTGACGACGAGCAGGGTGGCGTCGGCCAATCGGCCCAACATGCGGCCGTCCGCCAGGCCGAGAATTGCGGGTGCGTCGAGAATGACCCGGTGATAATCTCGCGCCAGCAACGCGAGCAAATCGCGAAGCTCGCGGCTGCCCAGAATCTCAATCGGCACCCCGCCCAGATGCCCGGCGGGGAGCAAGTCGAGATTGCCTAGCTCCGGCACTTCGACAATCGCGCGATCCAGGGGGAGTTCGCCCCGCAGCACATCGGCCAGGCCGAAACCGGCGTCGTCTTCAAGCAAGGCGCCCAAGGTCGGCCGCCGCAAGTCGCAATCGACCAGAATCGTCCGCTCGCCGGCTCGGGCACAGGCCGCGGCCAGGTTGAGCGCCGTGGTGCTTTTGCCGTCACCGGCCTTGGCGCTTGTCACGAGCACCGTCACCAATGGCTCGTCGCTGCGCTCCAGACCCAGCAGGCTCGCCCGCAGGCTTCTGTAGGCGTCCGCCTCCAGGGAGTCTGGAACTCCGGGCGTCCAAAGGTGACCGCCCCGGCACATCTGTGCATGCCGACGCATCCGGGGCACGACTCCCAGAATCGGCAGTGCCAGCCCCATCGTCAGGTGCTCGGGAGCCTTCACCATGCGGTCGCAGCTCTCCAGTGCGAGCACCAGGCCGATACCGCTGACCAGGCCGAAGATCGTCACGAGCGCAACGCCCAGGAGCCGGTTCGGCCGCGCGGCCTTGAGCGGCGTGGTGGCACGTTGCGAGATGTCGACGGGCCGCTTCAACGTGCCGGAGACCTGACGGAACTTGACCAGGTTCTCGCCGAGGTGGGCGATCAGGTCTTCAAGCTGTTCCCGTTTTTTCATCAATCCGAGATAGGTCTGGAATTGTGCGCCGGTGCGCCGCAGTTCCAGTTGCTGTTCGGCGACCGTCTTTTCAAGCTCGCGCACTTCCTCGCCCGCGCGGCTGATGCTCATCGAAGCCACATCCGGTGCGGCGCCACCCGCGGGGCTTTGGGCTTGAAGGGCTTCGATCTCGTCGAGCACCTGCTTCAACTGAGTCGAAACCACCCGCACATAAGGGTCGGCGCGGAAGTTTCGCGCTGTCCGATGCAAGTGTTCAAGCTGGGTTTGCAACTGCTGCTTCGCTGCGAGAAGCTGACCCATCGACTGCCGCGTGGGATCGTCCATCCCCATCGCCTGGGCTCGAAGGTTGGGCCACATTTCGGAAAGTCGACGCTCATAGACCAGATCTTCGAGGCGAACCTTCTTCTGAAGCAGCACCGACTTCAGGGCGAAAACCTCCTCTTCCAGGATGTTTCGCCCATCGGCGGCGAAATAGGGGGCGGTCGCCAGCAAGGCGGACTGCTCCTTGTCGACCGCAGTGAGGTCTCGGCGCAACTGGTCGAGGGTTTCGGTCGCCTTGCTGATCGAGGCGTTGATTCCCTGAGAGCCGTCGGCGTAGGCCTGGTTTCCGAAGGTGGTGAGGAGTGAATTCAAGATGCGCGCGACTCGATCCTGGTCGCGGCTGTCGAGCGTGACGACGAACAGGTTTGTTCCGGGAATCCGCTTCGAGTTCAAGCCTGCCACGAGATCGGCCGCCAGCGCCGAGGCCGCCGCGGGATCGCCCGGCTCGAACTCGCGGACCACGGAGTCAATCAACCCTTTGGCCCGGAGCTGTGCGACCTTGTTGAGGATGAACTGCTCGGTGTTGTCTCGATTCAGGTGGGCCGCCGTCTCGACGATCACCGAAAGCTGGGCGTCGAACTGAGGCGGGACGACCTCGATCTCCGCCTGTGCCTGATAGACCAGCGGCATTCGCATCACGACGAGCGTGCCCACCCCCGCCACCAGCAGGGCGATCGAGAGCGCGAGCCACCACCGGCGTCGCAGGGCGCGGAAGTAGTCGCGACCCGTCTTGGGCGGCAGATCGCGCGAGACGGCATGCCCCGGATAACCGGGATGTCCCAGCCCTGTGGGCGAGACGCCGTATGGTGCGATGATCCGATCCATGAATCGTGCCTCATCCCTGGGCATGTGGTGCGTGGCTCCCGGTCGTCCTATTCACTCTGCCCACGTCCGGCGATCGAGGCAAGCCCGAAGCCCGTCCGAAGCCGGCTCCATGTTGGCTCGTGAACCGAATCCTGAGGGACGCGATGCGCCGAAACTGGCTGCGGCTCTGCTTCAATCACCGAGGTGGCATGCTCAACGGGGGTTGCCTCGGCCGGACCTTTCGACAACACCGAAAGTCGCGCCGCCGCCGCTTGCGACACTCGATAGACGGCCCGCAAGGCGATGTCGGCGTCGATGGCAGGCCCCGTGGGATGGTCCAAGAGGGCGTTGAGCGTCAGTTCCCGCGGCGTAGCGATCTGGAACTGTGCGGTCAGGGGGGCCGCCGAAACGCTTACCGGCAACTCTCGATCGATGCGCGCCATGCTTCGTTCGTTGACCAGGCAATCCAGCGCGATCCGAGTCGAGCCGAGTGCGAGGGCGGTTTCCGCGACCAGATTCATGACGACATCCGTCTCAGGACTCAGCTCGATTCGCTGGATGGTTTCCCAGGTTAAACGCGTGGCGATTCGCTCGGCCCGGCGTCGTCGGCCTCGCTCTCGAAGGTCGAACACGAGCTGGCTAAGCTCGTCGCGGCGACTGGTCAATACCAGCAAGAACGCCGCGCAACCCGAGACACCCAGGAGCACCGCCAGCATTTCATTGCGCCAGGCGACACCCAGCAACACGACGCCGCACAGGCCCGCCGTGAAGAAATAGAGCACGATGGCCGCTTGCCTGGGCGTCAAGCCAAGGCCAATCAACAAATGATGAATATGCCGCCGATCCGCCGCGCTCAGCGGCAGATCGCGAACCCAGCGGCGAAAGATCGCCATCGCCGTGTCGGTGATCGGCAGACCCATCGCCAGCACAGGAAAGAGCAAGGAGACGGCCGTCGTTCCCTTGAGCGATCCCTGCGCTCCGATCACGCCGATCGTCATGCCCAGGAGCAAGCTCCCGCAATCGCCCAGGAAAATGCATGCCGGGTGCCAGTTGTAGAGCAGGAACCCGGCCAGGCTCCCCGCCAGCGCCGCCGCGAGCAAGGCCGAACCGACATTGTTGTGATAAAGGGCGACCAGCAGCAGCGTGCCGCTGACGAGCAGGCCGACTCCGGCGGCCAGTCCGTCCATTCCATCGATCAGATTCCAGACATTCATGCAGCCCAGGAACCAGATCATGGTCACGGCCAGGCTGGGGGCGTCGACTGAGAACGGAAAATCCAGCCCCGGCAAGGTGACCGACATCGAGTGGCTCAACGGGATCGACACGCCGAACATGTCGATCCCCGCGATGCGAATGCCGCCCCAGTAAAGCAGCAGAACGGAGGTCGCCTGACCGAGCAACTTGGTACGCGGGCTTAGCCCCTTGGTGTCGTCGACGACGCCGATCAAGAGGATCACGAGTGCTGCACCAAGCAGGGCCAGATGCCGCGCCGACAGGCTGGCGATGGGATTTCCGGCGTCGATTGCCCACAAGCTCGCCAGACCCAGGCCGCAGGCCAGGCCAAAGGCTAGACCCAGCCCACCCAAGCGGGGAACCGCGACGCGATGAATACGACGATAATGGTCGGGACGATCGATTGCGCCGATCCAGCCCGCCACGCGGGTTACGATCGGAATCGTCAGCACGCAACCCATGAAGGCGAGCGCGAAGACAAGGAGGAACGGGTTGGAGCTCATCGAGACGGCCACCCGGTGTTGGACAGCACCGGCCGAAGCGCTCCGAGTTAGTGCGGAGCTTCGACCCGACGGTCGATTTACCGACCTCGACATCTCCCGTGACCAATTCTGTAGCGCCCGCCGCGCAAACAATCTCGGGATTGCGCCACCGTAAAAGGGAAGCGCCTGGCCGATTCATGGACGCGGGGTGCGATACCTAAAGGGGGTCGATTCGGTCGGTCCGTCGGGCGATTCGGCCTCCCGTCTTGCCGGCACGGAGCGGGACATCCTGATCCGCTCTCGCCATGCCCGCAGTACGGATGCGCTTTGTCATCCTAGTGAAAGTCGTCGCGTGTCCAAGGGGGCCGAAAACAGCCCGCGCGGAGCTCGACGCATCCACCAGGGTGGCGAAGCGGGAGTGAGTATGAGCACCCAGGCACCCGCGGTCAAGGGCGTTTGATCCGTCATGTCTCGGCCTGTTGGCGAATCGCCACGAAGTGTAGGCTGTTATACAAGTGCTCGCGACCTCCTCGGTCTCCAAGAACGCCCCCCTTTTCGATCTGACGACGCGATGTCCCAAGTCGAGCAGACAACCCGTGACCTCGTGATCGGCTCGGCTGGTCATATTGATCACGGCAAGACCGCGCTCGTCCGCGCCTTGACCGGCGTCGATACCGACCGGCTTCCCGCCGAGAAGCAGCGCGGGATCACCATCGACCTGGGTTTCGCCGCGCTCGAGCTGGGCAACGTACACCTCGCGATCGTCGACGTACCCGGCCACGAACGGTTCATCCGAAACATGCTTGCCGGAGCGACCGGTCTGGATCTGGCCTTGCTGGTTGTCGCCGCCGACGATTCGGTGATGCCCCAGACACGCGAGCATCTCGAAATCCTCCGTTACCTGGGTATGACGACCGGCGTCATCGCAATCACCAAGTGCGATCTTGTCGACGCGGACTGGGCCGAGCTCGTCGCCGAGGAGGTACGCCAGCTTGTCGCCGGCAGCTTTCTGGCCGACGCACCGATCATCCTCACGTCGGTTTCCACCGGCCAGGGCCTCGACGAACTTCGCCAGGCCCTGTCGTCCGCCTGCGAGTCGGTGCCTGAGCGCCGCGATCCGGGTCTCTTCCGGATGGCCATCGACCGCGCGTTCACACTCGCTGGACACGGGGCGGTCGTCACCGGCACGGTCGC
>JBGSYY010000663.1:0-5140 GCA_041750675.1 Isosphaeraceae bacterium | reverse complement strand
GCACGCCGTCGTCGTCGGCGAGGAAGAGATCTTCGAGCTGACGATGCGCCCAGAGGACCAGCTCGTCATTACGCGAGTAGCCCAGGCAATCCAGGGCGATGATCGTGTAAATCATCGGCGGGTAGATGGCACCCAGACCGTCGGAATCCTCGAAGTGGTCGAGCATCCAGCGATGGGCGGCGCGGATGCCGGGCTGCCGCCAGTGGGCGGGGAGCACGCGGTCGGCCAGTTTGAGTGTGGCGTCGACGGTCAGGAAGAAGTTTTCCCAGCAGATGCCGCGGCGTTTGCGTGGCGCGGTGCGCGGCAGGTCGGCGCGAAAGAGTTCGGAAATCCCCCGGTCGGGTGTGAGCCGCCGCACGGGCTGATAGGCGGACATGATCGACAGCGGGACGACGATGGTGCGGGTCCAGGCGGACATGGCGGCAAGGCTGAAACCGAGGCGGCTGGGGACCAGCACCAGCTCGGGCGGCACGCTCGGGCACTCGGAGTAGGGAATCTGGCCGAGCAATGCGAGATAAAAGCGGGTGAAGCTGTTGCAGGCCTGCGCTCCGCCGGCGTCGAGGATGCGGCGACGGGCCTCGACCATGACAGGCTCGGACTCGGGCACGCCGGTGAGCTTGAGCGCGAAGTATGCCTTGACCGAGGCGCTGAGGTCGAACGGTCCGCCGGGATAGATCGACCAGCCACCGCCAGGGGTCCCTCGTTCGATCAGGAACTGGCAGAAGCGCAGGCAGTTCGGCTCGCGCTCGCGTCCGAGGTATGCCATCAAGAGAACATATTCAGACTCGAGGATGGTATCACCCTCAAGCTCGCCGACCCAGTGGCCGTTTTCGTGCTGGCTTTCCAGGAACCAGTCGCGGGTGCGGTCGAGGCCGGTATCGAGATCCTCGTCGGCGAGCGGCCAAGAGGCCGGGGTGTGCCCAAGGCGCGACGAGGCGCCGTCATCCTGTTGCGCGATCATGCTCGCCGCTACCTCCTCCATGAGGTCTTGGTGCAGATTCCCGTTGCGAGTGTCCTTCGCCTTCCCAGTCGTCGCGACGCAGGCTCCGAGTTCATCGGCAGATCCTACGCCGGGTTCGGAAGTTATGGCAAGGCCAATTCGATGGGGATCAGAGACTGTAGGTTGCGCCTGTTTCATGAGAGCTTCCGTCTGTCGAACCGGGCTGCCGAGCGTGTGCAACGCCCATCACGGGGCGCTCGCCGCCATGCGCGGCACAAACGCTTAACTTGACCCAGGGTCGACAGTCTGGAGGCACAGTCTAGAGACATGCCCGCATGTTGAACAAGAGATACCTCGCTCTTTTTAGTGCGAGCGGGCGTTTTCGTGGAGGTTTAGGCGGGCTGAGTGGAGCCTGACGGCCGAATGGCGACGAATCAGCGGATTTCCACCGGCGTGATTTTGACGCCTTGCATGACGCGGAGCACGGGCAGGAAGGCTTCGAAGGGAGCGACTCCTTCGAGGCTGGTGTCGGCGAGTTTGATGTGTGTGGCGTCGACCTCGGACTGATTGAAGGCCGAGTCGATGGCGACCCAACGTCCATTCACATGAACTTCGTTCCACATATGAGGTCCGAAACCGCCGAGGTTGGCGGCGTAGACGAGGCCGACGACGCAGCGTGTGGGCACGCCAGCGGCGCGGCACATGGCGGCGGTGAGCACGCTGTGTTCGGTGCAATCGCCGGTGAGAGTGGCGGCGACTTCGGACGCCGGAGCGAAGGCGGTGGAGAAGTTCTTGCTCTTCATGTTCTGAAAGACCCAGGATTGGATGGCGACGGCGCGCTGCCAGGGGTCGTTGGCCTGACCGATCGCCTGGCGGGTCAGCCGGACGACCTTGGGGTCCTCGCTATTGACGAGCGGATTCGCGCGGAGGAACGAAGCGTCGACGGTCGTGGCTCCGACATCGCCTGTGGTGGGTGAGTCGGTCTGGACGTCGAGACGTACCTGGCCTTCCTGGGGTGCGGTTGAGCGTTGCCGTTGATCCGTGGGGAAGAGATCGGCGGGGACGCCCTCGACGTTGAAGGTGATCGCGCGGGTGCGTTCGGGGTTGGCGATCGGTTGGGGCACCTTGATGATCGAGGCTTCCAGCAGGTTGTAGGGCCGGCCGTTCTTGGCGAGAGCGCCTTCCTTGGTGGTGCGATAGATGTAGATGCCGCCGAGCTGGTTGACGTAGCTCTTGAGGATCTGGCCCGATTCGTCGACCCAGTGCATGGCGTCGAAATCTGGCTTGGGGGTGCCGTCGGCGGCGGAGACCTTGGCCTCGATCTTGAGGAGCTTGAATTTCTGGGCTTCGGGGCCGAGGGGGATTTCCTCATAGTCAGCGGCCGTGAGGGTGGTGAGGCAGACCTCGTTGAGGTCGGGGATGAAGCTGCGGACTTGGCGCGATTCGCCGGGCTTGAGGGGCTGGCGAGAGAGGCTCATTTCGGGGCCGTAGGGTCCGCGGACATCGGGGCCCCAGGGAATGAGCTTTTCGGAGGATCGGCCGGCGACTTCGAGCTTGAGCTTCATCTCGTTATTGACGACATCGCCCTTGGCGCGGATTTCTTGCTGGCCCGCCTGGGTTCGGGTGTCGAGCCGGAGGACCTCGCCGTCGAGGGTCTCGATGGTTCCGTAGCGGAGGCGGACCTGGGCGAGGTCGGCACCGCGCTGAAAGCTCATCTCGTAGTCGACGCGGACGTTGAGCAGGTCACGGCCGCGAGCGTCCTTGACGGGAGTGATCCAGAGGTGGATATGTCCGACCTTGGAATCGCCGACGTAGATACCATCCCAGGCTTCGCGGGTCGAGGCGTCGGCGGGATTCGCGCTCTGGCCGTAGGCCGTGGGGCTGAGAAAGCCCAGCACGCAAACCAAGACTTGAAGAACCTTTCGGGGTCGCACTGGGAGGGCGGACATGATAGTTCGGATACCTCTCTCTCAGGGGCGGGAGCGTGCGGCGGACTCGCGACGGCGGGATTGGCAATCGCGATCCGAGTCGAGTGGATCGAGGTCCGTACTATGCAGAAACCCCCGGGGAGTCACAAGACCACCCGAGGGTCGATGGTGTGCGGCCAGCAAACTCGTGGCGAGGCGCGGGCGATCAGCCGACCGTGATGAAGGGCCGGCAAGAATCGCCGGGGAGCAGCTCCAGGGCACCCCGCAAGGCGAGTTGGCGGACATGGTGCGAGGGAACCTGCCCGCGCACGACGACCATACCATGCTCCTCGACAACAGCCAGGTCGCGGATACGTCCGCATGTCGACTCGCGAATGCGCGAGGCGACCTGATCGAGCAAGAGCCGATTCGTTGGGTGAGCGACCATGCGAGGGTTCTCCTTTCGGCCGATTCCGCCGAAGGTCCCGGGCGCGTCTTGCGCCGCCCGTTCCTGAAACTAGGGCAGTTTCATCATGTTCGGAAGCCGGCCGCAAAAGCAAGCAATTTCCTGGTGCAATCTCAGTTCTTACAAGGTACGACTCGTCCACTCGTTGTCAATTAAGAAGGCGGTTAAAGTCGCCAAACTAAACAAATAGTTACTTGGGTGACGGATACAGGTCAGTCCATCGCCGCACACGATGGGCCGAGGGGGCGCGCCGTCGTGGGGCTGTGATTCATGATGCGAGACGCGTCGAGAACGCGAATGGGCTAGTGGTCCGAGGATTGATCGCTTACGGAATCGGGATCGACTCGGGGGGTGCGCATGGCGGAGGGGAGGGTCCAGGGGGCCTTGGGGTTGGTCGGTCGTTCGGGCCGATCGGGGTCGAAGTGGATGACCGACTCGACGAGACCCGGCGTGACGGTGCGGATCAGCTCGCGGGCGGCGATGTGGGCGTCGTGAAGTTGGTCGACGGTCCAATCGCGGGGAACGACGAGGTGAAAATCGACGAAGGTGCGATCGCCCGACTGCCAGGCGCGAAGATTGTGGAGGTCGAGCCAGCCGGGTTGGCGGCCGTGCTGAAGCGCTTCGACCATTTGAGTGAGCAGGGTGCTGTCGGCGCGGTCCATCAGTCCCAGGAACGCGTGGCGGGTGAGTTGGAAACCGGTGGCCAGGATGTTGAGGCCGACGAGGATGGCGATCAGGGAATCGAGCCAGTACCAATTGGTAAGCAAGACGAGCGCGACTCCGGCGACGACGCCGAAGCTGGTGTAGGCATCGGTGAGCACATGGCGGCCGTCGGCTTCGAGGATCAGTGAGCGGGTTTTCTTGCCTTGATGGACCAACCACTTGCCCAGGATCAGGTTCACCGCGCTGGCGATGAGGATGATCACCAGGCCGAGGCCGAGTTGTCGGGGCGGCTCGCCGGAGAGCAATCCCTGAGCGGCTTCGTAGAAGATGGCGATGGCGGCGACGGCGATGAGTGCGCCTTCGAAGCCCGCCGAGAAGTAGCCGATTTTCCCGTAGCCATAAGGATACTTATCGTCGGGCGGGCGTGCGGCGACGATCAGGCTAAAGAGGGCGAAGCTGGTTGCGACGATATGGACGATGGATTCGAGAGCGTCGGACAAAATGGCGGAGGAGCCGGTCAGCGAGAAGGCGACCCATTTCCCGACCAACATGCAAACGCCGACCACGACCGAGACAATCGCCGCGGAGCGGCGGCGGGCGTTGTCGGGGTGAGGTGCATCGAAGGGGATTTTCGTATGTGACGTCTGGATTTCGGTCATGGTGAGTTGGGCCCGGGATCGACGGTACGGAGCGAGCTGTCGAGCCGCGCCGCAAGTTGGGCGAGTTGCTCGACATTCCAGGTTTCGACGGCGGATTTCCAATCGTCCCAGATCGCGCGGCCCTGACCGTTCAGCTCGCTGAGTCGGCCCAGGTTGTAGCCGAGCTGAAGGACCGCGCGGCGCTGGCTGTCGCCGGTGCCGACGAGTTGCCGAATCTTGGCGATGCAGTGCTCGATTTGCGGGTCATTCTCCTGCGGACTCATAGCGACTCCAGGAATGCGCCGAGGTCGCTGCGTTCTTTGGGGGTCGGCGGTTCATCATGCGACGGATGATGGCGATCGAGGAGGTCGTCGAGAGTCGAGGCACTGCCGTCGTGCAGGTAGGGAGATGAGCGCGAAACTCCGCGAAGCGCGGGAACGCTGTATCGAGTCGAAGTGGGGTCGAGACCGACATCGCGAAGGGCGCGGCTGGTGTAGTCGGGGGGCGTGTGGCAGGTGTCGCAGCG
>JBGSYY010000662.1:0-4753 GCA_041750675.1 Isosphaeraceae bacterium | reverse complement strand
TCTGGCCGACCTCACGCCGGGCGAGGTGGTCGGCCGCCTGCCCGATCTGGCCGCGCGGCAGTATACGATCGAGAACCTGATGACGCTGGACGTGACGCTCGTTCGCACCAAGGGGCCGGCCGAGGCGCTGCGGGCCTTGAACGATGTGGTGCTTCGCGCCGCGCCGCCGTTTCACTTGATCGAAATCGGCCTGCGGATCGATGGTGAGCCGGTGATCGACTATCGGGGCGACGGCCTGATTGTGGCGACCCCGGTTGGCTCGACGGCGCACAGCCTTTCGGCTGGTGGGCCGATCTTGCCGCCAGATGCTCACATGTTCGTAATCACGCCAATCTGCGCCCATACGCTGACTCAGCGTCCACTGGTCGATTCGACGCACAAGGTGTTCGAGCTATCGCCGCGCGGGGTGGAGCGAGCCATTTATCTCGTTGTCGACGGCCAGGTGCAGCATCCGCTGGAGGGCGGCGACCGCGTGGTGATCCGCCGGGGGACTACGCCGTTTCCGATGGTGCGACTCGCCGGACATAGTTATTACCGGACGTTGCGCGACAAGCTCGGCTGGGGGACGAACCCGCCGATTTCGGTGAATGAGTGAGGGCCGGGCACCTGGGTTGCTTCCTTGAGGAATCTGTGTTTGCGAATGTGAACACAGGTGAACGGATGGCGTCTGCGTGGGTTCGTTTCGTGTCGGCGCTGGGTTTGTTTTGTCAGGGCGATTGGGTTTGCTGGGATGATTTTTTGCGCGCGAACGACGGGTTGCGTAGGCTGGGCTGAGATTGCGGGTGGCTTGGGTTCGTTTGTGAATCCAGCGTGGTGACGGGCGGTTGTTTGTCGATCGGCGGCCGCCAGGGACGTGTTTGCGATCCGGCGTGGGTGCTGGGTTCGTTTCTTGAGCTTCAGAGAGTCCAGTTCCGCGGATGTCATCCCCGAGCAGGCGGGGATTCATGGTTTTCACCGCTCTCGGACTGGATCCCCGCCTGCGCGGGGATGACGTCGAGGAAACCCGCATCGGAATCGAACAAGCTGAGAGTCAATCGTCCGGAGTGTGGGCTGGTCGCATCCTGGTTTTTTGCGCGCGAACGACGGGTTGCGTAGGCTGGGCTGAGGTTGCGGGGGCCTGGGTTTGTGGGCGCAATGTCGGGACGCGTGATGGGTCGCTGGGATGGAATTGCCAGAGAGCGTTTTTGCGCTTTGGGACTCTGAGGGGATGATCGGGTTGGGGGCGCTGCTTTATCGGGGGGATTGGAGGGGGAACTCGCGGAGGACGCGCCAGGGGGAGGAGGCGGTTTGCTCGATGTGGCGTACGATGGCGAAGGTGAAGGAGAGGGGGGTGGGCAGAGATTCGGCGTGGGCGAGGTGGTTGTTCGCGGACTTCGGATTGCGCGGATGGGCCAGAGTGAGGTGCGGGGCGTGGCGTCGGGCCGTTGATCCCAGGAGATGTTCGCGGAGGGCCTGAAAGTCGTCTGCTCCGGCGATGCAGGGCAGGAGGATGCCGTGGCCGTCGAAGGCGACGGGCCGACCGAAGTGGAGCGTGACGGGCTGCGCCTTGGGGGAGGCGAGGCGAGCCTCCAACTCGCCGGGCGGGAGGTGGGCCAGCTCATCCTCGCGGCAGAGGGTGACGTGGGCGGGAATGAGGTTGGCCTGGATGGGGTCCAGGAGACGGCGCAGGGCTTCGAGCGAGGCACCGGCGGGCTGGGGGACGTAGAGGCTGAGCTGGGTGCGGGTTGACATGAGGGGGTTGGGTCCGTGGGACGTGGAATCCTGCTGGTTTCCGGTAGCCCGGGTTCTCCCTTGCACGACCCGAGCATGGCGCGGGCGAGCGAGTCCCACAAGGACGTCTTGTCGCTCCGGGATCCCGGTTGGCGGACCAACCGGGGGCCAACCGCGTCAGGGTTCAGGGCGCAAGGTGATAACCGGGTAAATCGGCGGTCGCCCTCCGGGCATCGGGCTACATGGCGGAGAAAACTGAACAGAAGGTTCCGCAATCGGACGACCAGCCCCCCCGAGAAAGTCCCTCTCGTTCAGACGAGCTGAATCGTCTTAACGGGCGATAAGCCAACGTTGCCGGACGTGTCGTAGGCACGAACGCGAATCCTGTGCTTGCCCTTCGTCATCGTGGTCGCGTCCCAGATGAAGCTGAATTTGGGCGTTTTGGTCATCGACTTCACCTGATTGTCGATGAGCAACTCCACAAACGACACCGCGACATTGTCTGTCGCCTTGCCCGAGATTCGGATCAAGGCACGCTTGAGTTTCTGACTGTTGCGTGGCTCGGCTACGGAGACGACAGGTGGTTTGCGCTCGAGCGGATTCTTGACGAGCACCAGAGACTCCGCGGTCGCCGTGAGCCCGGCGGCGTTCCGGGCCAACGCACTCAGCTTGTGCGTCCCGTTCTTGAGCTTGCGGGTATCCCATTTCCATCCGAAAGGAGCCTTGGTGCTGGTTCCGATCAGGACCCCGTCGGCGTAGTACTGGACTCGCGTGGGCTTGCCTAGAGTCGCGTTCACAGCCAGATTCACGAGGCCACTGACTGTCGCGTTTTGCCTGGGCGAGCTGAATGCGATGCCGAACGTTTTGTTTGCGGACACCAGCGTGATCGAGGTCCGGTATCGCTCCAGGAGGTGTGCCGAGTCGGGGTTGGACACCGAGGCGATGATGGTCAGGGTGTGAGGTCCCTCGGCGAGCGGCGCGTTAAGAAAGACCGCGGTTTCGGATGAATCGAAGCCCAGGTTGAGATCACAAACTTGCTTCCCATCGATCTGAACGCTGAAGTGGTCGACGCCATTTCGCCAGAGCGAGAGAGTCATCGGGATGAGCGTTCCCGTGATCTGGGTGTTATTGGCGGGACTGACGATCTGGATATCGGCCCCACTTGTGAGGTACACGTCGATCGGGGCCGACACGCCGACATTGCCGGAGGCGTCCATGGCCCGGACGAGAAGGGTGTGCGTCCCGAGCGCGCTGTGCCCGGTCGTCCAGTCGAGCGTGAATGGGGCCTGCCACGTCGTTCTCGCGAGCTGGCCATCGACCCAGAGCTGGGCATCGGTGACGCCTCGATTGTCGGTCATCGAAGCCGTCACATGAACGACGCCGGACACCGTGGAACCGTTGGTCAGTCCCGCGATGGACACCTGGGGCGCTTCGTGATCGGGCGACGGCCCGGCCCAGTAGTCGATTTTCTCCGAGATCATATTCATGGAAACGGCATTGAAGGAACTACCGAGATCGCTCATCAGGCTCCGGAGCGAGGAGCGGTACCAGTTATCCATGCCACCGCCCAGGAAATACTCATCGGGTGCTACTGCGTCTTTCCAGGCGGCGGCGGGCGGTGAGCCGGCATAGACGTTTCCCGGCTTATTCCAATCCAGTGAATGCGACTGGTTGTCTATGGGTCCTGTGGATCCATACAGGTATTCGTCGAAGAGCCTGCCGAAGGAGTGGCCGAACTCGTGGGCGAAGACCTGAGGTCCGAGATCCAGTCCGTTGTAGCTCACGGGAATACCTCCTCCCGCGCCGCCCAACTCCGGGTCGTTCACCAGTACGCCGATGATGTCGGTTCGGACGCCCGACGCCTCGACCAGGCTAGTGACCAGGGAGTTGTTCACAGAGAGCAATCGGGGCATAGCGGGGTCGCGTCTCGCCTCCAGCGACGTGGTGTTGTCGATGTCATGAAACTGGATCTGGTCGGCGCGGCTCTTGAAAGGCTCGTAGCTCAAAAGCCCGGCCGTGAACCGTTGCACGTCGGCGTGCCACTGGTTCAAGTCGAGGTACTGGTCTCCGATGAAGGTGATGTCCAGCACGCCGTCGCCGGGAATGCCGATTGAGAGTAGCTCCCTGGGTTCGAGAGCGTCGAACAGGGGATGGACCTTTCGGTACCAGGCCCGAGTGCTTCTGGTAGCCATGGTTCGGCCCTCCAAATAAAGCAAAAAGCCTCGACACCACGCCCGGATGGGCAGGTGCGAGGCCATCGAGACCGGAAGGCTCCCGACCGATTCGTCAGTCGAAGTCACTACCCAAATCCTAGGCTTGCCGCGATTCGCGGACAAGCGTGCACAGCTCCTGACAACAGAGAGTTTGCAGGGAATCGGAATGGCATGAAGGCTGGCCTATTTTCGGGTTCCTGAAATTTGTAGGCGGGATGAGGTGAGGGGCGAGGCCGTGCGCCCTGGATCCCCGCCTGCGCGGGGATGACGCGTTCTGGGGGGGCGAACTGCGATCGGGCTGTGATCGTTATTGAGCTTGAGCCAGATGGGTTGCGATCGTGTTGTCCCGGCGCAGGCGGGGACCCAGAGTGTTCGCTGCGCTGTCGCTGGATCCCCGCCTGCGCGGGGATGACTTCTTCGGTGGGGTGATATGCGATCGGGCCGCGATCGTTATTGAGCTTGAGCCAGATGGGTTGCGATCGTGTTGTCCCGGCGCAGGCGGGGACCCAGAGTGTTCGCTGCGCTGTCGCTGGATCACCGCCTGCGCGGGGATGACTCGTTCGGTGGGGCGATCTGCGAACGGGCCGCGATGGTACTCTGGGATGCGTGTTACAAGAAATGGCGACGGGCACCGCCGAAGACGGGTGGAGCCACTCCCGCTTTTTGTGAGACGGAGTTAGCGACGGAGCTTCGAGAGCGGCATTTCGAAGCGGCGGCGTGGCGGGGAGGGGGGGCCGACGCTGGGGCGGTCGTTGCCGGTGAAGCCACGGACGAGCTCGAGGACGCGGCGGGTGGGGCCGGGGAGGACAGTGACGCCGACTCGAGGCCCG
>JBGSYY010000661.1:0-4612 GCA_041750675.1 Isosphaeraceae bacterium | reverse complement strand
CGCCGGCGCGGCCGGTGCGGACCCGGTCGGAAATCGCGCCTTCGAAGTCGAGACAGAAAATTTCGCCCGACTCCTGACCGTAGATGAGGAACCTGCCGAGCGGGTCGAATTCCAGAGCAACCGGCGGCTTGGTGATGCCCGACTTCCATCGGACGTTGCCGGCGCGATTGAGGATCGCCAGCTCGCCCTCCTGGGTCGCGGTGGCGATCAAGCGGCCGGGGAAATCGGGGACGGCGTGAATGACGGTTCCGCCGAGGTGGTACGAGCCTTCGTTGCGGCCCTGGCGATCGTAGCGTTGAACGCCGACGTTGTAGCAACTTGCAAGCACGGTTTGGCCATCGCCGGTGACTTCCAGACGGCCGAGGTTGGAGAGCATGCGCTCGTCCCAGAGCGGGTCGGCGTGGACCTTGCCGAGGCCGGTTCCGGGCGAGAGCGTGAATGCCTGGATCATGCCATAGCCGGCGGCGCCGAGCAGAACCGGCTGACCGGGGACGAAGCGAAGGTGGGAGAAGGGCTGACGCGCCGACCATCGCGCGACCGGTCGTGCTTCGTTTGATAGGAGATGGATATCGCCGGCCCGCGTGCTGACCGCGAGGTACCGGCCGTGGGGGTCCATGTCGAGGGTGAGTGCTCCGGCCGGTGCGGAGCGTTCCGCCTGCAATTCCAGATGCTCGTCGAGCAAGAGAATGCGAGGGCCTTCGACGAGGAGAGCGACCAATTCGCCGTTGTCGGCCATACGAGCGCTGATGATGCGCGAGGGGGACTTGGCGTGCTGAATCCGACGGCCGTCGAGGTCGAAGAGGTAGACGAAGGGGCCATCGTCCCAGGCCAGGAGACGACGACATTCGCGCCCGAGCTGAAGGCCGCGAAGCGAGGCGTCCGTCAGAGCGTTCCAGGCGAGAGCCGCGGAGAGACGCTGACCGGTGGATGGTTCGGACATGAATCGTGGAGTCCGGCGGCTGTCCTGGAGGAGGCCAAGGCCGACGCTCAGCGGCCCTGACTTCTGTAAAGTGCTGGGATTCTACCAGAAGGGGGCACGTTTGCCCGGAACCTACGAGCCGTGATCGTTGATCTCGCCGGTGATCCCGATTCGTTTCGTCCTGGGTGGCGAAGTCCTTTGTGCCGAAACCTGGTTGACGACGTCAGGGCCAACCGGCGAGTTGCCACGCTTGATCATTTCTGTGCGCGAAGGACCGGTTGGGCGGACTGGGTTGGGTTTGTGGGGGACACTCGGGCTTTCTCGGATCGCGGGCTTGGGACAAATGTCGCGCGAACGTTGGGTGGCGAGGATTGGAGCGGGAGTTCCGGTTTGGCCGAGTCTTGGTGTCGAGCGGATTGCCAAAGAGAGAATCGGAAGGGTTGCAACGGATATGGTCGGGAGGGTCGGGGTCAGGGATCGATCGTCGTTCTGAGAATTGGATTCTCTCTTTTCCGCTTTACGACGTCCCCCGGGTGGTCGGATCCTCGCACTGGATCCCCGCCTGCGCGGGGATGACCTTGTGAGGGAGGCGGCAGAGGTGATTCGCGGCGATGGCTCGCGTTGGATCCCCGCCTGCGCGGGGATGACTTTGTGAGGCAGGCGGCAGAGGCGATTCGCGGCGACGGCTCGCGTTGGATCCCTGCTTGCGCGAGATGACTTCGGGCGAACCCGTAACGGAACTGAGCAACCTGAGGGCCAATAGGACTATGACGAACGGGCGCATCCAGAGGCTGATAGCCGCCTCGTATTGCGTATACGATCCGGCGATTCGCCTACTGCACGGGGAGAAAGACTGACTGATTGATTTGATATGGACATGTGGGGTTTCAGCCGTGCCAACGTGTCGTCCATCGACGCGGGAAGACCAAGGCACGAGGACTTTGCCCTGGCCACCCGCTCGGAACACCTCAACACTATGCTGGAAGACCACTTGCCTCTGTTTGCAACCCACCACGAGCAGCGTGAAGTCGTGTAGAGACCAATGATTCACCAGGGCCAAATGCAACGCTCGCAAGGCTCGTCGCAGACCCGCCAATCACAGACCCACACCCAACCGATAGGTCCAGCTTCGTAATGGCCAGCCGCGCAGTGGGATGCGCAGCAGGAACTCCAGCAACCCCAGGCATTCAGCCTCCCGCCGCCAGGGAACTGGCCAAGGCCACCTGCAAGTCGCGCGAATGACTGGGGGTTCGAGTTCATGGGGCTGGGCATGCCTCCGCCGTCGGGGCGGCCGCTCATGTACGGGCTTACGTAACCGCCACCTCCCTGACCCGGATAGCCCTGGGGGAAGGAGCCTGGCCCGCCCTGAGACGGCATCGGCCCGACGGGTGCCGTTGCCGACTGGGCCAGGAGTGCCAAAAGGATCTGGGCCGCGGGATCCTTAGATTCCTTTAAGGTGAGCTTCATCACGGGATGCGAGTGATCCTTGCAGGCATTCTGGCCGACGTGCTCGGCGGATTCGATCATTTCGACGGGTAAATCGACCCAGTTCTGGCACCCCGACCTCGTGAAGCCAATGTGTCCACCCAGCTCAGATGCCTTCACCATGCCGACCAGCACGATCCCGGATTTTGTCAGCGAGTCATCCTTGAGTGCTTTTTCCAGTGATGCGCCGGTGTAGGTCTTCTCCGCCATCTTAGGACCCCCTTTTGAAAGAATAACTTCCCCCTGGCTTCGGCCCGCTTGGCCCACGACTTGTTTTTGGTCTATGTCGCGAAACATGGGTTTGAACGGACCGCCCGGTGGGGGTCCGCATCACCAGAAATTGTTTCGGCAATTCGCATCGAGAGAGCGCTCGTCACGCTCTACTCAAAGATGGTCGGTCGGCCTGGCCATCAGCTCGGCCACCGAAAGCTAGTTGGACCGCGCGAGCCGCCACGGATACGCTCCAGCGTCGGCGAATCTCACGAGCGGACGCTGGAGCGTATCCGTGGCGGAAAGGGAACGCAACCGGCTTCCGCCCGACGGCGGTTGGGAGGTGCAGAGTCGTCGTGCCCCTGGTGATGAGGCGAAAGAGGATATCCACGCATCCTCTGGCGAGGGCTCCACCCCCGGGGCACCGCTCGAAGACTCGCTTTGCCCCGGTCACCCGGTCGCTGATGTCATCCCCGCGCAGGCGGGGATCCATGGTGCTCATCGCTCACTCACTGGATCCCCGCCTGCGCGGGGATGACTCTCTAAGCGAGGTGCCTGTTTCGATTCGTCGCGACTGATCGCCCTGGAACCCCGCTTGCGCGTGGATGACTTTTTGAGGGAGGCGGCAGAGGCGATTCGCGGCGACGGCTCGCGTTGGATCCCCGCCTGCGCGGGGATGACTTTGTGAGGGAGGTGGCGGAGGCGATTCGCGGCGACGGCTCGCGTTGGATTCACGCCTGCGCGGGGATGACCTTGTGAGGGAGGCGGCAGAGGCGATTCGCGGCGATGGCTCGCGTTGGATCCCCGCCTGCGCGGGGATGACTCGTGGAATGGCGGAGAGGAACCGAACAACCTGAGGCTCAATACGGCACGGCGACCGTGGGATGGACCTGGCCGGTGAGGAGGCATCAGTTCCCGCTTCGGATGGTATTCCGGCCGCGGCGGCTGGCGTTTAGTCCCAGCCCGACCAGAATCGCCGTGGCTGACATCACGAGCGTCGAAGGCTCGGGCACGGCCAGGGCGCGGAATTGTAACTGAGCCAACGAGCTGAAACTCAATACTCCCTGACTGGTGCCGATGTACGAGATCCTCGAGTTGTTGAGGTTCAGCGGCCCGATCGGGGATATCAGGTCGAAGCCCAATAAGGCCGGGGAGAGTAACTGGACGGGAAAGGTGTCGATCTCGTCATCGATCGTGCCGCCCGAGTAGTAGAACCCGGCGAGGTCGGGTGATATGTTCTTGAATGAGAACGATGAACCCGCAAGTGCCGTCAGGCGGGTCGAACCGAGCTGAACCGAGGTCGATAGATTGTTGACGACATAGCTAAATCCCCTGTCCTGGACCTGGCTGGGATCGGCCAGGATTGTGAGTGTGAACGCCTGGTTGGTGAACGCGTTACCGTCCAGGGAGCCGGAACCGACGCCGGTCGTGACGTAGGAGATCAACCCGGCTCGGACCTCACGGGCACCCAGCGAGGTGGCAAATACTACGGCGATCAGGGCGATCCACTTGACGTGTCGCATTTCAGATTTCCTTGTGCTCAATCTTTTGGACAGAAGGACGTCGAGCGGAATCGCCCGCGGCCCATGCACAGAATTTGCTCGCAACGGTGGTCGTTGCTCCCATCCCGGAGGCAACGCCACAGCCGACTGGCTCCTGTGGTCGCATCGTGGCCACAGGTCTATCGCATAGCACGAGGCGCAAGGTGTGTCTCGCGTCTGGAATGCGACGCGCATGAATTTACTTCAGCGAGCAAGCCCTCGCAAGAGGCGGCACGAACCGCACGCGGGTCCGGACAAGGTGTCGGGAACCGACTATTTCAGGCGTGGGTGTCTCTGGTATGCGCGGCTGCGATGGGGCGACCACAGCGGGCTGACGAGATGAGGTGAAGCCCCGGAAACGGTTCCTGACACCTTTTCCGTCAGCGGGCGACGGAGAGGGCGCGGCGGGCCTGGGCGAGGGCGCGTTGGAGGACGATGTCGGTGGCGGGATCGCCCA
>JBGSYY010000660.1:0-7699 GCA_041750675.1 Isosphaeraceae bacterium | reverse complement strand
TCTCGCCGGGTTGGCGGAGATTGACGTAGCCGTGGTCGTCGACGCCGGCCACTCGATCGTCGTTCGAGCGGTAGATGGCCCAGCGCGTGACATCTCGGGTTTGTCCCTTGGCGTTGCGGGCGAGCACTCGAAGCTGAAAGGATTCTGGGCCGGGGAGAACCTGGTTGTTCGGCACGACGACGATGTTGGTTGCCTGATCGAGGCCGCTGCCGGACCGGCTCGGAGCGCCGGCGGCGATCCAATCGCGGAGCAGGCGTTCGGCGTCGGAGCCGGGGTCGATGCGTCGGCCTCCGATGTGGGGGACCTGTCCGGTGGCTTTCCGGAGCAGGAGACTGTGGTCGGGCCGTAGGGGATCGATACGACGGCCGCCGGCCTGGCGGGTCAGGCTGTCGTAATCGGCGCTGGGGTCGTAGCCGAAGAGCGAAAGCTGGAACCCATTTTGACCTTCCGCCTTGCCGTGGCAGCCTCCGGTGTTGCAGCCTTGCTTGGTCAGGATGGGAACAATGCGATTGGCGAAATCCCAGGTGGGTTCCGTTGGCTCGATGACCTCGATCGGAAGCTCGGCGTCCAGCTCATTCCACATGGCGATGAGCCGGGCGCGGCCCGGTCGGATCGGGCGGAGAAAGCCGGTCGCATCGACCTGGGCGACCTCGGGCGGCTCGACGCTCCACTCGACCTTGTGCGTAAGGTCGCTCGAGGGGTTGGTGCCGGCCTGGGTCTGGGAATGGAGCGCGACGAGCTGGAGTCCGTCGGCATTGCGGTCGAGCCGGATCTGGTTTGGTTGAATCGAGAGCAGGGCTTTGGAAGGCTGGGGCTGGCCGGCAACGACCCTGAAGTCGCGATTCGGGATCGACACCACTGGAGTCGACGGCGGAGGGGATTGATCGCCACAGCCGCAGAGATATGACAAAAGTAAGAGCGACGTCAGCAGGCTTGCTCTACCGCGTAGTGCTGGCGAGTGCATCGGACGTCCCTCTGGCTCGATGGGCCGGTCGAGCGCTTCACGAATCGCGCTGGGGATTGGGAGGCCCCAGCATGGGTCGTTAGACTGAAAGGATTAGTTATCGTACGGCTGCGAGATCGAGTCTCGCAAGCCTGATTGGTCGAGCGACTTGACCTGTCGATGGGCGTCGATAGGATCTTTCAGGGGATTCTGAAAGTTGCGAAGCACGAGATGAGGCGGCATGGTGACTCTCTCTGCGATGGCCCGACAATTTGTGTTGCACTGGGGCGAGATGGGTCACGCGTGGGGCATTAATCGGACGATGGCTCAGGTGCATGCGTTGTTGTTCGTGTGTCGGGAGGCGCTGGATGCGGAGACGATCAGCCAGGTGCTGGATGTAAGCCGTTCGAATGTGTCGACGAGCTTGCGGGAGTTGATTGATTGGGGTGTGGTCGAGCGAGTTCATCCCATTGGGGACCGGCGTGATCGATTCGTGGCGTGCAAGGATGTGATTGAGACGTTTCGGGTGATTATCGCTGAGCGTAAGCGGCGGGAGATCGACCCGACGATTGTGTTGCTGGAGCGATGCCTGGCCGACGGGGATTCGCAGGAGGATGCGTTTACGCGGGAGCAGTTGGCGAAGCTGCTGGACTTTACGCGGATGCTCTCGGACTGGCACGCTCAGATTGAGCGACTACCGACATCGGCCCTGCTTCGCCTCTTGAAGGGCGGGAGCAGCTTGCTGAAGCTGGTGGGTGGGGTTGGAGGCCGGGCGTCCGGTTCTCAGAAGGAGTCGGATTGAGGAGCTGGGAGTGGGCCTTGGATTTCTGGAGCAGGCGAGCCGCTTAGCCCGCGCTGGGGGTGTCGTCGACGACGGGGGATTCGGGCGACTTACTGGGTTGAAGGGGCTGGAAGGAATCGAGAAAGAGTTCGGCGAGGCGCGCGCGGACCATGGCCTCGGTGCCTTGGATAGAAAGCGTGTAGAACCGCTGGCCAGCCAGGATCGCCCGGTTGCGTGAGAAGGTGCGGAACTCGCTGTCTTTTTCGGCGGGGACTTCGATTTCGATTTCACGACCGGGGAAGCCGGCCAGGGCGAGCGGACGCTCGGTGATGAGTTTGCTTTTGGGCAAGACGGAAAGGAACATGGATTGCGCGGAGTCGAGGGCCTTGGAGATCTGGGATTCGCGCGTGGGCGGTTTTTCGAAGTCGAAGTGGGTGAGTGTGAAGCGGCCGTGGGTGGGATCGTCGACGGTGAGGATTTGCTGGATGACCTTGGCGCCGGTGGAGAGTGTGAGTTCACGGCTCGAGAGTGTGGGAGTGGCGTTGGCGGGTAGGGCGAGTCGAAATTCGCCGTCGGGAGAGCGGTACTCTGTGAGGCCGACCTTGGCTTCTTCTTGTGAGGCGTTGGACGCGGAGGTGATCGACATGCCGGAGAGCACGGATTCTTCGCGATCGGTGGGGAGGGTGCGGGCGCGTGCTTTTTCCGGGGGGGCGGTTTTGGCGTATCGGTCGTAGGCGTCGGCGTAAGCGGTGAAGGCGTCGTCGTCGATGTAGCGTTCGACGAGGGCGGTGGTCTCGTTGAGCATGCTCTGGGCGGTTCGAGTGAGTACGATTTTTTTGGATTCCTGTTGCTGTGCGGCGGCATCGGAGCGGAGGGTGTTGAGCTTCTCCTCGAATTCGGCACGCTTGGGCAGGCGTTCGTATTCCTGGAGGAGATAGAGGACCTCGTCCCAGTTTTCGGATTCGGCGCGGGGCTTGATGAGGGCTTCGAGCCGCGCGCGTTCGACGGCCTGATCGATGAGCAGGTCGCGCATGGCGGCGAGCTGGCCTTGGAGCGTGACGGCCCCGGCGCGGGGATCGACGACGACGACGCGTTCGTCGACTTGTTCGCCGGGCATGATGGGAAATTCGTCGAGTGGTTCGGTTCCACCGGCGACGATTCGAACCATGGCCAGCCCGCGGATGAATTTTGGTTCGAGAACGATGCGGCCTTCGCGGTTCGTGGTTCCGACGACGCGTAGGGGCCCGCGGGGGGCGAGTCGAGCCATGATGGTGTAGCCGGCGGCCGGGCGGGTATCGGGCGGCATGGTGAGGAAGCGCAGGCGCGTTGGCAGGGCGTTGGGCTTGATGCCGACGGCGACGACCTGATATCGGCCGCGGATGAGTCGGGTAAGTGGATCGCGCAGCTTGCTGATAATCTCGCATCGAGCTTGGGGGCCGTTGATGGATTCGACGCGGAGATAGGTCCGAGGGATCATGGTGAGCTGGCGCACGGAGCCGTCGGGGTTGTAGATGACGCGAGCCGCCCTGAACACCGATCCGATTGAGACGACCTTTCCGACGGAACTTGCCGCTTGGAGCGAGGAACCCTGGACGCGGACGGCGACGCCGCCTTCGGACTGGGCACCGATTTCGGCGGTAGGTGAGAACATGTCGAGGCAAAGATTGAAGAGTCCGCGTGCGGCGTCGTCGACCGAGCGAACTGGGGTGTCGAAAACCAATCCGATCTGCCCGGTGGCGGAGTCGTATTCCCGTCCCGCGAGGGTGAGGCCGAAACTACCGGGTAATTGGCTCAGCTCGATGATCCAGGCCTTGTCGAAGCCCTGAGCGAGTGGGGCGACGAGGGCGGGGGGCAACTGGTCGAGACTCGCGGATTCGAGCGGTCCCTCGCCTTCGGCGACCTCGACGACCCAGGGGGAACCAACGAACCGCTGGTTCATGGTCTGCCAGCTCTGGATCAGGGCCTGGCGTCCCTGGCCGTCCAACCGGGTGCCCGGGGAGACGGCGATCCAAGCGCGAATGCGGTAAGGCCGTTCGTCGATGGGCGGGCCTTGCTTCTCGTTGCCGCGGCTTGAGGTTCGCGGCGATGGGGGAGTCGACTTGGTGGACTCCTGGGCGCGCGTCGGAATGACAAGGAGGAGTGTGATCAGTGTCGCGATCAGCGAGGATCCTTGGCGAACCATGGTTCGATCTCCCAGGCCTCGATGTTTTGATAGGTTTGGTCGGCGATTGGGGGCGGTCCCTTGAGATGTGGCCGATGGACGAAGTGATCTTCGAGTTGCCAGAGCGGGATGACCGGCAGTTCGTCGCGACTTTCGCGGTCGATCTGGCGGACGAGCTGGCGTGCGGCGGTCCAGTCGGTGGCTTGTTCGAGCTGGAGCAGTCGCTGGCGGATCAGCTCGCTGGCGAGCGCGCCCAGGCCGCCGGATTCGGGCGGTGCGTCGTAGCCAGGGCAGACCAGGACGCCGGCCTCGCGGAGGGGTTCGTCGCAGCGGTTGATCCGATAGGCCAGGTCGAAACGACGTCCTGAGCGGAGGGATTCTTCAAGCTCGGATTCCGCGCGTTGGACGAGGTTGATGGTGAGGCCGAGTTCGCGCAGGGCTTCGGCGATTCGTGGGACAGCCGCCTGGGCTTCGGGGTGCGCGGGGTATTCGAGGGTGAGGTCGATGCGGGGCAGGCCCATTTCGCGGCGGACGCCGGTTACCAGCATTTTGGCGCGGAGTAGCTCGAAGGCCAGGGGCGGGACATCGGCGTCGTCGGCGTAGCTGCCGACGGCGAAGAGACCATCGGAGGGGCGGTTGGTGTCGTCGATGGCTCGTTTGAGGACGGACTCTTCGAGGATTGTTTTGCGGTTGATGGCGTAGGAGAGGGCGCGGCGGAAGTTGCGATTGCGGAGGACGGGGGTGCGGCCGTCGATGGCGAGCTGATGGAGGGTAGGCAGGCGATAGCGTCCGAGGACGAGGCCGGGATCGCGGCTCAGACCGGGAACGCGATCGACGGGAACATGCGCGAGCATGTCCACTTCACCTTGTTCGAGGGCCGTCATCATGGACGAGGTATCGGGCAGGCGGACCTCGCGGAGGCGAGCGATCTTGGGGGCTGGGACCCTGGCGGAGGAGCTCGCGGTGGGGTTGCGCGAGGCCGCGTTGAGATGGAGCTCGGTCTGGGTTTGTGATTGAAAGACGAAGGGGCCGTCGCCGATGGGGAGTCGGCCTTCGGAGGTTGCGACCATGCCGTCCCAGGCGGCGTGGGCGGGGCCGACGGGGACCATGAGCCAGCTCACGGGATCGAGGGGGGTGCGTCGCAGGCGGATCGAAATTCGGTCGACGTCGATCGTTTCGATACGGTCGAGCAAATCGGCCCAGCGGGCCTGATAGGAGGGCGAGCGAGTTTGCGCTCGATCGGAGAGGGCGCGCACCACGTCGATCGCGCTGACGTTGCGTGAGCCATCGGACCAGGGAATCTCACGCTTGATCGTAAGGTCGATGCGGCGGCCCAAATCGCCGGGCTCGAGGTTGGCCGCGAGCTGTCCGGTTCGTCGGCCGATCTGCGCTTCCTCGCTTTCGTCGATGAGGATAGGCAGATAGACCAAAGGGGCGACTCGCGCTGAGGCCGGGCTGTTGATCCAGGGTGCGACGGGTCGGGGTAGATCGATGACGCCGACTCGGAGCGTGGGAAGATTGCGGAACGCTTGTTCGTAGGGAGCGATGGCCTCCTGGAGGTCGGGCCAGATGCGCACGGCTTCGGTCAATCGATCGAGGCGTTCGGCACCTTCGGAGGACTCGGCGCGGGCGAGTTCGCTTTTGGCTCGTTCGATGAAGCGATTGGTGAGGCTGACGGCGACGAGGCTGTCGGGGTCGATTTCCTTAAGCTCGGCGAGCACCTTGCGGCCGAAGGCGTATTGGCTGCGTTCGATGGCTTCCTGGGCGCGCGAGCCGTAGGTCTCGGCGAGTCGGGATCGTACGCCGACGTAGTCGGGATTGCGGTCGAAGAGCTCGCGGAGGAGTCGAAGGCCGCGATCGCGCTCGTTGCCGGCGAGAGCCCAGGTACCTTCCTCGAAGAGGAGGCGATCGACGTGCTCGCGGAGGCCTTGCCAGTTGGGGTTACGGTTTTGGACGGCCAGGTAGTATTCGAAAGCCTTGGGAAAGTTGCGCGAGGCGACGTAGCGTTCTCCTTCGGCGAGCAACATATCTTCAAAATAGAGGACGGACTTGATGTTTGAGCGCTTGACCCGGAAATCGCGTTGATTGCCTTCGAGGAGGTGGATGATGACCTCGTCGATCTTCTCGTCGGCGGGGACTGCGGGGTCGGTGGTGGGAACCGCTCCCGGCCGTGATTTCGGGGGTTCGTAGGGGGGAAGCGGGCGCGGGCTGATCGGCTCGATATCGAAGCCGGTGTTGTCAATCAGGGTGAGTCGATCGTAGGGAAATTTCTGGAGCAGTTCGGTTGGGGCCTCGGCGGCGGGTTGAGTTGTGGGGTTGGCGTCTTGAGCGTGAAGTCCGTGCGTTAGCCCGGAGATCAGGGCGGCGGCGATGATCAAGGGAAGCAGGATCTGGGGCGGGTTGGAGGGCGTCGAGGGGTTGCTCGGGGAAGCAGCGGACCTTGTTGGGGAACGCAGAGACCGTTTGAAGCGGTTGAGGATGGGGATCATGGTGCAGCTCCCAAAGCGTCGGGTTGGACACGGCGAATCATGCCTGGCGCGACGGGGAGGATAAGATCGGTGCCGAGCTGCCAGAGGCCGCCATCGGGGAGCACGTTGAGAACGAGTCGATTCCCGGGCGAACCATCGTCGGCGAGGCGGCGCTGGAGGACGCCGTCACGGCTGAGGAGCCAGAGGGAATTATCGCGGAGGAGCGGCGATCCCAGGGGGGGCTGGTCGCCGAGATCGGCGGACCAGGCGCGATTGCCGTCTGGGGTGAAGAAGAGGACTCCGCCGCCCTTATCGAAGACCACGACCTGGCCACCGGAGAGAGGCAGCGGTCCGAGGGCTCGCGGCAGGTCGAGGTTCCAGGCTCCCAGGGCGCTCAAGTCGCGTGTGGAGAGGGAACGAACCTTGTTGTCGCCGGTGCTGACGATGACGGATTCGCGGGTGGCCGCGGGGGGGGCGTCGATGGTGGCTTTGAGGTCTTCAGGCTCGCCGACCGCGACCAATTTGACGCGTGGATCGGTCTGGCGGCTGAGTCTTTGAAGCGTGCCCGCCTGGTTGACGAGCAGGACGGCGTTCGCATCGAGAAAAACAGGGTCGAGCCAACGAGTGGGTGCTCGGGCGTCGAAGGTGGGGACGTAAGGCTCGGCTCTTGGTTCGCCGGTGCGGGGGTCGACGAGATAGGCGCGGCCGTCGAGGCCCGGGATGAAAAGGTCGGGGCCCCAGAAGATCGGGGCCGCTCCGAGGGGCGCGGGGAGGTCGATCCGGCGGAAATCCGCTTCGTTATCGGCACGAACGAGGAGATTGTCGGCCTGGGGAGACGGCACCAGGACGGTGAGGCCGTCACGTTCCAAGCGGAGGAGCGGACCGACGGGGAGGTTGAAGTAACCGGGCCGTCGCAGCGGCATCTCGACGAAACCACCGGAGGTTAGCAGCTCGGGTGAAAATGTAATTTCCGCTCCATCCATCGACAAGGTGGTGAGGGCGGAGCCGTCGGGTGAGAGTGAGGGTTGGAGTGGCCAAGGGGCTCCGAGGACGGTTTTCCAGGCGACTTTGCCGTTGGAGGGATCGACGCCCCAGAGGGCCACGCCGGGGCCTTCCTCGAACTGGTGCGTGAAGACCGCGAGGCGTCCGGCAACTTGAATGGGAGCGAGGGAAGGGCCGGCGCGTTCGATGGTCCAATTCGCGGTGAGGCTGCCGCGTTCGGAGTCGAGGTCGAAACGACCGAGCCGGGAGCCGGAGATCCAGATTTCGCGATCGCTGCGGGCGCGGGCGAAGCCGGGTCCGCTGGGCCGGGCGTCGGCGACTGACTCGGCCACGCGGCGTAGTGG
>JBGSYY010000659.1:0-4987 GCA_041750675.1 Isosphaeraceae bacterium | reverse complement strand
GCGGCGGGCCCGGCCCGCCGCAGCGCTTCCTGGCAGAATCGAAGGTCGCACTCGGTGGGCATAAGCCTCGGTGCAACGGAAAGGCGTGGATGTTGTCCAGTCTCGACCGGCTTGCGCTGGTCGAGAGCGTGTCGAAAATCGAAGACACTGGCCGGGCCAGTGGCACACAATGTCCTCAACCATGTTCACCAGTGCCACCCTGGCGACGGCGCGGCTCTCGTTCCGGGGGTTCGGGAACCAAGACGAAACCCCGGCCACCCGCCGAACACGATGGGAACATCCCCTTCTCGCTTCTACGACGGCTGTTTCGGTTTGATTTTCGTCAGGAAAGGGAGGGGCCGCGACGGTCCACGGCGGAAAGGAGCTTGTCGACGTCGACTGGCTTGACCATATGGTGGTCGAACTGTGTCACGCCCGAATGGCTCAGGGCTTGCTCCTCCACGTACCCGGAGACGGCGATGATGACAGCCCCCTTGCAGCTCTCCTCTCGCCTCAACTGGGCGGCCACTTCGTAGCCGTCCATCCCGGGAAGGCCGATGTCGAGCACCACGGCCTCGGGCTGGTGGTCTCGCGCGGACATGATGGCGTCGGGACCGTTATTAGCAACCTGGACCTTGTGACCCGAGAGCTCCAGAATCTTGGCCATCCCGTTGGCCGTGTCCTCGTTGTCATCGACGACGAGGATTCGCAAGCCGCGAAGCGGCGGCTTCTCGGTTCGCTTCGGCGAGTCGGTCTTCGGGTCCTGCATGGTCAAGCCGGACGGCAGGCGGAGGACGAATTCGCTGCCCTTATCGGGGCCGTCGCTCGTCGCGGCGATGGTCCCGCCGTGGAGCACGGCCAACGACCGGACCAAGGTCAGGCCGATGCCCAATCCTCCCCCCGAGCGGGAGAGCGACTGGTCGGCCTGCGAGAAGAGGTCGAACATCCGCGGAAGCAGCTCCGGCGAGATGCCCATCCCGTTGTCCCGCACCCGGCAGACAAACTCCGCGCCCGCCATCTCGGCGATCAGCTCGATATGGCCCCCGTCGGGAGTGTACTTGGCCGCGTTGGCCAGGAGGTTGACGAGCATCTGCTCGAGCCGGGTCGCGTCGGCCTCGATGCGCATTTCCGGGGACGCGAACGAGAGGGTCAGCACGTGCTTCCGCTCCTCGAGGAGCGGCGTCACGGTCTCCACCGCGTGCCGAAGAATGGGCACTGCGTTGACGATCTCCTTGCGGAGCTGAATCTTGCCCTGGCTGACGCGGGAGACGTCGAGGAGGTCGTCGATGAGATGGGTGAAGTTCTTGACCTGGCGAGCGGTGACGTCGCGGCTCAATTCGAGGTGCTCCCTCGTGTGCGAGAGCGTGGCGAGCGTGACGGCGTTGGCAATGGCGGCGAGCGGGTTCCTCAGCTCGTGGCTCAGGACCGCGAGGAAGTGGTCGCGCGTCTCAACGGCGGCCTGCAACCGCGCGTTGAGTGATCCCGCCTCGTCCGTGAGCTGGTGCTGCTTGGTCGCCGAGACGATAAGTGCCTCGTTCATCGCCACCGACTGCTGGCGGAAGAGGGCGGTCTCGGTTGCGTCCGTCACCTGAATCATGACGCCGGCCGGCTGCTCGTCCTCTCCGAGAATCGCCCAGACGGAGTAGGACCAGTAGACAGGCTTGGATTGGGCCTGGCGGTGTTCCTGTTCGGGAAGAATCTCAGGGACCCCGGTGCGAAAGACGCGGTCAAGGAGCGCGAGGCAACCATTCTCGACCCCTTCCGGCACGGCCTCGGCGAAGGGATGGCCGATGAGGTCCTTCCTGTCTCTTCCGACCAGGCGGGCGAAGGCGGGGTTCATATAGATGACGACATGCGAGATCCCTTCAACGGCAACCATCGGCTGAGCCGAACGCTCAGAGAGGTAGCGGCAGAGTCGTTGGAGGGTTGAGGCAAACTCACACGTGGGGAGAGAGCATTCCTCGGGCATGGGCACCCCTATTCGCTTTGATCTAGCGTCCCGGACACCGGGTCATTGTACCCCCTCTTGGGGCTGTGCGGCTCAGGAACTCCGGTGATGAGGCCGTGGTAACCGGTCAGCCGCTCGCCGAGCCGCAAGCCCTCGGGAGTGACGTCGTATTCGACGATGTCCTTGCTGTGGTCGCCGCCACGCATCTTGACGACCATCAGCACCTTGCGAAGCTGGGCGTCAATCTCCACGTAGCGCAGCCGGAGGATGTCGTCGCTCAGGAACGAGATGGCGTAGGGGCTCAAGGAAAGCTCGATGAAACTCTCGACCAACTCGACGGTGCTCACGATGGTGACGCCGGTACGCGTCAACGCCCCAATCATCCGGTAGAGGGACTCGCGAAAGTCGGTGCGGAAGCCCGGGGCCAGGGCCAGCTCGAACCCGGCGAGGGAGTCGATGACCAGCCGCTTCGCTCCCGTCCTTTCGACGGCGTCGGTAATCTCTCGCATGGTCTCGTCGACCGAAAGGTCGAGGGGACGGAGGTAGAGGATTTCGAGCTTGCCATCGTTCTGGGGGGTGTCGAAATCCATGCCGAGGGTTTTGGCCCGACCGGCGTATTCCTCGGGGCGTTCCTCGAAGATGGCGACGATTCCCGGCTCCCCGCAACGGAGGCCCTCGGCGATGAACTGGGTGGCGAAGACCGACTTGCCGGACCCCGACGGCCCGGCGACCAGCACGCTGTCCCCCTCGGGGATGCCGCCGCCCATCATGGCGTCCAGGGCGGGGACCCCACACGAGAGACGCCGCCGGTTGCGGGGCTTATCCACCCGCCCGGTGAGGCCGAAGGTACGGGGGAAGGCCTGGACTCCGTCGGCGGTGATGCGGAAGGTGTGCAACCCCGGGACGGACGCCTGTCCCCGGAGCTTCATGATCTGGAGCTTCCGCACGATGGAATTTCGCTCGACGTGCTGATACAGCCAGAAGAGGCCGTCGGCCACGGTGAAGACCGGGTTGTCGCGCATCTCCCCATCGGTGTATTCACCGATAAGGAAGGTCGTCGCCTGCCAGCTCGTGAGGTGAAGGGCAAGCCGCTGGACAAAAGCCTGCAACTCGACCTCGCCGGTGCCACCCGCGGCCTTCCGCACCACCGTGCGGAACGAGTCGACGACGACGACGCCGGGGCTTGTCGCCTCAACCTCCCTGATGATTTCCGCGAGGACGGCATCCAGATCTTGCTCCAACACCACGTCGCTGAGATTGATGAACCGGATGGCGGAAAGGAGCTTGGCCGGGTCGAAGAAGCGGAACTGCTGCTGATAGCGAAGCATCTTGATGGCCGGCTCGCCGAGCACGGTGAAGTAGAGAGCCGGGCGCTCCGGGGTGGCGTTCGCGAACATCACCTGATGGGCGAGGGTCGTCTTCCCGCTTCCGGGAGCGCCCGCGATGATGTTGAACGAGTACTCGGGCAGCCCGCCGCCCAGGATTTCGTCCAGGCCGGGCACGCCCGTCGGCAGCTTCCGAATGGTTACTCTCTCTCCCGTGCTCATGATTGTCCTTCTCCAATCCGGTCCATCTCGGCCTCGTTCGCGTCCGGCCACACGTCATGGACCAGGCGTAGCATCAGGGGTTCGCCGATGAATATCACCAACAGTCCCAGGAGTTGGGCCAAGACGACGGTCCCCGCGTCCGCGACTTGATCCTGGTCAAGCACGTCCAAGCCTTCCAACGAGCCGTCCGGCCGCATCCGGAGCGAGGACAGTGGAGGGCTCAAGAACGTTGCCATCGTGAGTGCTCGCGACAGGAGGGAGCGAAACCCCACCACCCCCACGAACTTCGCGAGCGGTTCTCGCAATGTTTCGCAAGCCCGCAACACGGCCCCGACCGGCCCATCGGACGGATTACGCACCGCCTCGAAGGCGATTAAGCGTCGGGCCAAATCCCTAATGTGTGGTGTGCTAGCGTTCATGTGTTCATAGGAATGGTCACTCATGTGCTATTCACCACATTGTGAAGTGGCTCTAGGGACGAGCAAGCGATTCGCTCTCCCCCCCCCCCCCCCCATTTTTTGGGCTTGAGTCACCATGGTTTCTATTGTCCAGAACCCCGTAGGCTGTTGTAAAGGCATACGGTCGGGTGGCGCTGGCGAGCCTCTTCATAGGTTATTAGGGCCGGACTACCGTGGACGCGTGTGGTCACTCGCCTGACATGAGGCGGGCGAGGGGGCGGGTTAGGGGGATGTTTTCCCAGATGATCTTGAGCATGACCGTCAGGGGGATGGCCAGCACCATGCCGGGGATTCCCCAGCAGAGGCCCCAGAAGGTGAGCGCGAAGAGCACGACGAGCGGGCTGAGGTTGACGGCGCGGGAGGTTAGCAACGGCTCGATCAGATTGTTGGCCACGAACTGATTGAGCAGCAAGAGGGCGACCAGAGCCACGGGCTTCCAGGCCGGTTCCAGCTCCAGGAACGCCAGGGCGATCGGCGGCACGAAGGCGAACAGGCTGCCCAGATAGGGAATGAAGTTGCCCACGAACGTGAGCAGGCCCCACATCCCAGCAAACCGCACGCCAAAGAGCCACATAAATAGCGTGGCCGGCACGGCGAGGATCAAGCTCGAAAGCACCTTGGCCCGCAGATACTGCACCATGCTCTCGCTGATGGAGCCGGCGATTGTTTCGAGTTGGTCGGACTGCTCGGTACTAAACGCGGCCCGGGCTCGCGTGGGCAGGCGCTTGACCTCAAGCAGCATGAAGATCAGATAAAAGAGGATCAAGAATAGCTCGCCGAGCAGCCCGGCGGCGGAGTTTACCAGCGCGCCGGCGAGGCGTTGAAGCCGCGCGGCGGTGTCGATCGGCGTGGCGTCGACGGTGGAGGGCTTTGCCATGAGCCAACGAGGAAGCCGTGCCTGGACTGTCTCACGAGTTTGTTCATATATTGTTGTGGCCCTGGCGATGAGGCCGGGCAGTTCGACGTTCAGCTCGACCAGATTGCGATAAAGCAACAAGCCGAAACCGAGCAGCAAGCCGATGGCGACGACGGCGATCAGGGTGATCGAGATTGCC
>JBGSYY010000658.1:0-3867 GCA_041750675.1 Isosphaeraceae bacterium | reverse complement strand
TCGCTGGCGATCTTGTCGGAGCGGCCGATGACGCGGCCGCGCGCGATGCCACCGCCGGCCATTACCACGCTGTAACACCGCGACCAATGGTCGCGTCCGCCGCCCTGGCCGGGCGTGATCTTGGGCGTTCGGCCGTGTTCGCTGAGGACGAGCACGAGCGTTTCATCGAGCAAACCGCGACGGTCGAGGTCGAGCAGCAGGCCCGAGAGCGTGACATCGAGCGAGGGCAGCAACTCGTTGCGCATCCGCTCGTAGTGGTCCCAGTGGGTGTCCCAGCCGGTGCCCGCGAGGCCGTATTCGTCCCAAAAGACGGAGACAAACCGGCCACCGTTTTCGACCAACCGGCGCGCGGTCAGGCAGGCCTGTCCCAGAAGGGTCATGCCGTAGAGTTCCCGGGTTTCGGTCGACTCCGCACCGAGGTCGAAGGCGTTGCGGAGCCGGTCGGAGTGCATCATCGAGTAGGCCAAGGCACGATTGCGATCGTGGCCGTCGCGGCTGAGGGCCTGGTCGAGGTGGGGCCGTGCCTCCTCGAACTGCTGGAGCAGGGAGCGGCGGCGATCGAGGCGATCGAGCGTGAGGGCCTCGGCGGTCGTCGATTGGACCGAGGAGAGCTGAAAACGGCTTTCCGGCGTGACGCCTCGGTACGGCTCGACTTCCTCCCAGACCTTTTCTTGCAAGGTCTTGCGGGCGGTGCGGGTGCCCGAGCCGACGAACTCGGCGGAGACGGGGTCGTACTTCGGGCCAAGGAAGCCGCCGTAGGGTCCGGCGCGGGCGACCTCGCCGATGCGTCGGCTGCTGAACGCCCAGGGCAGCACGAGGTTGCGGGGCAAGGGAGGGAGGCCGGATTGACTGCGTTCGTCGACGTGATCGACGACCGAGCCGATGAACGGCCAGTGTCGTGCGTCGCGCGGGCTAAGCTCCATCGAGAGTTCCATCGATGGAATGCCCGTGGTGGCGAAGGCGACTCCGTGGATCGGGTACTGGTGGGTGACGGAGCGGAGGACGGTGGTACGGTCCATGACCTGCGAGAGCCGGGGCAAGCCCTCGCAAACGTTGAGGCCAGGCACGACCGAGGGGATGCAGCCCAACTCGCCTCGGATGTCGCTCGGGGCGTCGGGTTTGGGATCGAAGGTTTCGATCTGGCTGGGAGCGCCGTAGAGGTAGATCAGGATGCAAGCGCGGGCCTTGCCGAAACCGGGGAGGTTGGCGACCGAGGCCGATGTTGAAGGCTTCGCCGCCGCGGCCCACTCCGCCAGGTTGAGGCCGAACAGGCCGGTACCGCCGATATGGAGCAAGTCGCGGCGGGTAAGTCCGTCGCAGAGGCGTTTGGGTGAGCCGAGGACGCGGATCATGAGGTTGGATCTCGCGATGACATCTGATGTCTGTTTGCCGATCGTAGGGTACGAGAGGTGGCCCGGCGACTCAACATTTCATTAATTGGATTCGATTGATCGTAGGATCAACTGACTCAACGGACGAAACTAAAACAAACACTATATACGATCCACGCCCTTCCTGGCCTCAGCATCGGTAAGTAGATTTTCGCTGTGCGATGGTAGATCTCGGGCGTCTAAGTTGCATGCCGATGCCATTCTTCGGCAGCCTGCATCGTCGCTATAGAACACATTAACACCCGCTACTTTGGCCGTCGCAACGATCATCGCGTCAGCCTTTATTATGTTGCGATTAGACGACTCAGCGGGTGGGGCTTGACGCGTCTGCTCCCAGATCTCCGAGGCAAGAAGGCTTGCACGCAGATCGAAGGGTGGACAAAAAAAGTTGCTTGACAGAAACTCGAGGAATTGCCTCCGATCTCGCGCCGGAACACCGTAAAGAAGCTCTGAAACGATAACAGTGGGAATCACAAGCCGAGCTTTTTGTTCGTTGAGATCTTTGAATAGGGCTTGGGCCCGAACCCGTTTCGCTTCATTCGGCGTTGCGGGGCTTGCTAGCTTCGAGTCGCGCAAACACCAAATCAGAATCATCGTGTCGAGGGCGACGTTCATTCATCATCACCCCGAAGCTGGCGAATGAGGGCTTCAGGATTATCGACTTCATTCCATGCCTTGCCCCCGAGTTCATAGAGCTTTCCGAACGCGGACTGGAGATCAATCCGTTTCGAGCGTTTGACAGAGGCAATCTGAAAGGCCACCAAACGCCAATCCGAGGTGAGCCAAGTCGCCAGTCCACTGAGCTCGACCTCTTGATAGAGATACCGTCCCAACTGACGCGCGACCTCGGCAGATGTGACCCGACAGTAGAGCAGGTTACGCTGACCTGGGAGCCGCAGTGCACACATTGTCTTCTCAACGCCGCCGACACGCTTTACTGTTCCGAGGATCGACGTCTCGCCTCGCAGGAGGACCGCGCGCGCAAGCACTCTGTAGGTCTCAGGTCCGATCCGTGCGATGACTCCGGCTCCACGGTCAAGCTGCCGGAACAGAATCTGACAATTGAGACGCTTCGCAACTTTGGAGAGGGTTTCGAGGGGGGTGAGATAGTTCTCCACCTCGCTTGCGGCTTCCGGGTGTTCGATAGCATCGCCGACTCGTCGTAAGCGGTGGATGGCCGGCGCGGGGTTCGTGCCTGAAAGTGCGTAAACGGCCGAGCCGCGCTCAATCCTCAAAAGCTGGAAAGGCCCGATTTCGGTTGTTCCTTTATCCTTGGCATTATCGGCGGTCGATTCACCGACGGCGATTTGATGTACGGCCGTCAGCACCCGTGACAATAGAGTTAGGGAAACTGTCTCCGGGCGCACCGTCGGACCTTCGAAACGCACCTCCAGGACCGGTGTTGGCTTCTCCAGCTCGATCGGCTTCGCCTCAGTCGTGGACATTTGCCACCGGTCCTCCTATTCAAGTGGTAATTTATTGTCCGAGACGCGACTCCCTAAAGTCAAAGGCGCGCTTGCGATTCCCTGGACGTCGTGGCCGGAAAAGAACATTCCCAATGAGGCTTAGCGGATCTTGGCCTGGAAGGAGACCGAACCCTGGACACCGGGGGCCAATGCGGCAGGAAGGTCCCAGCGCAGCTCGGAGGAGCCGGCCTGGTTTTCGCGGGCGGTGAAGACGGTTCCGGTCGGGCCCTGGGCCGATTGGGGGACGTATTCCAATCGCGGCAGGAGGTTGTCGACGATCGAGACGGATTTGATCGGCACGTTTCCCATGTTGCGAAAGGTGATGGTGAACGTGATGACGTCGCCCGGCTCGGCCTCAGTTTTATCGACCTGCTTGATGACGGCGAGGCCCGGTTTATCGGGCGGCTCCTCGACGCCGATCATTTCGTTCGGCCTCCAGGCCATCACCTTTTCGTTCGCGCCGGTGACAATGCCCGTGACGATTGCGCTCTCGGCCGTCTTGATTCCGAGCGGCGGCTGTGGAGTGACGATTCCGACCGCCTTGTTGCGGTTGAGCGCGATCTGGGGTCCCTGGGTCAGAATGTTGCCACGGACGTGCGTGATCTGATTCAGGCCGTTGAGGACGCGTAGCTCGGAATAGACGCTGCTGGTCTGGCGGTTATCCAGCTCGGAAGCACGGGCGCGGACGCGCTGAATCTGGGCGGACTCGTTGCGAGTGAACCGCTTTGGGCCTTGAGGCGCGGCGCGTAGTTCGGGGCTGTCGACGTGCTCGTTGGCGACGAGGACATCGACGTGTATGTATTGATTGGCTCCATAAGGCCGGCGTACGGCGGCGAAGCGGGGCGCGAAGACGCAAACCACGTTGGTGGGCAGGACGCGGTTCCTGGATCGCTCGGCGCGGAAGCCGACGACGGCATCGCGGGGTTCGATGCCCCAGATCTCGCCGTTGGGGGCCATGCCGGCCTTGTTGCGGTGGTCGCCTCCGTCGCAGAGATATTCGTCGCGGGGCA
>JBGSYY010000657.1:0-6171 GCA_041750675.1 Isosphaeraceae bacterium | reverse complement strand
TTCGCTCGTTCATCGCGGATCGCTCTCCTTGTCTCAAACTCATACGGCTGCAAACTTCCCTGAGAGACTGGCCGCTCGCAACCTCCCGCGGGGAGCCACCGAGCCACCATTGCGGAACCGATAATACGCCTCTCCAAACACTTTGAACACGTCAGTTCGCTCACCTTCGGGCGGTCTCGGATTGCTTCGGCGGATCAGCCACCGTCCAATGCCGTTCGCTCTTATTCGAATCACCGTTCAGATTGAAACTGGGTCCGTTCCTCTGGGAGCCGCATTTCATGCATACCCGGCAATGGTTCTCCCGTCGATTTTTGCTCTGCGCGATCCTTGGCCTGATTCCCGCCGCCTCGGCCCGCGCCGACTCTCCGCTCGTCGGCGCCTGGGAATCGGCCCTCAAGCCCCCAGTCGGCCCGGCCATCAAGGTCGTGCTCCGGGTCGAGGCCGACAAGGAAGGAGCGCTCCGAGCGCAACTCGACAGCCCCGATCAGGACACCTTCGACATGAAAATCGACGAGGTGACTCTCGACGGCGACAAAGTGACCATCTCGGCGAAGGATATCCGGCTCAAGTTCGAAGGGACACTGAACGAATCTCACGACGAAATCAAGGGGACCTGGAGCCAGGGCATCCCGTTCGAAGCCACATTCAAAAGGGGGGATCCGGCGACCGTCGCCAAGGCGAAACCACTCAACATACCGGCCGAGCTGGAAGGTCTCTGGCAGGGGACACTCCAGGTCCAGGCCGGGATCGAGCTGCGGCTCGTCCTGAATGTCCACAAGGCCAAGGGCGACGACGAGCGACTGACGGCGGTTCTCGACAGCCCCGACCAGGGCGCGAACGGATTGCCGGTCACCACACTCTCTCTCGAAGACGGCACGCTTCGCTTTACGATGAAGAGCATCCGCGCCGAATTCGAGGGCAAGAAAACCGAGCAGGCCAACGCCTTCAAGGGCACCTTCACCCAGGTCGGTCGCAAGTTCCCGCTCACGCTCACCAAGGTCAACGAGGTCAAAAAGGCAAACCGGCCCCAGGAACCGAAGCCGCCGTTTCCCTACCGATCCGAGGAAGTGGCGTACGAGAACCAGGCCGGCGGCGTCAAATTGGCCGGCACGTTGACAATCCCCGCCGAAGGGGAAGCCCCATTCCCCGCAGTCATTCTCATCACCGGCTCAGGACCGCAAGATCGCGATGAGCAGCTTCTGGGCCACAAGCCGTTCCTCGTGCTGGCCGATCATCTCACGCGCCGGGGTCTCGCCGTCTTACGGGTAGACGATCGGGGCGTCGGCGGCTCAACGGGCGACATCAGCACCTCGACCAGCGATGACTTCGCCGGCGACGTGCTGGCCGGGGTCGCTTATCTCAAAACCCGTCCCGAGGTCGTCGATCCCACGCGCATCGGCCTCTGCGGCCACAGCGAGGGCGGCCTCATCGCACCGATCGTCGCCGCACGCGCGCCCAACGACATCGCCTTCATCGTCCTCATGGCGGGCACCGGCGTCCCCGGCACCGATATCCTTCGGCTCCAGAGCCGCGAAATCGCCAGGGCCATGGGCGCCAAGGAGAAGTCGCTGGAAACCCAGGCGGAAATCCTGGAGCGAACCTTCGAGATCATCGACAACAACCCCGATAATGAGGCAGCCAAGAAGGCTCTGGTCGCGTTGAACAGGGAAGCGCTCAGCAAACTCTCCGCCGAGGAGCGGGTGGCGCTCGACATCAAGGACGGAGACGACGGTGACGATCAGATCACGACCGCAACGGCCCAGATGCTCACCCCCTGGTTCCGCTACTTCCTCAACTACGATCCCCGACCCACCCTCTCCAAGGTCCAATGCCCCGTTCTTGCCATCAATGGCGAAAAGGATCTCCAGGTCATCCCCTCCCAGAATCTCCCCGAGATCGAAAAGGCGCTCCGAGGCGGCGGCAACACCCAGGTGAAGATCATCGAACTGCCGGGCCTCAACCACCTGTTCCAGCCCACAAAGACCGGCGCACCCTCCGAATACGGCAAGATCGAGGAAACGATCGATCCCGCCGCACTTCAGGCCATCACCGACTGGCTCGTCGAGACGGTCGCGAAGTAAACCAAGATTCTCCTATTCAAACACTGTCCCGTTGAGATTCAGCCAGACCGATCGGGCTGACTGTTTCCACGTTCGGTCCGGACGATCGAATCGACCTCCGCGCTCGACCCGTGCCACCCGCAGCGTGTATCCGTCGTACCAGCGCCGTCGGCCTTCGATCTGGGCCTTACGATGTTCCTCCACGTCACGCCAGGCGGCGATCGCCTCAAGCGACTCCCAGTACGAGACGGTGATCCCAACCCCGTCCACCCCTCGCGCCGAATCCATGCCCAGGTAACCAGGCTGGTGCCGGGCCAATTCGTCCATGCGCTCCGCCATCGCCGCGTAGCCGTCGTCGGAACCGTCGACAGGGCGGAGAGTTGTAAAGAGTACCGCGAAATATCCTGACTCGTGCGACTCCGGCCCACTCAGTGACGCCCGCGGCACCGGAGTGTCGCCGTCCGCCGTCACAGCGTCTCGTTTGTGCATTGCCGCATCAGCCAGGTGTCGACATCGGCGAGCAGCGGCGAGGTCAGCCGGTGGGCACAGGGATACGAGTGAAACCCAACCCGAAGTCCACCCGCGCGAAGGGTCGCCACATCACGTCGAGCGTCGGTCACAGGCGTTCGACCGTTCCACTCGCCGTGGGCCACCAGCATCTTGAGACCACGACAAGCCCGTAATCGAGCGAGCGGAGCGAACCCCACACGCGGCAGCCAGCCGTTGATCGCCACCACGCCTGCGAACCGCTCGGGATGAGCCAGCCCCAGCCGGTAGGCCACCGCCGCACCTTCGCCCACGCCAATCAGGAAAATGCGCTCGGAGTGAATGTGGAGCGATCGCCGCGCCGCGCGAATCGAGCCAAAGACCGAATCCTCAAGCCGATCCACGGAGTCCGATGGCTCGCCATTCAGGATATGCCGGACGGTCTCGACGGCGGGTTGCGGTAGGGCGGCGTGGGTCGGTCCGAAGGGGCTCTGACGGCAAAACGCCGGTCCCCACGAATGACCAACCAGCCGACCCTTGCGATGCACGGCTTCCGGTCCGCGCAGGCTCAGGCCGACGTAGTTCCGCCAGCTCAGCGCCGGCATCGCCGCCAGCAACTGATGCTCGTCGCCACCCCGGCCGTGGAACATCACCAGGAGAGGGTAGGCATAGTTTGGCTCGTACCGCTGCGGGATGAACCGCGCCTCGGCCAGACCTACCACCCCTCGACCCGTCTCCGAAATGGGCGGACAACGATCGCCGCTCATATGCAAACCTCCACGATGCCTGCTTGGGTGCATGATCTGAGTCGGAGGCGGGTCCCGATCGGGATACAGACGTCCGGACAGGTGCGCCAGTTGGCCCCTCGCCGCGTGTCGCACACGCCCCGACCACTCCGCCAAAGCATAGCCAGCATTTTCCCGATCTTCAACGAATTGCCCAGGTTGTTACCTGTTTTTCTCAAGTTTTTGCCCGGTCCTTCCGACCGCCTGGGCAAGGTGATAACGACCCTGACGGTCACGCCGGACGATCCGGCTGAGCCACAACCGGTCCGTTGGGTCGAACCGGCATGATCCGCACCTGCGACCATCGGAGCACCGCTGGCTGGGAATGTTGGGCGCTCTGCTTGGGACGCGGGTAAATCCGAAGATTAGGCCGATTGGGATATTGCCCAACCTGTCGGCCGGAGGGTTTGGGAGCCTGCACCCGGCGCTGGATCGGCAGGATCACCGGACGCCTCGGATTGGGTTTCGGCAGGGTTGGACGGTTGGGGGTCGGAATCGACACGACCGGCTTTGTGGGCGTGGGAGTCGGCGTGTTCGTCGGGGTCGGCGTCGTGATGGGCGTCGGCGTGACCGTGATGATCGGCGGTGACGTCGTGCCGTCCTGGCTCACTACCCGCAAGGTGACGGGCGGCGAAGCGAGCCGGTTGTTGTCCACCCTGGCTTCATCCAGGCTCCGGTCAGGGTCGATGCGCACGACCAGCCGGCTGGTCGTGCTGTTCGCGATCATTCCGCTCGGAGGTTGCGCCGGCAGCCGGATCGACTGGACCAACTCCTGAGATCGTCCTGTTCCCAGACCGCCAATAAAAGCATCCGCGAGGGTCAGCATCGGCGCGTTCGGGTCGTCGCTCTGGACCAGCCCGAAGCGGACCTTGAACGGCCCGGCGTCGGTCCGGCCGACGTTCGCCAGGGTCGCCTTCATCTCAATCGTCTGGCTCCAGGCGACGGCCGCCGGTGTCGAGAGGGCGGTCAGCGCCAGGTCGGGCAACTGATCGGGCGAGGTCGACGAGGGCCGAGGCGTCAAATTGACGGTCGTCCGATCGAGGCCGATTCCCTGATAGCTCGGAGCTCGGAACACCGGATCATTCAGGGCATCGGCGTCGCTGATCATCATCACGGTGAACTTGCCGACGTTTGCAAGGGCCGTCGGTGGCGTGATCGGCAGTTCAATCGACTGGGTCGAGCTCACCGTCTGATGCGGCAAGACCTCGGGCAAGGGCACGAAGCCGATCGTGTAGCTACGCGGGCCGAACGGGTCTTCTCCAAATGGGGCCAGTACAATCCGCGCGTTGGTCGGCAAGGCGCGGCCCGGGCCTTCGTTCCGCACAGTCGTGGCAACCTGGATCGTGCCGCCCCAGTCGGCCTGTCCGGGCAGGACCTGGATTCCCGCCGGGACCAGCTTGGCCGGCAGACGGGGCGCGAACGTGACCATCGTGGCATCGACGCCCTGCAAACCCCGGCCCGCGTTGTTCGTCTCGTTCGACTCGGCGACGGCGTTCGCCGTGTCGACCTTCAGTGTCACGTAATACGAGGGATTCGCCGTCAAAGCCGCGCTGGGAAGCCCAGGGGTCCGCAACGGCACATCAAAGTCGTAGCGACTGCCCGCCGCAACTCCTTCCGGGACCAGGAATGAGCCGATCGGCACCGAGTCGCTAGTGGCCTTGGTCGTCGGTGAGGCGAACACATCGACCCGAAACGCCGCGTCCGTGGCCGAACCGCCCTGATTCAAGATGCTGCCTTCGAGCCGGAAGTCCTGATCCCAGTCCAGGCTCGACGGTCCCGCGATCCGCGCTGCCACGAGATCGGGCAGGGGGGCGGGAGCAGGACTAGGTGGAATTGTGGGGGACGCGGTCGGGGCGGGCGGCGTATTGCTCGTCGTCGCCGTCGGAATTGCCGTACCGGCCGTCGTGGTGGGTGTGACAAGCTCAGTGGTGGTGGCTGTCGCCGTGGTGGTGGCGGGTGTGGCGACGGCCGGCGCGATCGGAGTCGCGGGGGCAGGTGTCGTCAATAGCGGCGCAATCGGATCGCCGCTCAAGAGCGTGCGGACTTCCAACGATTCGCAGCCGGGGCGGGCCTGCCCTCGACTTGCCGCGCGGGGCGCGGTCCGACGTTGACGGGGCGGCATGGCGTTTTTCTCCTCCTTGAGACGTCCCACGAGATCCGATGACTCGGTCGCGCGAGACCCTCGATGTACCCTTCCTTGGGAACTTGGGATGTAGAGTAGCGGACGAACCCGCCAGGGTCAAGTCGGCCCATCAATCAACTTGAGTCGAATTCGCCGCCAACATCCCATTTTTCTGGACGCCGCTGAGATCGAAATGCGCATCGCCGAGGCCCGTCCGCCGGAGTCGCGAATTACATTGGTTCAGCCCGCTCAGGCGGACGAATGACGACCACTCACCCGTCCGAACTCATAGATCCCACACCCGCGTCCCGTCGAGGAAACACGAGACAATCCCGTCTTCACTCACTTTGAGCACCGGCCCATACAGGCTGGCGACAATCGCGGCGGTCGTCCGCGCGCCCTCGGCTCGCGACAGCCCACGCAATTCGGGCGCGTCGTGGTGCAAGATCGCGCCGAAGGCAAGCAGCCGCCCCGTCGTATCGGTCACCAGAGCGCCGTCCAGGCTCGCCAGCGATTCCAGCACCGATGGAGGAAGCTCGGTTACCAGCCGTCCCCGTGCCAGATAATGCAGCGCACGTCGGGCCAACGGGCCAGTCTCCAGCATCGGTAGCTCGCACGACGACGACCAGAGCGACGAACTCGAGTCCGAAGCGGAAGCATCCGTCGGCTCCGGTTCGTTGTCGAGCAAGTCGTGCAAGGCGACCAGTTTGCCGGCCGC
>JBGSYY010000656.1:0-2072 GCA_041750675.1 Isosphaeraceae bacterium | reverse complement strand
ACCAGCCGCGGCACTCGGCGGCCGTGACCGTTTTTTGACGCCATCTGCTCCTCAGACCCAGGGATGAAAGCATGTACGTTCGATTCAGAAAGTGGATGATCGCCGGCGCGGTGGTTTCGGCGTTGTTCGCCGGCTGCGGCGAAAACCCGGCTGAGAACATGCCCGTCGCCAAGGCCAATCCGCCGATCACAGCTCCCCCCGCTTCGACGTCCGAGCCGGAACCGACCACGCCCGGAGAAGGCGGTGTGGCCGTCGCCGAGGCTGAACCCGAGGCCGTCGCGGCCACGACGACGTCGCCACTCGCACTCGCCTTCTCGAACGCGAACGGCTCGACCGTCAACTTCGTCGGCTCAAAAAAGGTCGGCGGCGCGCACAACGGCGGCTTCAAGCTCTTTGAGGGTACGCTCCTCACTTCGGCCGAGTCGGACAAGCCCACTCTCGAAAAAGTGACCGCCGACATCGACGCCAAATCCCTCTGGAGCGACGACGACAAACTCACGGAACACCTTAAGAACAAGGATTTCTTCGAGGTCGAGACGTATCCCACGTCCAAATTCGAATCGACGAGCATCACCTCTGGCGGTGAGAACGGCGCGACGCACACCGTCACCGGCAACCTCACCCTGCACGGCGAAATCAAGTCGATCACCTTCCCGGCCACCGTCACCTTCGGCCCCGAGCAGGTCGCCCTCAAAAGCGAATTCGTGCTGAACAAGCAGGAGTTCGGCATGACCTTCACCGGCCCCGGCGGCGTCATCCGCGACGAGGTCGTCATCAAGCTCGACATCAAGGCCCCCCGCGCCGCCGCGTCGTCGGAATGAGTCCACCCCCAAGGGTGGCGGGGCCTGTCACGTCTTCGTCACTGGCCCCGATCGATCACGCCCTGAGGGGCACGCGATGCCGATGCTCTTGCCGTCCGGCGTGTTGATTGATCCTCAGTTGACCAAGTTCCTCCACGCGACTCAAGCGGTCATTCCCGCGCAGGCGGGGATCCACGGCTCATGCCGGCCTCACTCTGGATCCCCGCCCGCGCCAGAATGGCTGTGACCGATCGACCAAACCATCGGGAAACATTTTCGTTGACATCGCTGCTCCGGCACCCGAAAACTTGATTTGAAAATTTGAAGTAAAACCACGATTTATTTCTTGACACGGCTTTGGGCGAGCCATAGTCTCAATTAGTTCTACTGTAACCGATTCTCCGTGACTCCTGGCGCGGCCCCTACTACGATTGATCTCCGTGGCGAGTCTGCGGCACGCACGGAGGACCACGATGTCACTACTGGATCATCCGGACGCGAAGGCTTTGCTGGCTGACGCTGTGGTCACTCCCGAGGCCATCACAGGTCAGGCCGACCGTCTGGCGGCCTTCCTTCAGCGTTACCTGCCCAAGTTCTATCGCTCCGAGCAGCGGACCACTGCCGCCCTGGTCATCCGTGGCCGGCTCGGCGGCCTCGAACGCAAAACCTCCGAGCCCATCGCCATCCAGGCCGGTTTGCCCCGCAAGCCCATCCAGTTCTTCGTCGGTGCCGGCAAGTGGGATGACGAGGCCGTCATGAGCGAGTTGCGCCAGCACGTGCGCGAGGAACTGGCCGACCCCCACGGCGTCGTGATCATCGATCCCAGCGCCTTCCCCAAGAAGGGGACCGAATCCTGCGGCGTCGATCGCCAGTGGTGTGGCCGCCTTGGCAAGGTCGAAAACTGCCAACTCGGCGTCTTTCTGGCATACGCCACCCGGGCCGGTTACGCCCCGCTCGACCGGCGGCTCTACCTGTCCAAAGAGTGGGCCGACGACGAAGCCCGACGCAAAAAGTGTCATGTCCCCGAGAAGATCAAGTTCCAGGAAACCTGGCGGATCGCGCTGGAGTTGCTCGACCGGAGCCTGCCCGGCTTGCCCCATGGTTGGGTCGTCGGCGACGACGAGTTGGGCCGGGCCTCCGAGTTCCGGGCGGCGTTGAGTCAGCGTGGGGAACGCTATGTCCTCGACGTGCCGTGCAACACCACGGTGCGCGACCTGGAGCGGCGACGACCGCCCCGCAAAAGGGCCGGCGTCGGCCGCAAACGCGAGGTGC
>JBGSYY010000655.1:0-3876 GCA_041750675.1 Isosphaeraceae bacterium | reverse complement strand
TCCCAGCGTGTGATCCGGGTTTCGATGGCCTTGCGATCGACGGGTGGGGTTTCGAGGTTGGAGATGTCGCGGATACCGAGCAGGCTCATGTGGAGGGTGCGTGGGATGGGCGTGGCAGAGAGGGTGAGGACGTCGACGGTGGCGCGGAGGTTTTTGAGCCATTCCTTATCTTCGACGCCGAAGCGCTGTTCTTCGTCGACGATGACCAGGCCGAGGTCCTTGAAGCGAACGTCTTTTTGGAGGATGCGGTGGGTGCCGATGAGGATGTCGATCTGATTATTGGCGACGCGTTCGAGGGTTTGTTTTACCTCGGCGCGGGGGTGGAAGCGGTTGACGACGGCGACCTGGAAGGGAAATTCGGCCATGCGTTTTGTGAAGGTGCGATGATGCTGTTCGGCGAGGACCGTGGTGGGCACAAGCACGGCGACCTGTTTGCCGGCGTCGACGGCCTTGAACGCGGCGCGCATGGCGACCTCGGTCTTGCCGTAGCCAACGTCGCCGCAGATGAGGCGGTCCATGGGGCGGGTGGAGGCCATGTCGTTTTTGACGGCCTCGATGGCGGCGAGCTGGTCGGGGGTTTCCTGATAGGGGAAGGCGGCTTCGAACTCTTGCATCCAGTGGCTGTCCTGGGACGGATAGATGGTTCCGGGCTGGCTGGCGCGCTTGGCCTGGATGTCGATCAGCTCGGAGGCGAGATCGACGACGGCCTCGGCGACACGAGCCTTGCGTTTTTCCCATGCGCCGCCGCCGAGCTTTGAGAGGGCGGGAGCGCCGCGCCCGCCGCCGACGTACTTCTGGACGAGATTGACCTTGGAGATGGGGACGTAGAGGCGGGCAGTGTCGGCGAATTCGAGGAGGAGCTGTTCTTCGGTGTGTTCCGCGCTTAGCTCGACGAGCTGGAGGCCGCGATAGACGGCGATTCCGTGGTTGATGTGGACGACGAGGTCGCCTTCGTTGAGGTCGAGGAAGCTTTCGATGGCGCGTGATTCGTAGCGGCGGCGGGCGGCAGGGCGGCGGGTGTCGACGCGGACGAACAACTCGGAATCGCTGATGACGGCGATATTGGCGTCGACGAGACGGAAGCCGCTGCGGAGCTGGCCGACGGCGAGGGTGAGGCGGCCTTCGCGTTGCAGGTTGGACTCGGCGAGGATTTCGCCGAGGCGTTCGGCCTCGGCGGGGTTGTGGCAGGCGATGAGGACGCGTTCGGAGGAGGCGATGGTGTCTAGCTCTTCGCGGACGCGGGCAAGGTCGCCGGAGAAGCGTTCGACGGATTCGACGCGGAGGTGGCAGGTTGTTTCGAACGAAGGAGGCGCGAGGGTTGAGACCGCGATTGACGGGTGTTTCAAGAGGGGCTGGAGTGCGGCGTCGATGCCGAAGAGGCCGCGGCGATCGTCGAGACGGGCGAGGTCGTGGTTGGCTCGGTCGTGGAGATCGGTCGGCTCGATCAGGGCGACCCAGGCGTTTTCGGCCAGATAGGCGGCAAAGTGGCCGTAGGTTTTGGAGTCGGCGGGATTGAAGGGGGGAAGGGCGGCGAGGGTCCAGCGGTCGAGCTTTTCGAGCGAGCGTTGACTGGCGGCGTCGAACTGGCGGATCGACTCGATCTCGTCGCCGAAGAATTCGAGACGGATCGGTTCTTTGGCGTCGGGTGCGAAGATATCGACGATACCGCCTCGGATGCTGTGCTCGCCGGGTAGCTCGACGACTTCGGAAGGCGTGAAGCCATGCTTGAGCAGCCAGCCGGCCAGATCATCGATCGGGAGGTTTTGACCGACGTGGAGAGTTCGAGAGAGCTGGTCGAGGACTTCGGGGCGTGGGACGGGCTGAAGCAGGGCCTGGATGGGGGCGACGACGACGCGGGGAGGGTTGGCCTCGCGGCAGCGGCGGGCGAGGCGGATGCGCTGGGCGGCGGTTTCGTCGAGTCGGTCGCTCTCGCCGGGGAGTCGGTCCCAGGCGGGGAAGACCTCGGGTCGGAGGCCGGAGAAGGTGGCGATGTCGTCGGCGAAATCATCGGCGTCGCCGATGTGGGCGATCACGCAGAGCAATGTGGAGGGCGAATGGAGGGCGAGCGCGGCGGTGGTGAGCGAGGCGGCGGAGCCCCAGGCACCGTCGATTGTTCCGCTACGGCCATTTTTTAGCGCGGCCAGCACTTCGGGGAAGCCTGGGGTGCGCTGGAGCCGGCGGGTGAGATCGAAGAAGGGTTGACGGTCGGCGGGGGCGGCGCGGGTTGAGTCGGCGGGGCGCGCATCGTCCGATTTTCTCATGATGGGGCTGGGCCGCGGGCGACTCGGGAAAGGTTGCAGAACAGGTAAGCGAGCCGCGTGCCATGGTTCGCTGACGACGTCTCGGGTGTCAAGCGGAGGCGGTTGGGCTGGTTGGTCCGAAGCCCGATTCAGGCTTCCCAGGGGAAGCGAGCCGGGGATGGATGCGGGATGAGGATGCGGCGGCGGGCCGAGGGGCCGGGCGGTGTGGCGCTGGGAGAGTCGAGGTAATGGGTGCGCTGGCCCGGCACAGCCCGGATGAGGCGGGCGAGCACGTGGGCGAGATCGGCGTGATCGCAGGGGAGATCAAGCACCGCATGTGCGCCGAGGGTGCGGGCGCGATTGACAAAGGGACGGTCGAGAAAGCCGGAGAGGACGACGATGGCTCGTCGACGCGCTTGGTGACGGAGGGTTTGCTCCCAATCGTCGTCGAGAACGGGGAGATCCCAGAGGGCGAGCGGCTCGGTGAGATCGTTGGACCACTTTCGTTGGTGTCGGGCATGCAGGCCAAGGGCGAGGCAGGCGCTGGTGAGCCAGCCGCCGATCTCGTTGAGGCTGGAGATGACGGCGATGGGGATGGCGGGGAGCGCGGCGCGGGGCGATGGGTCCACATGGCGGTCGAGTGTTTCGATGGCCGTGGACTCGGGCAGAATCGTCGAGAAGAGTGTGGCGTGGGGCTGGACCTGATGGTAGCGGTTGAGCGGCTGCTGGCAGAGCAGGAAGGGGGTGGTGGGGGGAACGGCGCGGCGGAGAGTCGCGAGGGAGCGGAGGAGGTGGTCCGAGAGCGTGGGGGTGTGGACGACGACCTGACGGGCGGCGAGTGCAGGCTCGGGCCAGGCGTCGATGGGGTCGATCGGGTTGACGACCAGGCGGGGATGGGGGCAATGGTCGAGGAGGCGCGCGGACCAGGGGTCGGCGAGATCCGCGAGAATGAGGGTCCAGGGGCGTCGAGGGTCGACCGTCATGGGATCGGGTTGTCCTCTCGGCGGCGCGAAGGCGGCATCCGGAAAAAATGGCCTGGTGTTGGTATCACAGGCGGGCTTGGGGCACAAGGCGGGTTGCGAAGGAATAATTCAGGACTCGGCCCGCTGGACGACGGCGACGGCGATGTGGCCTCCGAAGCCGAGAGAGAGCTTGAGAGCGGCGCGGATGGGTCGCGGGCGGGCGGTGTGCGGGGTGGCGTCGAGGTCGCAGAATGGGTCGGGATTGTCGAGATTGAGTGTGGGCGGGGCGACCTGATCGCGGACGGCCAGGCAGGTGAAGGCCAGCTCGGCCGCGCCGGCGGCACCGAGCATGTGGCCGATCTGCGGTTTGTTGGCCGAACCATTGAGGTGAGAGGCGTGGGGGCCGAGGGCGCGATGCAAGGCTCGGCATTCGAGGGGGTCGTTGGCCTGGGTGGCGGTTCCATGGAGGTTGACGTGGTCGATCGACGACGGAGGTACGCCGGACGCGGCGAGCGCGCGGAGGATGTGGTGGGCGTAGCCGGTGGGGTCAGGGTTGAGATCGGTGAGATGATAGGCATCGCCGCCGAGCGCGCCGCCGCCGATAACGGCGTGGATGGGTGCGCCGCGGGCGCGTGCGGATTCTTCGGATTCGAGCAGGAGGACGGCCGCGCCTT
>JBGSYY010000654.1:0-10421 GCA_041750675.1 Isosphaeraceae bacterium | reverse complement strand
GCTCGGCCTGGGCCGCTCGCCCGACGCCCCCGGCCACCTCGTCGCCCTGTTCGACCTCCTGCTCACCCGCCTGCCATTGCCCAAGCGTCTCAGCCTGCTCGACGACCTCGACGAGGCGAAGATCCCCGACTACGCCGACCTCGCCCTCAAGGACCACTGCCTCCAGACCAACCCCCGCCCGGCGACGAAAGCGGACCTGGAAGGCTTGCTCCGCGCCGCGTGGTGAGGCGCGAGCGCGACAAGGATACCAAGATGATCGGCAAGGCCGGCCTGGCTTATCGGGGTGTTTTTGCGGATTCGGGGAGTCCCCGGCGGAGGAGGAAGCGGCCTGTGCGGGTTCACGAAACTGAGGCTCGATTGAATGGGATCGGGATGGCGATTGTGCGCGCGAACGTCGGGTTGCGCGGATTGGGTGGACCTGGCCGGGGCGGGTCGCGGGGTGCGATCGTTCGGGGTCGTTTCGCACCGGTGATGTGGTGCGTCGAGATTTGTGCGCGCGAACGTCGGGTCGGGCAGGATGGGCCGAGATTGACGGCGTGAGGGTGTTCGGGGACGGGAGGGGACGGGTTGCCAATGAGCGTTTGGCCGGGTACGACGGATACGATCGGAAGGCCACCGCATTGGTATCGGGGAGATCGGGCCGAACGGGGTTGGTCCCGGTCGTGCATCACCAGCGTGACGCAGCCGAGAGATGTTGAGGCTGGTTACCCCCGACCTCTGCTCGCTGCGCGACTCCGGTTGAAGCAACCGGGGCCACCCGCGTTGGGATCCACTCGATGAACTGGGTGAGGTCGACGATCGTTGCGGCCCGACCCCATTCCCATGCGACTGGGGAGACCCTTCACAATCGGGGTTCTGCGCATGTTGCGATAAAGCCGTAAGTCCCTTACAACCGAAAAAAAAGGCGATGGGGCCTGCTGCGCGATTCCGGGAGGACGAGTTCGAAGTGCTACCAGCGCGGATCTGGCGAAGCGCACGACAAGATTGGAGAAGTGCGATGACGTACCGACGCCCATGGATTTACTTGCCATTATTCGTGGTCTTGTTTGGTCCCAATGCGAGTCAGGCACAAGAGCTTCCCGCATTACCGGGTGGTGAAACGCCATCGAATATCGGCAGTGGCCTGGAGGCCCAATCATTGCCCGGTGAGATCGCCGAGGACCTCGACTATGGGGCATCGAACGCTTTCCGCTTCGGTGCGAAACCAGTTTCGGAAGTCCAACTCCTAGAAGGACTTCTCCGTCCCACGGGCTTCTTCGATGCTGGCGGCCTCCGTACATTCGGCTGGGCGGAGTTCGGCTATACCGGCACTTCCGTCAGCTCCGGTCCGCTCAGTGTTCAACCCCGCTTGAACCGCTTCGGTGACGAGTTCGTCGTCAGCGATATCGGGTTCACTTTCCAAAAGCCGCTACGACAGGACATTTTCAATATCGGCTTCAATGTCCGCTACTTCGCGGGTGCTAACGCGGCCACCGGCGCGGCCAAGGGCGGCATCGGCGCACCCCCGGAGAATCCCCGCTTCGGCCAGGATTTCCGCGATCTCTACCTCTCCGCCCACTTGCCGATTCTGACCGACGGCGGCATGGACGTAAAAATTGGACGCATGAACACCATTATTGGCTGGAATGGTTTCCTCGCGCCTTATCGTCCGTTCTTTTCCAACGATTACCAGTTCTTCTACTCGCAGGACGGTGCCTTTACCGGCTTCCTTACCGACACCCACATCAACGACCGCCTCGACTTCTGGAACGGCTTGACATTTGGTGCCAATACCTTTTTCACAATGCGAAGCAATACGTCTTATTGCTACATCGGCCAGCTCAACTACTGGCTCACGGATGAGAAAAAGACGCGACTGACAAGCTCGGTCTATATCGGCCCCGATGCGATCTTCGCCGCGCCCGGCCTGGGTGGCAACTTCGTGACCATGCTCGAGCTACGGCTCCAGCAAAACTGGAGCGAGCGGTTTACCCAGATCATCCAGTCAAACATGGGCTGCGATTCCGAGACACCGGTGGGCACGGGCTCCTGGTACGGCGTCTATACCCAGGGCGTTTATCACTGGGTGCCAACCATCGATCTCAACTTCCGTGGCGAATGGTTCGACGACGTGCAGGGAACCCGCACCGGCTTCGCCGCCGACTACTCCGAAGTCACCCTTGGTCTCAACTGGCATCCCTGCTCGTATATCGAGTTCCGCCCCGAGATCCGCGGCGACTTCTCGAGCCAGCCCGCCTTCGGCGGCGGCGGTAACCCGGGTGGCAATTACAGCCAGCTTTCGGGCGTCATCAGCGCGCTGATCAAGTTCTGATCTCCGAAAGCTCGTCACCTTGAGTCTCATCCTCGGATTCCTGCGGTCCCTTGACGTCCACCTGGGTTGAAAACCAGTGATTCGGCGTCAGTCCACTGGATCTAAGCAGCCAGGGGGTCGCATCTGGGCCTCCCGTCCAGTTCGACGCCAGCCGCATCGCGGTCTCCACAAGCACATGGATCACCTCCGTCGGATGACCACACCAGCGAATGCAATGCGCACCCGTATCGAGTGGAAAACTCGCCTGTCGCACACCCGGAGGAGGAGGCGGAAGCTGGTCCGGCACGGTGCCCACGATCACCAAGCTGCCGGTCGCCCAGGCGCCACCGAAGTACCAATCGACCTCCGCACTCGACCACGGCCCATCCCAACGAAAGCGGTCGCGATAGATCAGGCCGCCGGAGCGACGGACTTCAAAGTCCTGAATGATCCGCTCAAAGAGAAATCGCTCCGAGAGGTCGCCACGCTCGTAGCGACCCGCCAGCCAGATATCGCCCCAGATCATTCGACCCGTCGGCGCCAGTTCGACACGCCCGCGTTGATAGTAGCGGGTGCCCTGATAGGGAATCGTGGGACCGGGAAGGACAACGAGTATGGCGTCTTCCTCGACCTCCACCTCCCATTGCTGAGTCGCGAAGGAATTCAAGGCAGGATGTACGCGGGTTGCCGATTGACCCGTGACCACCGAACGTGAACCGGCCCGCGCGACGAGCTGGATCAAATGGGCGTCGCCATCCATCAGGCCGGCGGTCAGATTGATCAGATAGAGGAGCGACGCCGGTTCGCCGTCCATGGCGAACGGCGGCATCAACCGGATCGGAATCTGCTGGTGGCAGGTTCCGAGCCGGGTTTCTCCGTTCTCGTGATAAAGCTCGATGCGAGCGCCCCCGACCCGAGACGCCTCGTGGCCCCGCGCCCGGAAGTCCTGAAACTCCGGCGGTGTCAGGAGCTCTTCACGCGTGATGCGAACTGCTCGCGCACCCAAGCGATCACCTCCTCGACCCCTTCATTTTGTCGAAGGCTGATCATCAAAAAGGGCCGCTCGCCACGCATCTTCAGGCTGTCACGCTTCATCACATCAAGGTCCGCGCCCACATGCGGTGCGAGGTCGGTCTTGTTAATTACCAGGAGGTCGCTATTGCAGATTCCCGGGCCACCCTTACGGGGAATCTTGTCCCCTTCGGCCACGTCGATCACAAAGATGAACTTATCGGCAAGCTCACGTGAAAAAACGGCGGTCAGGTTGTCTCCGCCCGATTCGATGATCACCAACTCGAGGTCGGGGAACTGACGTTGAAAGTTGCCGACCGCGCTCAGGTTCGCACTGGCGTCGTCGCGGATCGCCGTGTGCGGACAACCACCGGTCTGGACGCCGACGATCCGCTCCAGTGGCAGCGCTTGACGTCGCGAGAGAAACTCGGCGTCCTCGTGGGTATAAATATCATTGGTGATGACCGCCAGATTGATCTCAGGCCAGAGAGCCCGACAAAGGGCTTCGACCAGGGCCGTCTTGCCCGAGCCGACCGGACCGGCGACGCCCAGCGTGAAAACCTTCCGCGTCGGGCCGGCATATCGAGCAGAACCCGGTCGCCCCATGTGATCGTGGTCGTGGTCCTTGTGAAAGTAGATACCACGACAACGGAAGGGACGCCGAGCGGCTCGATGCCGAAATCCATCAATCAGTAAATCAGGATCGGAACATTCGGGCATAAAGTTGTGTTTGTTCATCGCAAAGAACCTCATAGAAGGGGCATCCCGCTCCAGCGGTTTCCAGATTACGATCGCAGAGCGATTGGGCCAGGGCCTCAAGCTGTCCGTGAAGATACGCGACGACCTGTTGACCGTGGGTGTGGCCGACCGGAATCGCCCGCACTCCGGCCCCGATCATCCCCAGCGCGGCCTGATGAAGATAGGCCGTAATCACGTCGAGCGGCACCGCCCCGGCCAGAGCGCCCAGTGTGCCGAAAGCGACGGGGTGATGCCAGCTTTCGGGCACGATCGAAATCTGACCAAGGAGTTTCTTTAGCGGCTCAGCCGACCACGACCACGTTTGCCCCAAAACCATCAATTGATGACCCATCTCGCGGCTGGCTCGTCGAGTCGAGGGTGGGAGGATCGACGCCTCGGCCATCTGGTTCAGGTCGATCAGCGCCGCGGGATCACCGGAGCGGACCACACGGCACGCCGCGGCGACCAGCACGCCCTCCAGGGGACCGAGGCTCGCATTTAGCCAGTTCGAAGTCCAGCGCTCGAGCGTCTCGGGATCATGGACCAGCCCCTGCGCAATCGCCGCCTCCAGCCCCCATGAATGCGTGTAACCGCTGATCGGGAGGGCGGAGTCGGCGATTTGCAAGAGGCCAAGATTCATGTGATCCCAGAAAAACGCACGCGGTTCAGGTTTGTCAATCGAGGCCCAGGCAGCTCAGTCTTCTCAGAAAAGGAAATACCGCTGGGTCATCGGCAATTCGGCGAGCGGCTCGCTGCCTACCTTCTCGCCATCGACGAACACCTCATACGTGTCGGCATCCACGCGGATCTCAGGTGTCGCCTCGTTCCGTTTCATATCCTTCTTACCGATCTCGCGGCAGCCTTCGACGGGTACAACCTCGCGCTGCAAGCCATATCGCTCGGCGATCCCGTCTTCAATCGACGCCTTGGAGACGAAACTCATGCACGACTTCGAGAGCGCTCGGCCAAGAGAGGCGAACTGGGGACGCATGTAAACCGGCTGAGGTGTGGCGATGCTCGCGTTCGGGTCGCCCATCTGTGCGGCGACGATCAGCCCACCCTTCAGGATTAAGAACGGCTTGACCCCAAAGTACACAGGATCATAAAGCACCAGGTCGGCCAGCTTGCCGCCCTCGATGCTGCCGACGTACTGGCCGATCCCGTGGGTGATCGCCGGGTTGATGGTGTATTTGGCGACGTACCGCTTCACACGCTCGTTGTCGTTGCGGCTGCTGTCTCCTTCGAGGGGCCCGGTCTGGACCTTCATCTTGTGCGCGGTCTGCCAGGTACGGACGATCGCCTCGCCGATCCGGCCCATCGCCTGGGAGTCGGAGCTGGTCATGCTGATGATTCCACGATCGTGGAAAACGTCCTCAGCGCCGATCGTCTCGGCTCGGATCCGGCTCTCGGCGAACGCGACGTCTTCGGGGATGTCGCGCGACAGGTGATGGCACACCATGAGCATGTCGAGATGCTCGTCGATCGTGTTCACCGTGAACGGCCGGGTCGGGTTGGTGCTGGAGGGCAGCACGTTGGGAAGACCGGCGATGCTGATGATATCCGGCGCATGGCCGCCGCCCGCGCCCTCGGTATGGAAGCTGTGGATCGCTCGACCCTTCATGGCCGCGACCGAATCGGCGAGGAAGCCGGACTCGTTCAGCGTGTCCGTGTGAATGGCGACCTGAATATCGTACTTATCGGCGACGGTCAGGCTCGTATCGATGACGGCGGGGGTGGTCCCCCAGTCTTCGTGGAGCTTCAGACCGCACGCACCCGCGCGAATCTGCGATTCAAGTGGCTTGGGCAGGCTGCCGTTACCCTTGCCCAAAATGCCGACGTTGACAGGCAATCCTTCAAACGCCTGAAGCATGCGCTGAATGTACCAGGGGCCTGGCGTGCAGGTCGTTGCCCATGTCCCCGTCGACGATCCGGTCCCGCCGCCGATCAAGGTCGTGATGCCGCTGGCAATCGCCGTCTCGATCTGCTGTGGGCAGATGAAGTGAATGTGAGTGTCGATTCCTCCGGCCACGCAGATGCGGCCCTCGCCGGCGATGATGTCGGTCGCGGGGCCGATGACCAGCCTCGGGTCGACGCCGCATTGCGTCAGCGGATTGCCCGACTTGCCAACCGCCACAATCCGGCCCTCGCGAATGCCGATATCGCCCTTGACGATCCCCCAGTGATCAATGATCACCGCGTTGGTGATGACCAGATCGCAGTGAGGCGGACTCATCGGCTCTTCGAGCGGGCATTGATCCTGACCATCGCGGATCGACTTGCCGCCGCCAAAGATCGACTCTTCGCCGTAGTCGGTGTAGTCGTGCTCAATCTCGATGATCAGCTCTGAATCCGCGAGCCGGATGCGATCGCCCTTCGTCGGACCATACTTCTTGGCGTAGGCCTTGCGCGAGATCTTGACGCTCATTTCTTGCCGCCCTTCGACTCAGAGGAACCGGACTTCTTCGACACGGCGGCCTTGGTCGACTTATGGCCATAGCCCTGTTCGACGCACCGCTTCAGGCTCTCATTCCGTGTATAGGGATCGTCGAGCCGTCCCGACACCAAGGCGTTGAATCCATATACTTCGCGTCGCCCGCCATAGGGAATCAGGTTGACCTTCTTGACCTCGCCCGGCTCGAACCGCACCGAAGTACCGCTGGGCAAATCAAGACGCATGCCGTAGGCCTGCTCGCGATCAAAAACGAGCGCGCGATTCACCTCAAAGAAGTGATAATGCGCCCCGATCTGGACCGGCCGATCGCCGGTGTTATTCACCTCGACAGTGACGACGTTCCGCCCAGCATTCAGCTCGATATCCGGGCCATCAAACAAATATTCGCCTGGAATCATTTGCATTCTCCTGGAGAGTGGCGAGAGAGAGAGGCACTTCGGATATCCGTTAGCGGATTGGTTGATGGATCGTGACCAGCTTGCTGCCGTCCGGGAATGTCGGCTCGACCTGGATCATGGAGACCATTTCCGGAACGCCCTCCATCACATCGCCGCGCTTCAAGATCTCGCGTCCGGCCGTCATGATCTCGGCGACCGTCTTACCGTCGCGTGCCATCTCCATCAGATCGGCCGTGATCAGCGCCGTGGCCTCCGGCACGTTCAGCTTCAGCCCCCGCTCCTTACGTTGCCGGGCGACCTGAGCGGCCACGAAAATCAAAAGTTTGTCACGTTCCTGGGGCGAGAGTTTCATTCGTCGGACTCCATCGCGGAAAAGAGGCGAAGGACAAGGTCAAAATTCAATCGATAACTCTGAGAGGCGATCCGCTGTACGGCCTGAATTAGTTGATTTGCGGCGGCTCTTCCCGGTGCAGGACCCGCTTGTCATAAAGGCCGAACGCCAGCACGGCCCAGGTCGCGAGCACGAAAGGTGCTGTAAGCGCCGGCAATCCTGCCTTGGGCACAAGTTCGGTGAGCACGACCGAAAGCAAGCCGCCCAGCAGCGCCGGAATGATCGACCGACGCCAGAGAAATAAGGCGACCAGCGTCAAGGTCGCGTTGTAACTGTAAAGCCCGAGGCTGATGTTTTCCGTGAGGAACCGTGGCACCAGTCGCTCAGGGTCCAGGGTGCGCTGTTCGGGCGTCACATGATAATTCGCCGCCAAGACTCCCAGGGCCGACCCCAACACGACCAGGAGGGCGTGCCGCCAATCGCTGATCGCGATTCCCAACACAAACAAGATCGCCGTGATGTAGCCGGTCTGAAACATGACCTGGCCAATCCCGTTGGCGATTGCCTGGATCTCGCTACCCGCGGCCTGAGGTTCACTCGCACCCACGCCCACCGCGCCAAGAGCCGGCGCGAGGAAGAAGATGACCCAGGTCGTCACGATGAACGGGGTGGTGTACGTCGGAAACGGGATGTGACGACGCATCAACCGGGTCACAAAGGCAGCCGCCACCGCGCCGACGATCAACAGCAAGATGCTGGCCAGGCCTGTTTCAAAGAAGAAAAGCGTTGCGATGCCGACGAGCGCCGAATTGAATCCGTACAGGCCCGCGGCGATCTCCGATTCATCGAATTTCGCGACCTTGGCCGTCGCGACTCCGATCGCCGAACCAATCAATCCGCCAAGGGCCATTCGCGGAGAACTCGCGGCGATCCCCAGCAAGAAGCAGAGGCCAGTCAAGGCGTTTTCCTGAAAAAACACCTGGCCCACGCCCCGCAGCACGGCGCGGAGCGGTTCCGGGACCGCGGCTTCCGCGGAAGTCAGCTGAGGATTCATGGGTGATGCTTCTGCTCTCCAATGACTGTTCCCAAATCGCGAGGCTCAGGCGAATACGTCAACCTGGCCTGTCTTCAGTTCGTACGTTCCACCCACAACTTTCAGTTCACCACTGCCGGCGAATTTGGAGAGAATCGGATCGAGCGACTTGATCGTTTCGACGCACCTGCGAACGTTCGCCCGAATCACATTGGTGAGCTTGTCTCCAGGTTCGCCGGCCGCCATCGCCACAGCCGGCTTGATGATGTCCACCAATGGCCCGATCGAACCCGGAAGCAGGTCGTCCGACTCGATGTGCGTGATCGCTGCATTGACGGCTCCACACGCACTGTGGCCCAAAACCAGGATCAACCGCGCACCCAACTCGGCGACGGCAAACTCAAGGCTGCCCTTCACGACCGGGCCTGCCCCGGAAACCACATTGCCCGCCACGCGGACGACGAACAGATCACCGATTCCCTGATCGAACACCAGTTCCGGGGCGACTCGCGAATCCGCGCAGGCCACGATGATCGCGCTAGGAGCCTGCCCCTGCGCCAGTGCTGCGAAATCCTCCGGCCGACGTCGCGTCAAGAGCGAGGTCTGACCGTTCATGAATCGCTTGTTGCCTTCCATCAGCTTGGCGAGCACCTCATCCGGACCGGCCGCGACCGATGGAGAGGCTCCCAGCGAGAAATCGCCCGTGAGGGCCAGAGCCGCGGTTGCGCTGGAAAGTCGCACGAAGTCTCGGCGCGAAGTCTTGACGTGGTTCTTCAAGCGAATTCTCCAGAAAACACCTGTTTAGGTCGACCGCGACCCATGCGATTAGACCAACTCTACGCGATCTCAGCCGAGGCGGAAGGAGCCGACTCGGAGAGGGTCAAATATATTTTCGTAACACTACAAGGGCCACTGACGAATGTCTAGGAAGCAGTCATCCAAATCTCGGGAAGTCGGGCTATTCGCTCGAATGTTCATCAAACATTCAAAAGATGCGATGATTCCATGACGTTGCGTCCCTGCTCAAGAATAGAACTGACATTTCGCCAGGAGAAGCTCGCGGGTGGCCTCGGTTGCTTCAACCGAGGTCGCGAAGCGAGAAGAGGTCGGCGGTAACCCGCCTTAACATCACGCGGCCGCGCCGCGCTGGTTGAGGACGACCTGGACCACCCGCGTCCTGTCCAATCTCCCCGATACCCATGCGGTCGCCCTCCGATCGTATCCGTCGTACCCCGGCCGAGCGCTCATTGGCAACCCGTCCCATCCCGTCCCCGAACACCCCCGCCGTCAATCTCGGCGCAGCCTGCCCGATCCGACGTTCGCGCACAAATCCTGACGCACCACACCATCGGTGCGGAACGAACCCAGGCGATCCGCCGCCCGCAACCGCTCCCCGCCAGGTCCACCCAATCCGCGCAACCCGACGTTCGCGCACACAAATGCCACAGGCCAGACCCGAACCAACCTGCCCACCAAACGAACCCAAGCGGACGCCATCCGTTCACTCGTGTTCATATTCGCAAGGAGCCAGCCATCCTCAAGCCATAACGAACCCGGCGCGCCCCCGCCAGGTTCACGAACGAACCCAACACCGCGAAGCATCGTGCCATATCACAACTTACGCACCATCCGAGACATCCAGACACTCCGCGATCAACTCGATCGGGTGGCGGGCGATCAGCCCTTCGAGGTCCTTGACCTGGCTGCGGCACGAAAAGCCGGGCGTAAGCAGGGTGGCACTCGGGTCGGCCTGGGCGGCGGGCAGGAGGACGCGGCGGGCAAGGGCCTCGCTCACCTCATAGTGGCCCAGTTCATACCCGAACGAGCCGGCCATGCCGCAGCAGCCGGAGTCGAGGGTGCGGAGGTTCAGGTCGGGGATGCGGCGGAGGGCACGCTCGGTGTCGGCGATGCCGAGGAGGGCTTTTTGCTGGCAGTGGCCGTGGAGCAAGACGGGGGCGCTGTGGGTGTGGAGGGGGAGGTCGGGGACGCATTCAGGGTCGGCGAGGAAGGACTCGATCAGACGGCTGGCCCCGGCGACCACCTGGGCATCTTCGCCGAGGCGGAAGTCGAGATATTCGTCGAGGAACATGGTGAGGCAGCTTGGTTCGAGGCCGAGAATGGGTGTGCCCCGGCGGGCAAAGGGGGCGGCGGCGGCCAGGAGGGCGCGG
>JBGSYY010000653.1:0-14639 GCA_041750675.1 Isosphaeraceae bacterium | reverse complement strand
CCGGCCGGTGCGAATCGCGACGGAGGAAAGCGGGAGCGGTGGCGGCGAGCCAGCCTGTGGCGGTCTGACGAATGATCTCACGGCGCGTGACAGGGTGTTTGGCGAGCATCGGGCATCTCACGGCGGGGTGTTGCCGGGGGTTGGTTGGCGAGCTCACGTTATTCTCGCACGAATTGCGACCTCAATGGCTTTGACCTGGTTTGGCCCTTCTCCGCTGTCGCTATTGTCGCTTTGGGGGTTCTAGACTTGATGAAGGAAGGATGAATCTGAGCGTAGCGGGTCAGGTCGGCCTGCGAGAAACGACGAGGGGAAGTTAGAATAGGGGTCTCTCTCCCGAAATGAGCCGATAGGAGTGTTTCATGCATAGCGAGCCATCCCACGGCCCGCAAGACGTCCTGCGAGGTCGGAAACTGCCGCTGGACGCCCTGTTTTCCCCGCAAAGTGTGGCTTTGGTCGGAGCGACGGAGAAGATCGGCAGCGTGGGCCGGACGATTCTCTGGAACCTGATCCGAAATCCTTTTGGCGGAACGGTTTACCCGATCAATCCCAAGAGGTCGAACGTGCTGGGCATCAAGGCCTGGCCGAGTGTGAAGGAGTTGCCCGAGCCAGTCGACCTCGCGGTGATTGTGACCCCCGCGCCAAGTGTCCCGGGAATCATCGCCGAATGTGTCGACTCGGGTGTTCGCGGAGCGATCGTGATCTCCGCCGGGTTCAAGGAGATCGGACCTGAGGGAGTCGAACTGGAACGTCAGGTTCTGGAAGAAGCGCGGCGCGGTTCCATGCGCGTGATCGGCCCTAATTGCCTGGGAGTGATGAACCCGGTCGCGGGGTTGAACGCGACGTTCGCCTCGACGATGGCCCGGCCCGGCAACGTTGGCATGGTCAGCCAGAGCGGCGCGCTTTTGACGGCGATTCTCGATTGGAGCTTTCAGGAAAACGTGGGTTTTAGCCGGTTCGTCTCGTTGGGATCGATGCTCGATGTCGGCTGGGGCGACATGATCGACTACCTGGGCGACGACCCGCAGACCAAGAGCATCGTGCTCTACATGGAATCGATCGGCGACGCGCGGGCGTTTCTTTCGGCGGCGCGCGAGGTAGCACTGACAAAGCCGATCATCGTCATCAAGGCGGGCCGCACCGCGCAGGCAGCCAAGGCGGCGGCCTCGCACACCGGCAGCCTGGCCGGCAGCGACGACGTGCTGGAGGCGGCGTTCCGGCGTTCCGGCGTCCTGCGCGTCGATAAAATCTCCGAACTATTTTACCTGGCCGAGGTGCTGTCGAAGCAGCCCCGACCCAAGGGGCCTCGGTTGACGATCGTGACCAACGCCGGCGGCCCCGGCGTGCTGGCGACCGACGCATTGATCACCACCGGTGGCCAGCTCGCCGAGATCTCGACCAAGACGATCGAGACGCTCAACACCTTCCTGCCCGCGTCGTGGAGCCACGGCAACCCCGTCGACGTGCTGGGCGACGCCGATCCCCAGCGCTATGCCAAGGCTGTCGAGATCGCCGCCAGCGACAAGGAGAGTGATGGACTGCTCGTGATCTTGACCCCCCAGGCCATGACCGACCCGACCCAGACGGCCGAGGCGCTCAAGCCGCTGGCCAAAGAGATGCACAAGCCAATCCTGGCGAGCTGGATGGGTGGGGCCGATGTGGCCGCCGGCGATGCCATTTTGAGCCGCGCGGGCATTCCGACCTATCCGTTCCCGGACACCGCCGCGCAGATCTTTACCTCGATGTGGCGGTATAGCGAAAACCTGCGAGCGCTCTACGAAACGCCCATCAGCACCGAACTGATCGACGGCGAGCCGCCGCCGGAACCGGATCGCGCCAGCGCGTTGATCGACGGCGTTCGCAGATCGGGACGCGACCTGCTCACCGAGGCCGAATCGAAGCAGCTTCTCGCGCTTTACGGAATCCCGACCGTGCCGACACGGATCGCCACGACGGCCGATCAGGCGGCCGCCGTCGCCGGCGAGCTTGGCTATCCGGTCGTGCTCAAGTTGCACTCGGAAACAATCACGCACAAGACGGACGTTGGCGGGGTGCTGCTCAACCTGCGCGACGCCGGCGCGGTTCGGGAAGCGTTCGCGAAAATCCGCGGGACCGTGGCCGAGCGTGCCCGAATCGAGGATTTTCTGGGCGTCACCGTTCAGCCGATGATCAAGCTGGAAGGCTATGAGCTGATCGTTGGCAGCAGCATCGACTCCCAGTTTGGCCCGGTGTTGCTGTTCGGCTCCGGTGGTCAGCTTGTCGAGGTTTTCAAGGACCGCGCCTTGGGGCTGCCGCCACTCAACACGACCTTGGCCCGACGCATGATGGAACGAACCCGAATCTTCGAGGCCCTGAAGGGGGTGCGCGGGAGGAAGCCGGTCGATCTGGGTGCGATGGAACGGCTGATGGTCCGGTTTAGCAGGCTGGTCGTCGAGCAACCCTGGATCAAGGAAATCGACATCAATCCGCTGCTGGCATCGTCCGACCAACTGATCGCACTCGATGCCCGTGTTCTCCTCCACGAACCCTCCATGACCGAGGACCGCCTGCCTCGTCCGGCGATTCGACCGTATCCCGAGCAATACGTCGAGCCTTGGCGGCTGCCTGATGGTACCAAGGTCCTGATTCGGCCGATTCGACCCGAGGACGAACCGCTCTTGATTCGGTTCCACGAGACGCTTTCCGATGCGAGTGTCCGCCTTCGCTATTTTCACGCGATGAAGCTGAGCCAGCGTGTCGCCCACGAGCGACTCACCAAGATCTGCTTCATCGACTACGACCGGGAAATGGCCCTGGTGGCCGAGCGACGCAACCCGGAGACCGGCATCGCCGAGATTCTGGGCGTCGGCCGGCTCAGCAAGCTGCGGCTCCGGCCCGAGGCCGAGTTCGCGGTCCTTGTCACCGACAATTACCAGCGCAAGGGGCTGGGAACGGAACTGCTGCGCCGATTGGTCCAGATCGGCCGCGAATCCCACCTCAACGAGATCGACGCCGAGATGCTCACTCAGAACGTCGGCATGCAACGCATCTGCCAAAAACTCGGCTTCGAGATGACATCGATACCCGAAGACGGCATCTTCAAGGCCCGGATGCGTTATGAGGGGGAGCCTGTCGCCGAACCGATCTAGGAGTGACAAACTCCTACCGAATGTCCGGCCTGGCGAGGAGCGATTCCTTCCAGAGCCGGGCCGATCGGGCGGCCTCGCGGACGGTCGCGGCCTGGATAGCGACCGTCTCCTCGATCTTACGACCATAGCCTCCGGCCATGGCGACGGCCACCGGCAGCCTCAGCTCGCGGCAGCGATCGAAGACCAAACGGTCGCGCCGCGCCAGCCCATCGGCCGAGAGTGCCATGCGACCCAGACGATCGCCGACGAAGGGATCGGCCCCGGCCAGGTAGATCGCCAGATTCGCCTGTGCGCGGGTGAGCGACAGGTCGAGTCCCTGGGTGAGCTGGCTCAGGTAGGCGTCGTCGGCGATGCCGTCGTCGAGCGGAATGTCGAGATCGCTGGGCGGTTTTCGCAGGGGATAGTTGCGAGCGCCATGAATTGAGAACGTGAAAACGGTCGAGTCGCCGGCGAAGATTGCGGCGGTGCCGTCGCCTTGGTGAACGTCGCAGTCGATGACAAGCGCCGTGTCGATTGCGCCGGTGCGCTGATGCTCGCGAATCGCGACCGCGGCATCGTTGAAAACGCAATATCCCGCGCCCCGGCCTGGCCCGGCGTGATGGGTACCGCCCGCCAGATTGACGGCGACACCCTCGGCCAAGGCCCAATGCGCGGCTTCGACCGTCGCCCCGACCGACCGTCGCGAGCGCTCCACCAGTCCTTCCGACCAGGGCAAGCCCAGTTCGCGGACCTCAGCTTCACTCAGACTCCCTTCCACCACCCGCTCGACGTATTCGGCATCATGAGCGAGCCGGAGTTGCTCGTCACTCGCCGCCGGAGGTAGGTGAAGCTGAGTTGGATCAACGATGCCCTCAGCGACGATTCGCTCGCGCAGCATCTCGTATTTGGCCATCGGAAAGGTGTGATGGGCAGGCAGAGGCAGCACGAACGTATCGGAATAAAACAGCCTCATGGGGCCGCCGTCGCACCAAGGATGGAGACGGTCAGGCGGCGGCGATGCGGCGCGGTGCGATGTTCCCAGAGGAAGAGGCCCTGCCAGGTGCCCAGGTCAAGGCCGCCGTTGGCGATCGGGATCGCCAGTGCGTTCTGGGTCAGGATGCTGCGGATGTGGGCGGGCATGTCATCGTCGCCCTCCTGGTCGTGCTCGAACAGCGGGTCGCCATCGGGAACCACGCGAGCGAAAAAGCGTTCGAGGTCGCGTCGTACTGAGGAATCCGCATTCTCGCACAATATCAGCGATGCACTGGTGTGGTGCAGGAAAATGTGACAGAGTCCGCTCTCGATGTCGGCCTTGCGCACGATTCGTTCGACCTCGTTCGTGATCTCGATCGTGCCGCGTCCACGCGTTGAGATCGACCAGGATTCTTGATGGAACATGCGTGCGGTCTCGCTCGTGCGGATCGGGCCTCAGAATCCGCGGATTGGCCCCCCTAGGTACGAATCGCGGGGCCGCCGCTAGAATAGTAGCCGATCGGAAAGTTCCGCTCGTAATCGGAAAGGGATGGGGCCGCGTGGGATGGCAGTGGTGGATGGCGGCCCTGGGAGTTTTCGGATCGACGATCTGGATTCTCTATTTCGTGGCCGCGGCGTGGAACCGCCACTGGGTGGTTCGTGTGCGCGATCTGAGCGACGATCCCCCCGAGGGAGGATTTCGACCTGCCGCCCTGATCTTCGCGGCGCGTGACGAGGCGGCGACGGTCGAGGCTGCCGCACTCTCGATGACTCGCATCGACTACCCCGAGCTTGAGGTCATCGCCGTCGACGACCGATCGGCCGATGCCACCGGCCCGATTCTCGATCGATTGGCGTGTGCGGATCAGCGGCTCCAGATCGTTCATGTGCACGACCTTCCCGAAGGCTGGCTGGGCAAGACCCATGCGCTTCAGAAGGGAGCCGATCAGACATCGGCGGATTGGCTGCTTTTTACCGATGCCGACGTGGTCTTTGAGCCTTCGACACTCCGCCGCGTCATCGGTTTCGCCGAACGTTCGGGGTTCGACCACGTCACCGTGACGCCGGATATTCCCACGACCGGAGAAGGCGAGCGGATCTTTCTCTCGATGTTCCAGATTGGCCTGTCTCTGTTCGCGCCGGGTTGGTGGATCGAAAATCCCCGGCGACGCGCTTCGATGGGCATCGGCGCGTTCAACCTGGTTCGGACCGAGGCGTTTCGCGCGATCGGCGGCTTTCGCCAGATCGCCCTGTCGGTCGACGACGATGTTCAGCTCGGCCGCGCGGTGAAATGGGCCGGCTATCGCAGCAAGATGCTGCTGGGCAACGGAGCGATCTCGGTGCGCTGGCAGGTGGGGCTGAACGGGATGATTCGGGGTCTGGAGAAAAACTTCTTCGCGGGGACCAAGTTTCGACTCGGCATGGTGCTGGTCTATACCCTGGGGCTATTGATTCTCGGCGTGGGGCCGTTTCTCGGTCTGATCGCGGGCCCCGCGCCGGTGCGTTGGATCTGCGGGCTCGGTATTGCGGTCATGGGCGTGATGCTGGCGCTGGTTGGCCGTCAGTGCGGTTTGCAGATTTATCACGCCCTCACGATGCCGCTCGGAGCCATGTTTTGCGTGTTCGCGCTGCTTCGTTCGACGTGGCTCACGTTGATCCAGGGTGGCATCCGCTGGCGTGGGCATCTCTATGGACTTGCCGAGCTTCGCAGGCACGTGCGGCGCCGCGAGGCATGGATGAACGAACTCTGGCGGGCGACTCGCTCTTGAGCTTCAGACAGTTCGATTTCGCAGATGTCATCCCCGCGCAGGCGGAAATCCAGGGTGTTCGCCGCTCTCGCACCGCATTCCCGCCGGCGCGGGACTGAAGAGCCTGAGGGCCAATAAACAGTACCGCAATCAATAGGTGTCAATGTTCAGTTCATAGCCGGCCAGATCCGGCATCGATTCGATCGCGCGACGCACGGCTCGCCGATTCCAGAAGAAGTTCACGTTGACGCGAACCGTGACCGTCTCACCACGGACGCGTACGTTGACATCCTGCACTTGCCGGCCCAGGCGGTTGGTCAGAGATTTCTGAAGATCTCGCTCAAAAAGCCGGTCGTCGTCGTTGTCGAGATTGTCGAGGTCACGCGATGCGCGGCGTGAGGCGGACTCCGATGGTCGCCTGCGGTCGACGGCACTGCCGGGCGGCTTGGTGTCGGGGAATGGGTCGGGTAGTCCGCCGATATTGGACTTCTCACCAAGGGGTGACGACGTGCCGCCCAGGAGTGGTGGAGCGTCGTCGTACTCGGGCAGGACTTCCAGGCCGATCGGTTCCGGAAGGCCCGTTGCGGGTGTCGCGGCGGGGAGTGACGCGGCCGACGACCTCGTGCCTGGGGCTACGGGCGGCGCGGGCTGCAATTCCAGATCAGCGGGGAGTGGTTCCAGTCCCAGGGGGTCCGACCCGAAGGTTGCGGAGCCAGTTGACGAAAGCGGTGATCCTGGCCGAACGGAGGAGGCCGATCCGGGCGGGCGAACCTCGGGGGCAACGACAGGCGCAGCGACGCTCTCCGGTGGCATCCCGGAAGGGCGAGGGCGAAAGAGCCGACGAAGCTGCGACCGACGTTCGGGAGAGGCGATGGTTCGCGGTTCCTCTGGCGAGATTGGGAGCGCAGTCGTGCTCGAAGGTCGAGTATCCGTGGGAGGCGCGAGCACCGGGCCATCCTGGACGGCGGGTGCCGGCGCTGGCATCGTCGTCAGTGCGATCCCCAGAATCACCGCCAGCGCATCGAACATCGACAACCCCCGCTGGTGCTTCCTCAATCTCCGGACACCGTTCCTCTCACGTCCATTATCGGGCGGTCGGTTGGAGAAAAGCGGACTGTCGAGGTGAAGACCCGGAGGATCGTGCCGGTTTTTCGGACTGGGTGATCTCGTGGGCCTGGCACCTTGCCGTCGACCGGTCGCGACTAGACCCCAGCGGCCGTCCGCTCAAAGAACGATGCGAGACGCGGCACGCAGACGTCGAGGCTGTAGCTCGAAGTAATTCGCTCCCTGGCGGCCGTTCCGAGCGCGGCGTGGCCCGCCGGATCGTCGAGAATTTTTAGCGACGCCGCGACCTGGGCCTCGAGATCAAAGAGCGGGGTCACGATCCCATGAATGCCGGGTTCGATCAACTCGCGGACCGGCGTGATGTCGGCGGCCAGCACGGCGGCCCCGCAAGCCATCGCGTCGAAGAGCGACCAAGAGGTTACGAACGGGACACTCAAATAGACATGCAAATCGGATAGTGAAAGCACGTCCGCCAGCACTGCCGGATCGACATGACCCAGATGCACGATCGGCAGCCCAGTCTCCTCAATTCGACTTTGCTCGCGCGCCCAGTCCGCGAACGAACGACCGGGAATCCGCAGGCTGTCCCACCCGTAATGCACGTCATCAGCCCCGGCGACGACAAAGAGAAGGTCCGACCGCTCCTGAACCAACCGTGCGGCGAGCTTGAGAAACAAGTCGTATCCTCGCACCGATTCAAGACCGCGCGCCGCGAACGAGACCAGCCGCGTGTCGCCGTTGATCGTTCGGCCGGCGATTGTGTAGGGCCGTGTGACCCGGCGTGGGCGATAGAGAGACGTATCCACGCCGTCGAAGGCAACCTCGATCCGAGACTGAAATCGTTCCGGAAACGACTGCTTTTGCCAGTGCGTCGGGGCGTATCCAGTTTTTGCGGAAGTGAGGGCGAGCAGCGTCGGCGCATTGATGCATCGCGGAAAGAGGCTCTCGACCTCGGGATCACCCGGCGGGAGGTCGAGGCGGAACGTCAAATCGGCATGCGCCTGCGCGAAATAATACTCGCAATAGACGATCACCGGGCAATCGAGAGCTTCGCCGATAAACGCGCTCGGAGCGCCGCGCCCACCGTGCGCTACCACCAGATCGGGCCGCAAGTCAGGACGCGAACGCAGGGACTGAAGCACGGCCTGACATTGTTCCAAGTACGCCCCGAAATGATGAGGCCAGGGCAGGGGGGTCGAATCGTTCCGCGGAGATGACCATCGGTGGATCTCGACCCGTTCAAGCATTTCCGGCGATGGCGGCGGACAGTGCGACATCGACTCGACGAGCACAGAGCACCGCCAGCCCCGTGTCCGCGCCAGCTCGACCGCGAGCTGCCCAAACTGTGCCGGAAAGGCCTGGTGAACGAACAAGACATGCATGGTCGTTGATCACGAACTTCGCAGGAGGTTGGGCAACGGAAGGGTAGCGAGCAAGGTGTCGAGGCACTTTCCCCGCTCGCAGTGCGCGCGAATCCATTCCGCAGCCGAGGTGCCCAGAGGGGCGTAAGCGGCCGGGTCGTCAAGCACCCCGAGCGCGGCAACGGTCATTGCATCGAGATCTCCCATCGCCACGAGCAACCCGCGCGTGTCCGCCTCGATCCACTCGCGCAGGGGCGGAATATCCCAGCCCAACACGACGCGGCCCAACGCCATCGCCTGACCGAGCACTCGCGTCGGCTCCGCCATGCGGCCAGGTAGCACAACCAAATCGGATCGAGCAAGTAGCGATGGAAGTTCCGCCGAATCGAGGCGGCCCAGACGCCAGAGCCGTTCGTGCGCGTCCAGGCCGAGATCCATCACCCATCGATCGAGTGGCGACGTGCCCAGGTCGCGGACGTCGATGCCTCGGTTGACCAGCGGATCGCCGACGATCGCGCACACGACATCGGAGCGTTCCGCAAGCAGACGGTGCGCCAGGCGCAGAAAATGGTCGATTCCGCGTAGTCGATCCGCCGATCGGGCCGCAAAGGTCACAAGTTTAGTATGCGCCCCGATCGTTCGGCCCCCAACCTCAGACGCCAGTGACACATCCTTGCCGCCGAGCCGTAGATCGACACCCTCGGGAAGAACCCGTATCGACGCGTGATATTCGGACGGATAGGTGTCTCGAACCCACGCCGAAGTTGACCACGGAACGACGCCACTCTCGATATCGAGAAGGCTCATGGCGTTTGCACTACGTCGCCAGAGTGCGTATTCCGGCGGCATGATTGGGGCGTCCTCGTCAGCAAGATCATGATGCCGAGGATCGAGATACGGATCGATAAGTTGCAGGATGGGCACGCTGGGGTAGAGCGTGGCGAGAAAGAGCGTTGAACCGAGTCCGGACGAATGCCCCAGGATCAGATCCATGGGTCGAATGGGTTGATCTCGAAGAGTCTCAAACGCGCCATAGGCATAGCAGAAGCCCCGTTCGAGCTGCCGCGTCCAGGGCACGGCCGGCTCGCGTGCGATCCCGCCGACAGGAAAGCCGACTGGGGTTAAGCCGACTTCAGCGGCCCCGGCATGGCTCTCGCGGCGGTGATGCAGATGCGTGACGCTGCAGCCTCGGCGCGATGCCAGGGCCGAGGCAAGCGCTCCGAGTCGGCCGGGAAAGGCCGGTTCGACCGCCAAAATCCGGAGCGGAGGGCACGGCATGCGCGATTCGCATCAGGGGGATTTGGGGCGACGCTCGGGCGCGGGCGGGCGGCTCGACGGCGTCCGAGGTCGCCTGCTCGGAATCTCAGCGGGCAGAACGGGTGGCGATTTCCGACCACTTCTGGGCTTCTTGCCGGCAGCCGCGCTCGGGGTGACGAAAATCCGCGCGACTACATCGTCCAGAGTCGCGATGATATGAAACGTCAGCTCGGCGCGAACCTCGGGGGGAAGGTCTTTCAGATCTTTCTCGTTATGGCTGGGAATCAGGACGCGGCGAATCCCAGCACGACGCGCGGCCAGCACCTTCTCACGCACTCCACCCACGGGCAGCACGCGGCCAGTGAGAGTCACTTCACCGGTCATCGCCAGATCCGGTCCAATCGCCTGGTTGCGAAACAAACTGATGAGCGCCGCGGCGATCGCTACACCCGCCGAAGGCCCGTCCTTGGGAACTGCGCCTGCTGGCACATGAATATGAACATCGGTGCGACTGACGCGATGAGGATCAAGCCCGAGCATCTCCGCTTTTGTGCGTAGATAGGTCAGTGCGGCCTGGGCGCTCTCCTTCATCGATTCACCGAGCAGGCCGGTCAGGGTGAGCGACCCCTTGCCGGCGATGCCGGTGGCCTCCACGAACAGAATTTCGCCTCCGCTTGGAGTCCAGGCCAGTCCCGTGGCCACGCCCGGCGTGCCGGTTCGGTCGGCGATCTCGCGATAAAATCGCGGCGGTCCCAGGTAATGCGGGATGTCCGAGGCGGTGACTGCCGAGTTCGTCTTGCGGCCCTCGGCGATTCGCCGTGCGACTTTACGGCAGACGGCGGCGATCTCCCGCTCCAGGTTGCGCAGGCCGGCCTCGCGGGTGTAGTCGGCGATGATCCGGCGGATCGCTGAGTCGTCGAGACTCAGGGCCTCGGCGCTCAGGCCGTGGGTTTCGAGCTGTTTGGGGAGGATGTACTTGTGCGCGATAAGCGTCTTTTCCTCCTCGCTGTAGCCGGGCAGTTCCAGAACCTCCATGCGATCGAGCAACGGGTGGGGGATCGTATCCAGCACGTTGGCCGTGGCGAGGAAAAGGACCTTCGAGAGGTCGAACTCCACGTCGAGATAATGGTCGCGGAACGTCGAGTTCTGCTCCGGGTCGAGCACTTCCAACAGCGCCGAGGCGGGGTCGCCCCGAAAGTCCGCCCCGAGCTTGTCGACCTCGTCGAGAACGAAAACCGGATTGTTGGTTCCCGCCTTGCGGATTCCCTGAATCACACGCCCCGGCATCGCCGCCACATACGTGCGGCGGTGTCCCCGAATCTCGGCTTCGTCATGCACGCCGCCCAGGCTCACGCGGATGAACTCACGCCCCAGCGCTCGAGCGATCGACCGGCCCAGGCTGGTCTTGCCTGTGCCGGGCGGGCCGACCAGGCACAAAATCGGCCCCTTCATGTCGTTCTTGAGCTTGCGCACAGCCAGATATTCGAGAATCCGCTCCTTGATTTTGACCAGGTTGTAATGGTCGGTGTCGAGCACCTTCCGAGCGCGGCGAATGTCGAGCCGGTCGGTGCTTGATTTTGCCCAGGGGAGTGTGGCAAGCCAATCAAGATAGGTGCGAATGATTGAGTATTCGGCCGAGCTGGGATGCATCTCGGCGAGGCGTCCCAGCTCACGCCGGGCCTCCGTCTTGACCTCCTCGGGCGCGACGGCGGCCTCCAGCTTCTTCCAGAGTTCGTCAGCCTCCGGGTTGTCCGACTCCCCTTCGCCCAGCTCCTCTTGAATCGCCCTGATCTGCTGCCTAAGGAAATGATCGCGTTGCGCCCGGCTGAGTTCCGAGCCGACCTGGGCCTGAATCTTCCCCGCCAGCTCCATCACCGCGAGCTGCCGCGCCAGCAGCGGGCCGAGCAATTCCAGCCGAGCCTTGATATTCGGTTCCGCCAGCGCCTGCTGCTTTTCCTCGATCATGAACGGCAGGCTTGAGGCCAGCAAGTCAGCGAGTTGCCCCGGCTCGCGCGTGTTCATCACGGCCACCTGCAGCTCTTCGGGTACCTGGCCGCTCTGCTCGATCATGCGATCAAACAGGCCGGTGACATGGTGAACCAGGGCGTCCACCTCAACGCTCGGCGTCTCGATCTCCTCAAGTGGCTCGACCCGGCCTACAAGAAACGGCACGGTCTGCACAATCTCGATTAACCGAGCCCGCGACAGGCCCTGGATCACCACGCGGGTCGATCCGTCGGGAAACTTGAGCATCTTGAGGATCGAGCCGACACAAAACACGGGGTAGAGATCGTCGAACCCTGGCTCGTCCTCCTCGGCTCGACGTTGGGTGATCAGGCCCAGGAACCGGCCTCCACCTCCCTGAACCTCGTCGAGCAGGCGGATGCCGGCCGCCCGGTTGACGATCAAGGGTGCGATCGTCTGGGGAAAAACGATGTCGCCACGCAACGGCAGCAACGGAAGATACTGCGGCTCGGGTCGGCTGCGCCGCTTGCGGCGGGGGACGGCTTCGGGCCGAGAAGGAGAGCGGTCGGTCTTACGGCTCATATACTCACAATGAAGAAAGAGTCCCTCGCGGAGACGAGGTGGGCGGGAACCTTGCAGCCGGTGACAGATCAGTTTCGAGAGGATTCGTTTCGCGTGCGATCTCGAATCGCCTCATTCTCAGCCCAGGCGGCGATCGACGAAAGGGTTCAGTACGAGAGAAAACATCCGCCCGTCTACCGCCCGGTCCACCAGTCCGAATCGTCGTCCGGGCCCGTGCGCACCTGTTGCCGGTGATACAACTGGACAAGCTGAAAGTTGATGTAAGCGAAGTACCCGAAAAAGATGATTCGGAAGAGGCTGCCGCCGATGTTTCCCTTGGACTGCGCTAGCGTCCAGGCCACGATCAGCCCGGCGGTGAGCATCGATACGATATGTCCCCAACGCTTGCCGTCGCGCGGGTTGGCTTTGTTGAGCACCTCGCCCGCCATCTGGCCGCCGTCGAGCGGCCAAATCGGCAGCAAATTCAGCAAGGGCCAAAGCAGGTTGATCTGAAACAGATTCCAGTAAAGCTCCCAGAGAGTGGAATCCCGCGACATTTGCGCCTGAACAAGCTTCGCGGCGTCGGCGGGATCTCCTCCCGGTGGCAGTCCGAGCAACAACCGGCCGAGCTGCACGTTCGAGCCGAACGTGAGACCCAGCAGAGACCCACTCGCAAGGATCAGCAGCCCCAGCAAAATAAACTGAATACCCGGCCCCATGAACAAAACCGCCATGCGCTGCCCAAACGTCTGCCGTTCGCCCTCCGAAGCGCAAAGTCCGCCCATTCCATAGAGGAACACTTGCGGGCGATAACCGAAGGCCCTGGCCGTCAACGCATGACCGAATTCATGCACCAGGATCGAGATGAACACACTGCCGATCCAGAGGATCGCGGTCTTGGCGTCGACATCGCTGCCGATCCCCAGCAAAAAGACACAGGTGAGCCAGAAATAGGGCGAGACCCGCACCGGAACTTGCAACAAGCGGAAATTCCAGTCATACGCGCTCGGGGCCGGCATTCCGAACATTCAGGGGCCTCAAAAGTTCACGTCGCTGGCGAAGGATAGAGTGAAAACTCCGCGGATTGTCGCTCCAAAGATCATAGCCCGCGAGACCGTGCATCGCCACACGCGTGACAGGCATGTGGCTCGCTTCCGACTCGACACGACGGAGATCAAAGCCTCAGAATAAGTTTCCCGATCAACGGGTTGAGTCCGTAAAGATGTGGCGGATGGCGAGGCGTGGAACTATGAAATTCACGAAAATGCACGGTCTGGGCAACGATTACGTCTACGTCGATCTCTTCCACGACGGCCCCGGCCCCGCGGATCCCTCGGCGCTTGCAATCGCGATCAGCGACCGTCATTTCGGCGTCGGCTCCGACGGCCTCATCCTGATCGGCCCCTCCGACCGCGCCGACGCCCGAATGCGCATGTTCAACGCCGACGGCTCCGAATCCGAGATGTGCGGCAATGGTGTCCGTTGCGTCGCCAAATATGTGTATGATCATCAGATCGCATGCAAGTCACGCGTCACCGTCGAGACCGGTCGCGGCGTCCTGACGCTCGACATCGAAGCGTCAAACGGCAAGGCCGAACGCGTCCGCGTCGACATGGGCCAGCCGATTCTCCAGGCCGCCCAAATTCCGACCACGCTGCCCGGCGATCCACCGATCGACGTCCCGATCGAGGCTGGCGGCCTGGCCATGCGGGTCACGGCCGTTTCGATGGGCAACCCGCATGCGGTGGTGTACGTCGAGGACGTGGAACGATTTCCCCTGGAAACCATCGGCCCCCTCCTGGAACGGCATCCCGCCTTTCCCCGCCGCGTGAATGCCCACTTTGTCGAAGTGATTAGCCCCGCCGAGGTCCGAATGCGAACCTGGGAGCGAGGCAGCGGCGTGACCCTTGCCTGCGGCACGGGCGCATGCGCCGTGTGTGTCGCGGGGGTTCTGACCGGCCGGACGGGCCGCATCGTGTTGGCCCATTTGCCCGGCGGCCCGCTTGAGTTGGAGTGGCCCGGCGACGGGGCCTCGGTCTTCATGACGGGTCCGGCTGTTGAGGTCTTTCAGGGGGTTTGGCCCAATTGAGCGGCGCTTTCGTCGCTCGCTCTGGTCCGATTGCGATAACTCGACTAAGCTTCGCCCCATAGCCGATCTCGCGTCTCCACGCGACTCGCTCCGAACACGCGGCATGGAGGCCCCGTTTGATGAAGATTCGTCACCCATTCTTGATCCAAAGCGTGGGAGTTGCCGGCTCGTGGGCTGTCCGCCGGCTCGTCGGTACCACTCGCTTCCACTTCCGTTATGCCGATCCCAGTCTCAATCCGGCGGTTGCCCGAGCGACCGGCCAGCGCTACATTTACGCATTCTTCCACGAGGTGATGCTCTTCCCGGCCTATTACTGGAATTGGCCGGAGATGCATATTCTGATCAGCGATCATGCCGACGGCGAGATGATCACTCAGGTCGTTCAGCGGCTTGGTTTTGGGGTCGTTCGCGGCTCGACCACCCGGGGCGGCGTGCGCGCCCTCCGTGATATGATCGAGACGATCGAGGCTGGCCACCTTTGCTTCACGCCCGATGGCCCACGCGGCCCGCGCCGGCA
>JBGSYY010000652.1:0-8620 GCA_041750675.1 Isosphaeraceae bacterium | reverse complement strand
ACCGGCACGGCCGCCGCTATGTCCCGGCCGAACTCATCACCCAGGCCGCCGGTACACCGCCCGACCCTCAGCCGCTCATCGACACCCTCCGCGCCACCGCAGCCGAAATCTACAAGCTGTAGTTCGTGTGACGATCGACATCGGCTCAGAAGGTCGTGAACCACGCTCGATCAATCGTGCGCTGTCGAGGCGAGCCCATCCATGATCCCTCGGCATCTTTCCAGGACCTGTTCGATCGACGCGATGCTCACTGGCTTCGCCAGATGCATGGCGAATCCGGCGTCCGCCGTCCGACGCCGATCGTCATCACCGTCCTTGCCCGTCACGGCGACGAACAGCGTCGTCTCGAATCCCGGGACTTCCCGCAGGTTACCGATCACATCCAGCCCCGACATATCTCCGAGCAACATATCGAGAAACACGAGCTGAGGTCGAAACCGACGGGCCGTTTCGATCGCTTCCTTGCCGCTGTTCGACGTCGCCAGCACATGCCGACCCAGTTTCGAGATCATGATCTCCAAGATTCGCGTCGAGGCCGTGTTGTCATCGACGATCAGGATGCGCAAGCCATCACTGGCCCTCTCGCGGGCGATGTCGGTTTGCTCGGGCTGGACCTGGATTGGTTCTGAACGATTCATCTCCTCGACACCCTCTCTCCGTCCCACGTGGCCTCCAAGAGCGACCATCCCGAAAGCATCTCAAATCGCGGAATCAGGTTACCAGTATTCAGGTCGACGGTCTCACCTCTTGAGACATTGTGAATCATGCTCGCGACGATCGAAACGCATCCACCTGCGCGAAGAGCTTTTGCAAGATCGCCGGCTCGGCCGGCTTTACCAGATGATAGTCGAACCCCGCTTCCTTGGTGCGCTGGCGGTCCTCGTCCTGACCCCAGCCCGTGAGCGCGACCAGCATCATCAACCGACCCCAGGGTTGCTCGCGAATCTGGCGGGCTGTTTCGTAGCCATTCAAGCGAGGCATTCCCAGATCCATCAAAATCACGTCCGGTAGAAACTCGGGAGCGACTTTCAAGGCGACCAACCCATCTTTTGCCGTCATCACCTCGTTCCCCAGCATCTTCACCACCAGGCTCAACATCTCAGCCGCAGCCGTGTTGTCATCCACGATGAGCACCCGTCGTCGACTGGAAGTTGTCGCCGGCGGATCGCCTCCGCTCGTGTCAGCCGGCTCGTCTTTCCTCTTGATTGGAATCGGCAGGCGGATCTGAAACTCACTACCCGGCGTCGCCGGATCACTGAACACGCTAATCGTCCCGCCGTGAAGGCCGACCAACGACTTGGCCAGCGTCAGCCCGATCCCCAGCCCTGTGTACCCTTTCTCTATCGGTCGTTCGATCTGTGTGAACATGTCGAAGATCCGATCCATCATCTCCGGTGGAATCCCGATACCCGAATCCTTGACCGTCACCACGACCTCGTCCCCCTCAAGCGTCGCAGCCAGGTCGATCCGTCCCCCTTCGGGTGTGTATTTCACTGCGTTATTCAAGAGGTTGGAAAGCACCTGAGCCAACCGATGCGGGTCGGCGTCCAGCTCGATCGGCTCGTCAGGAAGTCGCACCGCCAGTTCGTGTCCGGCCTCGTCGACGAAAGGATGCGACGCCTCGACCGCGCTATGCACGACATCCGCCAGCCGCACCCGCGCCGTTCGCAGTTCCAGCTTCCCTTGCGTGATCCGTGAGACGTCCAGCAAGTCGTCGACCAGCGTGATCAATTGCTGCGTCTGCCGCTCCATCGTGACCCGGATCTCCTCCAGCATCTCGGGGTCGTCGCGCACCATCCGCATCACCTCCAAGCCAGTGCGGATTGGCGCCAGCGGGTTGCGCAGCTCGTGTGCCAGCGTCGCCAGAAATTCATCCTTCCGCCGGTCCTCCTCCGAGAGCCTCGTTGCCAGCGTCCGCAGTTCCTCCTGCGTCCGCTCCTGCTCGCTGATGTCGGTATTGGTCCCGAACCAGCGAACGATCGTTCCGCTGTCGTCTCGAAACGGCATCACACGCGTCAGGAAAGGACGGAATTGTCCATCCGCCCCCCGCAGCGGAAATACCATGTCGAACGGCTCTCCCGTCCTCAGGCTCGATGTCCACTGCTCGATCACCTCGGGCAGCACCTCGGGATCATGCAAGCTCTGCCAGCCCCAACCCTGCAATTCCTCGAGTGTCTTTCCTGTATAATCATAAGAACGCTTGTTATACCAAGTGATTTGGCCATCTGGTTGCGCAATCCACGCCAATTGCGGAATCGCGTCGGCGAGTTGCAAGAACCTTGCCTCGCTTTGACTCAGCAGCTCGGCCATTTTCTTCTGCTGCGAGAGGTCCAGCACTTCGATTACCGTCGCCACTCCCTGACCGTCCTTGTAGATCGGCCGCGCGTTGCACATCACCGGGAACGCTTCGCCGTTCTTGCGAAAAAACACGTCTTCGTGGTCATGCACTTCGAACCGCTCCGGCAATGCCTTGTCGATCGGGCATTCCGACATCGGATACTGCGTTCCGTCAGGCCGCTTGTGGTGGATCAGGTCGTGAAGGAATTGATTGATTGTCTCTCCGCGGGTAAATCCCGTCATCGCCTCCGCTGCCGGGTTCATGAAAGTGCAGCGGCTCTTGTTGTCCATCAGGAAAATCGCGGTAGTCGCATTGTCCGTGATCGCCTTCGTCAAGTTGTATTGATAGCGCAGGCTCCGCTCGGCCCGTTTTCGATCCGTGAGGTCGAGCGCGACCACCCCAACCCCCAGAAGCCGATCCTGCTCATCGCGAACCGGATAATAGCTGGCCAGCCAGGATCTGCTCAGCTCCGGGTTCGCTTCATCCGTGGCCTCGATCTCCACGTTGAGTAAAGGCTGGTCCGTCTCGACCACCTGTCTCAGAAAGCCTTCCACAGCGGCCCCCTCGAGGTCAGGATCTCCGCAACACGCTTTCCGAGGTGCTCCGCGCGGGAATATCCATTTGCCGCCGCTAACTTCTCATTGATATCCAGAAATCGGCCTTCGGGATCGAACAATGCGATCCCGATCGGCGCGTGTTGCACGAGCGTATTCAGCCGCGCCGCCAGCGTCCGCCGCTCTCGATCGATGCGGTAACGCTCACTGATATCGCGAAAGATCAGCACGGCGCCAGTCATCTCGCCTCGGCCGTCCTTGATGGGTGCTGCGCTATCGTCAATGTATCGCTCGGTCGCATCACGGCTGATCAGGACCGTGTGATTCGCCAAGCCGACCATGCTCCCCTCGGCCAGCACGCGGATCGCCGGATTCTCAACGGTCAGCCGGGTTTCCTCATTGACGATTCGAAAGATCTCCGGCAGCGGTTTGCCCTTTGCCTCCGCCTCGTCCCAGCCGGTCAGCGCCGCTGCCACTTCGTTCAGCGTCGTGACTCGACCGCGGAGGTCGGTCGTGATCACGCCGTCGCCGATGCTGCTCAGCGTGGTCCGAAACCACTCTCGCTCGTTTTCCAGTGTCGAGTTCGCCGTCTCCAGCGCCGCGGTACGCTCGTATACGCGTTGCTCAAGATCCGAATTCAACAGTTGGAGTGCGACCTCCGCCTTCTGCCGCGCCACAATTTCTCGCTCCAATTCTTCCGTCGTCCGAATCATCAGCACGCGCGGTCCCACACGCACCAACGCCAGCACCGTCGTCCATGACACCAGCGCGGTTACCAGCTTGAACACGCCAGACAGCCGATACGCCGGCCACCAGAAGAGGATCGCCTCCATCAGGTGCGTCGTCCCACACGAGAGGATGAACGCGCCAAACAACAAGAAAATCCTCCGGAACGGCAGGTTCCGCCGTTTCCACAAGAAGTACACGAGGAGGGACGGTATCGCGAAATACGCCGACCAGATTCCCAGGTCCGAGAGAATATGCAGCCAGCCATGCGCGGCAGTCCAGCGCCCACAATGCCAGCGCGGTGGAAACCCGGAGGGATCCAACAGCTTCGTCAAAAAGTCCATGGGTCCCACCAATGGGCAAGCTGCAACCAATCTCAGCAGCAGCACGCCGACTTTGGAGGGGCTTGCGTTGCGCTGCGGTGGATAGTCTATGCAATTCGACAGAGTCTATCGGACTCATGCTTTCTTTCGACAGTCCCCGTAGCGAATCCCAAGCCCCCCCAACTCAAAGCGTCTTCAAATACTCGATCAAATCGCCAAGCTCCTCGGCCGTCAGTTCGCCGAGCCCCGTCACATCCTCGGGTGCGTGGTACTTCGTCAACACTTCGACCAGATCCGCAGCCCGACCATCGTGCAGAAAGGGGTCCTTGTCGTACAACCCGCGCAGCGACGGCGGGTTGTAGCCCTTGTAGACATCGCCCCCCGCCTCCAGACCGACGCTGTGAATCTTCCCGTCCGTCAACTCCGGGCCGCCGTGGCAGGTCGCGCACGCCGCCTTCGACGATTCGTAAACCTGTTGACCCCGCCGCGCTGATTCCGAGATCGACCCATCCGCGTCCACATGCGGATTCCGAGGATAGTCCAGGGTTTTCAGGTAGGCGACAATGGCCCGAACATCCTCCTCGCTTGCCGGCGGCCCCTGCATGCTCTTCGTAAACGACTCGCTCATCGCCTCGTCAAGGCTCGTCTGCCAACCGTGCCAGGTCCACGGCCCGGTCTCGGCCACTCGGCGCAAGCTCGGCACCTTTTTGCGGCTCCGATCGTGGGAGGAGCTGAAGTCGTGCCAGCCGTCGTTCATTGTGTCGAAATCCTGTCCGTTCGTGTGGCCTCCGTCGCTGTGGCACGTGTTGCAGCTATACCACTGGTTGAACGAACGCCCCGCGTCGTGGAAGATCGCCTCGCCCCTTCGCGCCAGCGAGATTTCCGACGGCCCACCCAGGTCGATCGTCGCCTCCAACTCATTTCGCTTCACATTGATCACCTGCACGGCGTCCGAAAGGTAATTCGCCACATAGAGCCGCCCGCCATCGGGCGAGAACGCCAGCTCCGTCGGCCGCCCGCCCAGCGCGATTCGCGTCCAGCGCCCCTCCTGGTCGTTGATCAGATCCGGCGACATCACGTCACGCGAACCGTTTTGCCGCCAGGGCAACCGCCGCAGGTCCGTGCGAAACAACATCAACTCGTGCGTTCCCCCCAGCCCCACCGCCAGAATCGATCCATCGGGGGAGATCGCCAGCCCATCGGCATCCCCCGCCGCCCTGCCTTGCGGATCGAGCGAAAGCGTCTCGTATCGCTTGCTTCCATCCAACTTCACCCGGCTCACTCGCTGACCCAGCACCCACCCCAGGTCGATGAACTGCTTCGTCGTCGCAAACTCACGATTCTTCATGTTCGTTACATAGGCTTGCTCGCCCTTCGGATCGATGGCCACCTGACGAAGATTCGCTCCATCCACCCCCTGCACGTGTCGGATCGACCAACCTTCCAGATCGATCAATCCCATCACCCCCGCCCGAGCGCATCCCACCACCAGTGTCCGACCATCCGGCGCGATCGCCAACGCGCGAGGCTCGCGAGGTACCTCCAGGCGACCCGTCACTTTCTTCGCGTCCAGGTCGATCCGAACCACCTCGTTCGCCACACCCACCGCGACATACGCCGTCTTCCCATCCGCCCCGATCACCACGCCACGAGGCTCCGGACCGACCTCCACTCGACCCGCGATCGCCAGTCCGTCGGAGCTGACGTCCAGGATCGCCACGTCGTAACCAAACCAGTGCGAGACGACGGCCCGACTTCCGTCCGGAGTAAACGCCACTCCCGCCGGCCGATCCCCCGTCATCAGTTCCGCCAGGACCTTTCCCGCCGCCGGATCGATCAGCGAGACGCTCCCCGATGTCTGATTCGCCGTCAGCAACCGTGATCCATCCGCCGAGACCGCCAGTGCGATCGGCGACCGATGCGGCTCTCCCGCGACCTCCGGCGGACTGTCGGTGCCCGAAGGCCGCACCCATCCCGCAGCGCCGACCACAGCCAACAGTCCGACCACCGCGGTCATCCGATAAGCGTCTACAGTTCGAAGGCGCATCGCGATGCCTCTCCTAACAACGTTCAGGAAGCGTGCCGTGCAACCTCGATCAAATCGGCAACTGGCTCGTGAGGTGCCATTCCCCGATTTGATTGACGCAAATGCGAGGATCGCCGACGGGTGGGGGTGGATTCGCCAGAACACGGGCGGATCTGGCTCGCTTTCGCGAGGATTGAAGGCAGGGAATTTTGGCGGAAGCCGTCCCGGGGCGCGCATGGGGACAGCCAGTACTCCATTACCTTATCCACACCCCCCCCTGCCCGGCAAGCAAAGGCGGAACGTCGTACTCCTGCCAGACCCTTCCCCTTCCCTATCTCCTCCATCGGGCTATTTTTGGATCGCAGTTTCCGAACGACGGACCACCGTCAACGGAGACACCCCACTTCCCCGCGAATCCGGCCTTGCACGCCCTACCCCCCTGGGGTACACCAACCGTCGCGCTTCCGTCTCCAGACAATCCGCAATGCTCCAAAAGAGGCGCACCAGAGAACACCAAGGCGGCGGCAGGGAGGCCACCCATCATGGGCTACGACAAGCACCAGGCGACCGAGGAATTCACCCGTTGGAGCCGAAGCTACGATCGCAGCATCCTCCAGCGACTCCTGTTCGGCCCCTCGCACCGCGCCTTGATCGCCAGGATTCAAGCGAGCCACGCCGACCGCCCCCTCCGCGTCCTCGACATCGGTTGCGGCACCGGCGTCTTCGCCGAACGACTCCGCGAGGCCATGCCCACCGCCAAGATCTGGGGCATGGATCTCGTCGCCGGCATGCTCGCCAGGGGGGCCGAACGCTGGAAGACCCACGCCGCCCACGTCCAGCCCGTCCAGGGCGATAGCGAGCACCTGCCCTTCGACTCCGGCGCTTTCGACGTCGTCACCTGCGCCAACAGCTTCCACCACTATCCCCGCCAGGACCGCGCCGTCGCCGAGATGTGCCGCGTCCTCAAGCCCGGCGGCCGCCTGCTCCTGATCGACGGCTACCGCGACGCCCCCTGGGGCTGGCTCATCTACGACATCTGCGTCGCCACCATCGAGGGCGAGGTCCACCACTGCTCCCGCCAGCGCATGCGCGACCTCTGCGCCGCCGCCGGCTTCGCCGATGTCCACCAAAAAGTCCACCGAGGCCCCGCCCCCTTCCTCCTCACCGAAGCGGTCACCCCTTCCACCACAGCCGTCCCCGCCCCCCACTTCCCGCTTTATTCCACCTCAACACGGTCCAAGGTCGGATAACATAGCGTTTGGAACATGGGCCGGGCCACCTCGTCTCGCCACCCGCCAAGCCTATACCCACTCGGCCTTTTCACGGACGGGTGGCCCGGGCAGAGTGAGTCTTCGAAGGGTGCCCGGGTGAGGGAGTCCGACCGATGACCTGGCTTGCCGCGTCAAAACCTCTCGATCTCTTCACTGTCACCGCATAGCCCGAAGCCCAGGGCACGAAGAATTTGCCCTGGCCACCCGCCCGCTGTGGTCGTCCCATGATGGCCGAACATACCCTGGACCTGCCCAACTGCCAATAATCGGTTCCTGACACCTTTTCTCCTCCAGTACATCCTATTCCTGCCGATCAAGGGCAGGATTCCACGCCATCACCTCATTCACGTTAAGAGGCGTCGAGTAGTACAGAGAGGCTCAGGCTAAGTCGCTCACCCCCGTCACGCCATGTTCAATGTGACCTACGGAGTCGAACAGTGGTCAATCCCCTTCGAAGCGACCGCGGCAAGCCGCCCAGTACTCAGATGTGCGCGAGACTGGTGCTTGTCGTTTCCATCTCCTTCAATGGTCTCTTTCTGCTTGGGGGATCGCAAGCGCGACGGGAGGATGTCGGCGTTTTCAAAACCTTAATCATGCGCGACGACCAGGGCAACGCTCGCTTGGTGGCCGGCACTCGTCCCGATGGCTCGTTCGGGTTCAGTCTGCTCGATGGGAAGCGTCGTGAGAGAATCCATTTCGGAATCGACGCGGATGATCGTGCCGCTCTTACGCTTTACGACCTTGCAGAAGGCGCAGGCATCATCATCACCGTGCCGAAAGATGGCTCCAGCAATGTGCTGATGAGCGATACGCAAGATAAAGGGAGTATTGCACTCTCAGTGCTAGCGAACGGATCAGCAGGCGTCAACCTTTCTGATCGAGAGGGACAAGTTCGGCTCCACCTGGGCGTGCGAGCTGATGGGTCACCGCAGATTCGAAGCCATGAGCCCGACGGGAAGCTCCAGAAGCAGTTGCTGGATTGACTGGTCCAGAATGTTGGGAGAAAAGGGAGGAAGTAGAGTCGAGGAGTGGCGCGGTGGCTGACGCTCCGTTTCCACTCCCCGCTCGTCGAACCGGACGGGCGGATTTCCCGCATCCGGCTCTCGGACAAGGCCCGGCATGCGGACGCACACGGAAAACGATGATGATGACGTTGCGGGAGGGAACAGAAGGCATTCGGATTATCCGCAAGTGTAAGAACCCATGAACGTGACCCTTGGCGATACCCTACTCCTAACTCATGGCTTCGGCCCGATGACCCAGGCGTTCGATCTGGACGGCCGGATCACGGCGCGGGTCGACGCGCTGAGCAACCGGCGCCTGGAGACGGTCAAGGACCCACTCTCGATCGTCACGACGTTCGTCCTCGACGCCGCCGGCAA
>JBGSYY010000651.1:0-3266 GCA_041750675.1 Isosphaeraceae bacterium | reverse complement strand
GATGTCGGCGTCGGGGATCTTGGGGGCGGAGGGGGGCATGGCCGGCTCTTCCTCGTGGGCGACGAGGAGATAAAGCCGCGAGTTGTCGGGATCGCCCGGCTCGACGACCGCGCCCGAGGCTCCGCCCTGCATCAGCGAGGTGTAGGCGTCGAGAACGAGGCCGCCCTTCTTCTTGTCATTGTTGTGACAGGCGTTGCACTTGGCGGCGAAGATCGGAGCGACGTTGTCGGCGAAGGTGGGTTTCTTGGCGGCGTCGTCCTGGGCACGTGCGGGCAGGGTGATCTGGGTTAGGACGACGGCCAGTATCAGGCGGTTCATGGGGGGGTGGATCTCTGTAGGGAACTGTTGAATCAAGGTGCGGCGCTGTGCGGTGACTCGTTACCCCCACTCAGCCACCCCGATCGCGGGGAAATTCATCGCAATGGGGATGGGCACCTGGGCTGACCTTGGAGCCGGTCCCCACCTTCGCTTGAGTGTTCAATGATTGAACAAGAATTCACGGCTGTTGAGCAAAGCCCAGAAGATGTCGCCCAGGGCTTGTTCGGGGTTGGGGTTGTCGTGAAGCAAGGGGGTGAGCTTTTCCAGCTCGGGGGCGGTTGGCATGCGGGCGAGCGTCAGAAGGTAGAGCTCGTTGATGCGATCCTCGGGGGTCGATTTCTCGGCCATGAGGCTGGAGAGGACGCCGCCTTGCTGAATCTTGCCGTTGACGGTGTCGCCGTTGAGCAGGTGGAGGGCCTGGGAGAGGGTCGGCTCCATTTTGACCTCGCAGGAGCAGACGGTTTCGCGGGTCGCGCGGCCGAAGGTGGTGAGGAAATAGGTGCTGACCGCGCCATCGGCGATTTGCACGGCGCGTGCGCCGGGCGGGAGGCCGGGGAAGTCGTCCTTGGTGTTGGTGACCTGGCTGATGATGTCGAGCAGGTTCTCGGCCTTGATCCGACGCAGGTTGGCGTGGGCGAAGTTTTTCTCGTCGGTTTCGTTGGAGGGATTGCGGAGGGTCGAGCGTTGATAGGTGCGGCTGTTGCAGATCTCGCGGACGAGCTGCTTGAGGTCGTACTTGGTGGCGGTGAAGCGTGTCGCCAGCTCGTCGAGCAGTTCGGGGTTGGAGGCGGGGTTGGAGACGCGGAAGTCGTCGACCGGATCGACGATGCCGAGTCCGAAGAAGTGGGCCCAGACTCGATTCACAAGGCTCTTGGCGAAGAACGGGTTTTCGGGGCTAGCCAGCCATTTGGCGAGGATGACGCGGCGATCGCCACCGGGGGGAATCTCAGGCTCGACGCCGCCCAGGAACTTGGGCTTCATCACACGGCCGCCGACCGGGTGGTTGGACTCGCCGCCGGCGGCGTTGAAGACGATCGTCTCGCGATAATCCTCGGCCTGTTTGCGGCCGACCTGGGCGAAGAAAGCCTTGAAGCTGTAGTAATCGTCCATCGTCCAGCGGTCGAACGGGTGGTTGTGGCACTGGGCGCACTGGACGCGCATGCCCATGAAGACCTGGGCGACGTTTTCGGTGAGCAGGAGCGGGTCGTTGGTGGTTTGATAGAAGTTGGTGGCCGGGTTGGCGAAGGTGCCGCCGCTGGCGCCGAGGATTTCTTGCACGAGCTGGTCCATCGGCGTGTTGTTCTGGAGCCGATCGACGAGCCAGTTGTAGTAGAGGAACATCCCTTTCTTGGAGATTTGATTGGGGATTTCGCGAACCTGGAGCAGTTCGGCCCACTTGTTGACCCAGATCTCGGCGAACTCCTTGCGCTCGAGCAGGGTGTCGACGAGCTTGGCGCGTTTATCCGGCTCGGTGGAGGCCATGAACTGGCGGTATTCAACGGGCGTGGGGGCGAGGCCGGCGATGTCGATGGTGGCGCGGCGGAGGAATTCCTCGTCGGAGCAAAGGCCCGAGGGTTCGATGCGCAGCTTGCGGAGTTTCTGGGCGACAAGTCCGTCGATGTAGTTGGCCTCAGGCTCGTCGGGATACTGGAACTGGAGGCCCTTGGGCAGGACGAGGATTTGCGAGCCGACGGTGAAGGTACCGAACCGGGCCATGACGAACGCCTCGCCACGGTCGGCGGCGGTGATAAGGCCGTCGGGGCTGATCTGGGCGGAGGTTTCGTTGTTGGTGAGGAAGACGGCGAGGCTGGTGACGTCGCGGTCGGAGCCGTCGGAATACCTGGCGCGGACGGTCATTTGCTGGGTCGAGCCTGCGCCGTCGAGCACGGCGGAGCGAGGATACAGCTCGATATTCACGAGTTGAGGAATCTGAGCCGGGTCGTCGTTGGGAGCGCCGGCGGCGATCCAGTCGCGTAGGGTGGCGTACAGCTCGCTTGAGGCGTCGAACCGGGTACCGCCGGTGTGGGGCACAGCGCCGATCGATTTTTCGAGCAGCGTGCTATCGGCCGGAATGGCGAGATTGACGCGGCGGCCGACCATCTCGCGGGTGAGGCGGTGGTGGTCGCCGTCGGGGTCGAAGCCGAAGAGGGAGAGGCGGAAGCCGTCCTTGCCACGGGCGGCGCCATGGCAACTTCCGGTGTTGCACCCGGACCGCATGAAAACGGGCATGACGTCAAGCCGGAACGAAAGGGGCGGCGAGGCGGCCGAACCGGCCACCTTGAGGGGGACATCAACGGATTGGCCGGAGAAGCTGACAGCCAGATTCGTTTCACCGTCGGCGGCGGACCACAGAATGTTTCCCTCGCGCCGGACGAGCGCGGGGTTGGCCGGGGTGATCTGAGACTCGGCGGTGACGTCTCGCGTGATGCCATCGGCGTACGTCGCCTGGACGACGAGGAGCTGGCGGTCGCGGGCGGTCGAGAGCTGGATGTCGGGTGGGAAGACTTCGAGCTTGGCGGGGGCGGGGCCGTCGGCCCGACTGATCGCGGACCAAGACAGACAGGCGATCATGAGGAAGAGTGTAGCGATATTCATAGAAGTGGTCGTCTCGGGAGTGATTACAGATCGTCGGGTGTCAGTCCGGTTTTCTTCGCGACGCGTTGCAGCATGACTGGCCCGATTTCATCCGTATCGTGGAAAGCGAAAACGAAGTCGGGCCAGTCAGGACGAGAGAGTAGGCTAGGTGAGCCGCCCGCGGGCCACTTGATGATCCAACCGATTCGGAGTAACGCGGCCAGTCGTTGACGAGCCTTCCTGCGCTGGCTCCTGCGCTCATGGTGACCCGCCTCCGGCTTTGGCCTTGTCGGCGGCTTCCTTGCGGAGCTGGTCGAGGCGCGAGAGGGGTTTGGCCGGCTCGGCGGCGGGGGCCGGATCGGCGGGCTTGGCTT